>NZ_LKBY01000140.1:0-17109 GCF_002699915.1 Pseudomonas sp. ICMP 8385 | reverse complement strand
CACTGCATCAGGTCGTTTTGAGCAAATAGCGCTGCGTGCCGTGCAAATTACGACTTGCGGCCGCCGCGCAGCAAGTTGATCGGAGCATCCCTAACGCGCCCATTTCGCAGAAGTCGGCGAACACATCCCACAAGTGATGGCGGTGGCTGTTTGCGTTTAGCAGGCGAATGAGGGTTTTGCGGTGTTCTGCCGGGTTCGAGGCCTTGGTGTATGCGCGTGGTTTTTTTGAATTAGCCATGGTGCTTATCGGACGCTATTTGGTAAGTTACAAAGAACTTAACCCTTAGTGATAAGAACCCAAGACCTCGTTAGATCACCGCTTTTCTAGCTAATAGATCTCATTGGGTGCAGCAGCGCTTGTAGCAAAAACGAAGCGCATGCCCCCCAGGTGGTCCATTCTTCAAAATGCAAACTCTTGCTGGCGATCTGCGAAGCTACACCAGCGTGCGTAACACTCAGAATTACCTATTTCCATTTCGATATTATCGGCATAGCCCCGTATGCGCGCGTCACGGATTAACTCGGCTATTACTTCGTCGCTGTCGCCCATTTCGAAGCATGTGTCAAAAGTTCGTTCACCAAGACCTTCATACCCACGGTCCCACAAAGTGTACCTGGTGATCTCATGCACCAGCATGTGGCGGTAGGCCAGCTGTACAAAGCGAACACGAGCTTTTAAGCCCGAAGCGGTTGAGAGGCCTACTTTGTCGCGTAGACCATACAGTTCGTTGATGGTGGCGGTGGTGTAAGACACAAGGCGATCCGAGTTTTCCTAGAGATGCCTTCAGGCTACGGCAAGGGCCCGGAACCCCAACTATTTCAGCGCGTTTTGAATGGGCCGACGCCAGACAGTGGCGTGGTCAGGGTTTCGTAGGGAGCAGGGGAGGGGATCAATCCCTACCTTGATCCCGCTGTATTGGCTTGAAGGAGTTCCATTCCGAGAAAAAACCGTGGGTGATTTTAGGATCGGTGCCGAGCTACATCCGGGCGCGATCGTCGATCTGGAAAAGCCCAACCTCAATCTACTGGTGGGGAGAAACGGACTGGCCAGCAAAGACTTTATGTTCGAATTGTTTTGCCTCGGCCCGCTTGGGGTGGGCTTAGGTACGGCGGAGGAGTTTTCCTGAATCAGATCTCGCTACCGCCGATTCACCCGCCGGTAAGATAGCCATCGGCGCCGTCGCGTATGTTTACCATGATCTCTGCCGGCGCTGTACGCTCACGAGAACAGCAACTTGATCAGCGAAAGAAGAGTTCGCTTTGGCGCTTCCGGTCCCACTGGAGTGCTTGCCGTACGGTAGGCGGCCATCAGGTGAACATCGTTGGCCAACATCCGGTAGACGCACTGGTTTGCGTCTGGGGTCGGTTTATGCAACTGGTACCCAAGATGTTTGTTGATATACAAAGCGACCGCGGCACTGCGGGATCGGCCGGCCTGGCAATTAACCGCGATATTTTCCCCCAGGTCTGCAATTTCCCGTATGCGCTCCCTCAGCACGTCAGCCTTGCTGCTGAGCAGGTAATCGACGTAATTCCGCTCAAAGTCCTGCCCATATATCTCGATGACTTCTTCGTCAAAGCCGGCGTCAATGAAGTGGTGATAGCTCACGCTCTTCCAGCGTGCTTCGTTGATTCGTGCCTGATCGTCAGGGCCATCAGATATAGATATCAGATGACAGTCAGGGCCTGGCAAGTATCCCTCAGCATCGCTGCGCGATAAGAAGGTGCAGCAGGGTATCGGTTTCTTTCGTTGCATTTATTCTCCTGCTTTATGACTAGCATGATACTGAGTTAGAGACTCTTCAAGACACCCCAGTGAACTGGATGACGATCCGCCTTCTCCAGTGCCTCCGCAGCCACCGAGGCTTGCTCGTGCGAACTCCACACGCTGTCGGAGCAACGCTCAACGCCGTGCTCCTGGTCTCGGAAAATCAGGTCAAAGGTCGGAGCCTCGTATTGGTCAGAGATGTCCCGCACTATAAAGCGCTCGTGCTCGAGGTGTTGTGTCAGGGCGAATGTGGCGCTCATAGGCATGATCCAGCTTTCAGGGATCCCTCGGATGCCGACTCCAAGGGGGTCGCAGGTGCCTCTATTGAATGATCAGGGGCTGGCCCGCTCGACGCCGACCTGTTGACCTCTGGTTGGGAGTTGGACGTTTCGATGTTCCAGCGACCAATCTCAATTCCAAGCTCATGGCTTGCCTCTTGAGAGAGCCCATGCAAAGCGTCCTCAACAGCTAATTCGAGCTTGGTTTTCAACCGAAAAAGCGCCTGCTGTGAGCCGAGAACTCCAATGACCAGGTTGAGGGTAAGTCCAGCCTGACTCCAGGCTTGGGGCGTGACGACCTGCATAAATGGTTCTCCGTATAAGTGATCCGCCTCTTTCTCTCACGATCGCCGATAATCCCAAGTTCCCGTCGCCAGTTCAGGATTGCTACTCCTCAGTTTTTAATAGCCGTGTATAAATTTTCTGACTGAAATCCCATGGGTCAGAGCCTTGAATTCTTGGAGCAAACGCTGCAAGTAAGCATCAAAGAGCAGTGTGCAGTACGTCGCTGCAAAAACTTTTTCCTGTCTCGCGACCCTCGGGATCGTCGTTGCTGCTTTTTAGGTTCGACGGGCTGGGCTTACGTTAAAATTGAGCAGGATTTGCCCCGTCCTGAACTGGACGGGGCGGGTTTCTAGCCGCGCTTGAGCTGATCACGCAACTGGGTGGGTAGATTGCGAATCATCAGCGTGCCGGCGTTCTCGTCGTAGTCAATCTTGTCGCCGAGCAGGTGCGCTTCGAAGCTGATTGACAGGCCTTCGGCGCGTCCTGTGAAGCGGCGGAACTTGTTGAGGGTACGCTTATCTGCCGGGATTTCAGGCGACAGGCCGTAGTCCTTGTTGCGGATGTGATCGTAGAAGGCTTTTGGTCGATCTTCATCGATCAACCCTGACAGCTCTTCCAGGCCCATCGGCTCGCCGAGCTTGGCCTGGCTGCTGGCGTAATGCACCAGGGTCTTGGTTTTTTCGCGGGCGGACTCCTCCGGCATGTCTTCGCTTTCGACAAAATCGGTGAAGGCTTTAAGCAGGGTACGCGTCTCGCCTGGGCCGTCGACACCCTCCTGGCAGCCGATAAAATCGCGGAAGTACTCCAAGACCTTCTTACCGTTTTTGCCTTTGATGAACGAAATGTATTGCTTGGACTGCTTGTTGTTCTGCCACTCGGAGACGTTGATGCGCGCTGCCAGGTGCAGCTGGCCCAGGTCGAGGTGCCGTGAGGGGGTCACGTCCAGTTCTTCAGTCACCGCCACGCCTGCACTGTGGTGGAGCAGGGCGATGGCCAGGTAATCGGTCATGCCCTGTTGGTAGTGGGCAAAAAGCACGTGGCCACCGGTGGAGAGATTTGACTCTTCCATCAGCTTCTGCAGGTGATCCACCGCAAGGCGGCTGAAGGTGGTGAAATCCTTACTGCGGTCGCAATACGCCTTCAGCCAACCGCTGAATGGATGCGCGCCGGACTCGGCATGGAAGAAACCCCAGGCCTTGCCCTGTTTGGCGTTGTAGCTCTCGTTGAGGTCGCCGAGCATGTTCTCGATGGCTGCCGACGCTGCAAGTTCAGTGTCGCGGGCATGCAATACAGCTGGGGTTCCATCAGGCTTTTTGTGGATCTGATGAACGATGATGTGACGGATTGGCATGAGTTAAGAACCTGTAGTCTGGAGTTGGAAAGGCGTTTCGTGGGGGTGTTTCGACATATGCGCGCAGAGCACTAAGTTCCCGAATTCGGCAAGAGTTTCAGGAGCAAGAACGGATCCGGTGACTGCCGCAGCCGGGCGAAAGATCCTTTTGCCGGTGGCTGTAAGCCAATCGAACACCATGAAGTGCTGATGTGCTCCAGTTTGGAGAGGCGCCAGCGCCTGCAAGGTCATACTTGAACTGGCGTATAGGGACAGCGCTGATATGACGGTTTGTGACTCCCCTGCATTGCGGTTCTGGTCGGGCAGTGCGTCATAGGCGGTGAGGGTTGCGCCGAGAACATCGGCTGGCTGGAGCCCGCCAAGTGCTTTCAGATCTTCTCCGGACTGCATGGCTCGATAGCCGTCCAACGTCAGTTGGCCTACGAGCCGGGGGCCTGCAACCAGGTTGTATGAGTAAAGCCAGAATCCAACGGCATTTTGTGCGTTTGCTGAATCCTTATCGATAACCCAGCTTGCGTTTCGCAACGACTCTGCATACCTAAGAGCGCGTGCCTTTCCTACGTCATCCATCTAGGCCTCCTTTGACTTGGCCATCATTGACGCCTGGGCGAAAGCACAGGCAATGACGATTACGTTTGCACGTAACCCGCAAAACCCAAATCAAGATACGGGCTTCAGGGATGGTCCATATCGGCTCGCATTCTCAGAAAAAACATCTGTCTCCATCAGGCTGTGCCCGGGCTGTGTCCATCAGGTGGATCAAGCACCTAGCTTGGGTTTTTTCGAGGCAATGGTTTCCTGCCTGTAGTTCTTTCAGCGGGAAACCTCGATGCAACTCCGACCCTACCAACAGCAGCAGGATTTTGAACTCCGCAAGGGCATCAGCCTTGGCGCGACCATTCAGATGCTGATGAGCCCCACAGGCTCCGGTAAGACAGAGGTGGCCAAGCACATCATTGCTGGCGCGCAGGCGAAGAACCGGAAGGCCTGGTTCATCGTCGACAGCCTGAAGCTACTTGATCAGACGCTTGAGCGGTTCCACAAAGATGGATTGGTCGCGGGAGCGATTCAGTCAGACCACCCATTGACGGACTATCGAAAGCCCATCCAGGTAGCAACGATCCAGAGCTTGCGCCCTCGCTTGGACTACATGCTCAACCACCACAAGCCACACCTTGTTCTCATTGACGAGGCGCATGTTATCCATGAAGCCCACATTGAGTTGATCAACTGGTGCCGGCGGAACAAGGTGCCAGTAATCGGGCTAAGTGCTACCCCATGGCGCCGTGGCCTGGGCCGCATATTTGACAGGCTGATCAATTGCATCTCTCTTTCTGAGCTTACTGACCTGGGATTCCTTGTCCCGACAGTGTGCTATGCCCCGTCCGTGCCTTCGCTGAAGGGCGTGAGTACGAAGCCAAACGGCGACTGGATCGAGGACGAGCTCGCCACGGTGATGGGGGACGCCAAGCTGCTTGGTGACGTGGTATCTCACTGGAAAGAGCTGGGTCAAAACCGCAAAACACTGGTTTTCGCCTGCAACGTCCAGCACTCAAAAAAGCTTGCTGAACAATTCTTGAAAGCGGGCGTTGCCGCAGCCCACATCGACGGCTACATGCCGCCGCATGAGACTGGGGAGATCCTGCGCCAGTACAAGGCGGGTAGGATAAGGGTCTTGGTCTCAGTGGCAATGCTGATCAAGGGGTTTGATGATCCGTCTACCAGTTGCCTTGTGATTGCGCGACCGACCAAATCCCTGATGCTTCACTACCAGATGATTGGCCGTGGTCTGAGGCTTTCGCCTGAAACAGGAAAGATCGACTGCATTATCATCGACCACTCTGGCAACCTCTTGCTAAACGGGAAGCCTACAGACGAGGTACCCGACGCCATGGACAACGGCGAAGGGGAGCGTCTTGACCGCCGTCCGCAGGACAAAGGCGACCAGGAGAAAAAAACCAAGCCTTGCCAAAAGTGCAGCTTTGTTTTCAGCGGCNTCTGTCCGAAGTGTGGCAATGAAATCGTAATACCGGATGGGGTGGCGGTGGCCACCGGCAAACTGGTGAAGCTGGACGATCGACGCAAAGTACTCGGGCCGACTAGCAAACTACACACTTTCTGCGAGTTGCTTGGGTATGCCTGTGAGACCGGCAAAAAAGACGGTTGGGCTCAGTACGCATACCAGGCATTCATGAAGGAGCTACCAGATCGCGCATGGATCGGCACCGTGCAGCCCAAACCACCGAGCGAAGATATGAAAAGCTGGGTAAAGGGTTACAACGTCCGTCGCGCCAAAAGCAACCGCCGATTCGGATAAGGGAGTGAAGCGTCAGGTTTCGGTATCCGAGATAAAGGTGAAATTCTTAAAAAGCAGCGAGCGCAAATACAGGAAAATCCCACTTGAACGCACTTGTGGGTACATCTGGCTTTCTTTCCTTTAATCAGCTGCTAATCTCTTTTGCATGACACGCCTTGCGCTGTTCATCGGCGAGCAAGGGCCGACGCATTATCTTTGGGAAGGATGTGAAAATCATGGAAGTCGCCGCTGTGCCGGACCAGTAGAGTCAGGCTTCACATGATTTCTTAATTATGGCCCAAGGATTGAGAGTCACCAGCCGTGAACCGGTGCCCGCGGCCTTAAAGCAGACTCAGAAAGAGAAGAGACCTAAATCATGAGCGAAGCGCAGTATGATGATTTTATTTGCAACTCTCCTGGAGAGAATTCAAACGCACAATGCCCAACCGGACTTCAATTGGGCCATTATGTTTCTATAAATGGTTCAAATGATATATCGGACGTGATTGTGGGCAAGAGCGGAGCCTGCGTTAAGTCTATAAAGCTGACCAGGATTGATGGGACTATCTACAACTATGAGATAACGGTTGTCGGAAAAGGTCCAAAATCTGGTTTTACATCTTCCATTAATTTGTATTTTACAGATAGTACCGGAGATACTTACAAACTCTCAATTATTGATAGTAGTGAGACAACTCATACGGTCAGCTACAACTCTTCAGATGCTAAAATCACCAATATTGCTTGGAAGAATGACTAAAGGTGGGTTACGGAATGAAATCACAGTTTATTTTCGCCATCTTACTCGCAACCATAGTCATCAGCTCCCATTCAGTGGAAGTAAGAGCCGGACTTACTGAGTCTGACCCCATCAGTCATTCAATCGGCAGATCCATAAAGTTTAACAAACTTCTCGGTCACACCTTGACTTATTGTGTCAGCAATTCATTTCCGCAGAATAAATACAGTCACAACGAACTTGTCAGAAAAATTGACAAGATGCTGACCGATTGGACTCAATACGCCAATCTCACCTTCACACACTCTCAATACGAGGACGGGCGATGCATTAAGGAAAATAGCGACATCGATATTCGCTTCACATACGCGACAGTGAAGCCGAACGAGGACACCGGGGGGGAAGTTGCTGGACGCGCTACATTTCCCTGGAATGGCCCACCTAGTGTCGTAAGTATAGACCCGAATAACACTATAATTGATTTCGTTTTAGGTCACGAGATTGGCCATGCACTCGGATTGATACATGAGTTTGTCGGAATGAAATCACCAGTAAAGGGATGCGAAGAGACTAATTTGTCGCTAGTCCGCGTCACTGAAAAAGACCAAGACTCAATTATGCATTGGCAGAGGTGTCGCCCTAACACATCTAAGTTTTATTATGAACCGCCTAAAACTCCATCTTCTCTGGATAAAATAGCCATAGCATGTATGTATGGCTTCAAGAATAAAGCATATCAAGCACAACTCATAAATTCGTGTAAAAAGCTCAACAAGAATGTTGAGTATTTTCATGATGATCATGATGAGCTCTGAATGATTATAAATGAGTCAGTCTCTTGCTTTCGATCAAAACGCAGGATTGGAGCCTTGCAGGCTTCCGAAATACATGCAAAACATTCGAATTCATTGCAACCAAGGTCGGAAGAGATATCTCGTTTTTTACTAATTCTTCCAATACGAATTGGCAGTAGTTCTCTCCTGCTGTCAGAGGTGCTGCAATGAAGAGTATGAGTGGCGGGGGCAACCGGAAAACTGGTGGGGCTGGACGATCGACGCAAGGTACTTAGGCTCACCAGCAAACAGTAAGCCCCCTTTAGCCGCCCCGATCTGGGGCGGCGTCTGCGTAATTCAGACCAAAAAACCGCCCGAAACCAGACCTTTCCCCGCGACCTGCATGAAACGATCTCCTCACCTAAGGAGACTCACATGCCCAGCGAAAAATATCCTCCGGCGATATGCCGATCACCAGTCATTGACTACCTGGCAGGCATCGGCTCGCACGCGGTCATGATTCTTACGTTCAGGCACAGCGGCGAAGAGCTGCGTTCCATATCCAGCCGTCACACTGCTGGCTTGATGGCAGTAGCGGTCGGCATAGTCGTCGCCTGTACCCACTTCGCCCCAAGCTCCAACTCCACGCATAGCTTGGTGTCTTGCGCACTATTTGCCCTTCTCATCGCAGCGGTCTTACGCACCTTCGGAATGCATGCCGTTGCAGGGTATGCGACGTTCCTGGTGGTGACAGATCCGGTAGCTCTGGTTGGTCGCTATCTCCCAATGGGCGACCTGACTGATGCCGTGTTTTCGTTCTGGTGCTTAGCAGCGCTGTCTATCTACGGCGGTAAATGTGCAAAAAACAGAATGGAGTCGCCTCAATGAAGTCGACCGCAGAACAACTCCCCATCATCGAATACCAAGGTGACCATCTGGTGGTGAAGGCCTATGCCGGATGCGGCAAGACGACAACGCTTGTTGCCTATGCCAACCATCACAGCCACTTGCGCATGCTCTATCTGGCGTACAACCGTGCGATTCGGGATGAAGGGGCAGAGAAATTTCCAAAGAACGTCACCTGTAAGACTTCACACCAATTGGCCTGGCCGAAGTTTGGCCAGAGCTATCAGCATAAACTCGGGAACATTCGTCTGACAGACGCCTCAGGGCTGCTCAAGACTCGAAAATGGGGAGATGTAAGGGACTCCATTGCGGTGCTTAACGCCTATCTGTCGAGCGCAGATGCTGAAATTACTGAGGCACATTATTTTGCTGGAATCAGCGAAGAGGATGCCGCTGAGCACGGAGCTGATCATCTTGACCGGACGTTAGGCTATGCCCAATTACTCTGGGAGGAAATGATCGATATCGAGAGCAAATTTCCCTGCCAGCATGATGCTTACCTAAAACTCTACCAACTGAGCTACCCGCAATTGCCGTATGACGTGATCCTTTTCGATGAGGCTCAGGACAGCAACCCTGTCACCGCCTCGATCGTGTCGGGTCAAAAGGCAAGGAAGATTTTTGTTGGTGACAAATGGCAGCAGATCTATCGCTGGCGGGGCGCTGAGAACGCCCTTGATACGCAGATCGTACAGGGAGCGGCGTCGATGTACTTGACCAATTCATTCCGGTTCGGTCCGATGATTGCCGGCGTAGCAAATGCGATCCTCAGACAACAAGGGGAAACTCGTCCCCTGGTTGGGTTTGGTGCCCGGGACAAGGTGACGACATCGCTGCCTTTTGGTTGTAGCCACTACACCGTTCTCAACCGCACGGTGATTGGTGTGATTATGACGGCCATTGACGCAGTCTCTGACGGTCAAGTTGTCTACTGGAATGGGGGGATTGAGGCATATCAGATTGCCGACCTTGAGGATGTTTACTATCTGAAAGTTGGCCGCAAGGAGGAGATTCGCAACAAGCGATTGTTCGGGCAGTTCAGTGACTTTGGTGGGTTTTCGGAAGCGGCTGAGGAATCTAAAGATGCCGAGATGAACCGGATGCTCAGGATACTCAAAGAGCACGAGGACATACCGAAGTTGATAGCAGCCCTACGACGCAACTCAACAGATGATCCGCTTGACGCTGATGTGATCGTAAGCACCTGCCATCGTTCGAAAGGGTTGGAGTGGGATGTGGTGGTCCTTGAAGAAGATTTCCCAGACATTTTTGATAAGGAGAAGATCACCCCCGATCAGCGTATTGATGAGCTGAATTTGCTCTATGTCGCAGCCACGAGGGCGAAGAAGGTCCTGGTGATCAACACAATCACCCAAGTCGTGATTCAGAAAAGTCACGCTGAGGCCCGCCGGGAGATGGAAGCAACAGCGGGGCAGCGCGCATGATTTACCTCTTCCTCGCACTTTTGATTGTGTCGGCCGGTGCGATATTTCTCTGGGGTAGATTGGTCTCTCGGTTTTCTGCAAAGACCTGGGTTGTTTATCGGAGCACTGGAATCATTGGTGGGCCGGTACATGAGATGTCTCACGCGATTGCATGCGTGCTCTTCGGCCTTCGAATCAGGAAGCTTGCCTTATTTGCGCCAGATGCGATCACTGGGCAGCTTGGCTACGTTGAGTTTTCCTACAGTCCGTTTTCTCTGCGCAACTCGATTGGCCTCCTATTTCAAGGAGTAGCCCCATTGTTGGCCGGGAGCGCAATAGCCGTTGTCTCCTTAGGCAAAGCATACGAGCTAAGCATTCCCGACCAGGGCCTGGTCCCATTGCTGGGTTGGATAGGCGCTGTGGCCACCGGTACCATTGCATCGGTCGTCCACCTGGGTACTAGTTCATTGCAGGGGTTCGCTATTGCATTGCTCGTGATGATTATTTCGATGCACGCGATCCCAAGTACAGCCGATATCGCCCTAGGTCTCAAGGGCTTTGCCATCGTCACGATCGGTTTCGGAGGCCTAGTTGTACTGCTCCAGATGATCCCCTTCCAAGGGGAAGGCGTTGCAATGAAGTACATCATCAGGTCAGCGGATCTTGTGGCACGTTATCTCGAGATCGGTATGTGGCACGCACTCAACGGCGCAGTAACGGTGGTGACGTTATCGGTCTGTGGCAGCGTAGTTCTGATCTTGCTCCCAGCGATTTTTTTCCATCTCAAATCCTTCTGGGATGGAGCACGTGGCCATGTATAGAACCCCAAAGTGGGATATTTAACTTTCCTTGACACCAGGCGGGGCTTGCTGATACCCTTGTCAGGAGGCTACTGCCTGACTCTCTCCAGATCCAGCACGATTCCCGTGCAATCCTGACAGAGAGCCCGTATGACACCCCGCCGAGCTACTTCCCTCCGCCCTGGACAATATTTAAGCACCTGATCCGCGTTGCATCCGTCACTGGCGGTCTGCCGGAGCGTGACGTGATGCTGTTGTGGCTCACTCACACCTCTGGCATTCGCGTCACCGAATTGGCCTTGTTGGAGATTGGCGACGTGCTGTATCCCAGCGGTGCTATAAAGCCCGAGGTGTATTTGCGAGCAGACATCACCAAAGGCTGCCGCCCGCGCAATGTGTACCTTACACATGCCCAATGCCTCGCCGCGCTCGATGCGTGGTTGGTTGTCCGGTATCAGCGCTGTTGGGGGCTTTCTGGTGCGGATGAGTACCGACGGTATAGCCCAGATTCGAAGCTGGTCATGACCCACGAAGGGCAAGCATTTGAATTGGCATTCAAACATCGCCAGTTAGACAGCGGGCCGGTGGCCTACCGTGCCAGTGATGCGCTGCAACAGACAATCACCAGGCTCTGCCGCCAGGCGGGTATCAAGCAGGGCTCATCCCATAGCGGGAGGCGGTCACTGGCGGCAAAGGTACTGGCTGCAACGGGGGGTGTTGAGACGGTGCAAACCATCCTTGGCCATGCTTGCCTCGATCTCAGCAAGCCGTATTTGAGCGTTGACCAGATTGTGATACGCCGAGCGTTTGAGATTGCGCTTTAGTCGGCTATCGATGGCGTCAGAGCCTGCGCACGGTAGGGGATACACACGTTCAAAGAAAATCCTGCTGGACATCTAATTTACAAACCTTAGTAAATTTAGTAATGTTTATAAAACAGATAGGCGAAATATAGGTGATTTTTGAAAATTCCTACGCATTTGAAGCATATACCACTCATAAATCTTGAAAATTACGACGAAATTGATGGCCCGCATGCGAATAAATCGGATGCTAAAGGTTTGTCGGTTGGCATTGCACAGTGGAATGGGGCTGGAGAAGCAGAAATATCCGCCAAGGTTTGGCGACACACCGGCGATGAAAAAGAGGGGAAATGGTCAAGGCAATCAGAAGAGCTTCCGGTTCATCGAGTTTTCGATCTTGCAACACTTGTATGTAGCGCAATGCAGTATTCGGCTAGTGGTGACCATCTGCCAAACACCAGCGGTTTCAATGTGTCTCTTGCAGAGGGTGATGCGGACAGAGCGCGGCTCTTAGGTGTAATGAAGGAACAGTTCGTGGCCAACAAAAAGCATCTTGATGTGAGTCTGGATCGGCTGGTAGAAGCGTTGAAAAAGCTTGGGAAGATTTAAAAAGGGTCGGACATCTGTCCACTGGTTTTCATATTCAGGAAATCGAAGCATGGAGCCCCGTCATACAAGGTGGTGATTTTGCCCGCTATGCCGGTTTTGCTGTGCCAATGAGCGGTTCAGGAACTGAGACGCAAGGTGTCGTGCTGTGCAATCAGATCCGCACCGTTGATCTTGAGGCCCGAGGAGCAAAGCGCGTCGAATCGGTCACCCGAGGTGGTGATGGACGACGTGCTGGCCCGCATTCAAGTGTTGATTGAATAGCAGAGGAAAAAAATGACACAGCAGAAAATCACGCTTTCTGATCAATGTGCAAATGTCGGCTGGTCACTGACTGAGGTTATGGCGCAGAAGCATGACAAGCGCCTCTGGTCGTTAGATGGAGGTCCGGCCGGGTTACCAGAGGAAGTTGTCGGCCAGATGTTTGCCAGCAGCGGCGGAAGGGTGAGTTATTGCGAAGGTGGGTCTGTCCTTTTGCTCATGAAAGCTGCGGCGCTGGAAACGCTGGCAGCAAGGAACTCTTTTGGCGATCGGGTCGATGCAGTTAACAGGTATCTGGAAGCGCAGATGACGATTCTGGCGGAGCACACATCCGAGATCGTAGACACCGTCAGGAGCATTTCCCCGGATGCACTTGCGCGGAACGTGAACGAGTTGTCCAAGAGCTCGAGACTCGCGGCATTTTTCCCGAGGGTGAAGGAAGCGTTCATGTTGGAGTTATTCGATCACCTGGGCAGTGACAAACTGGCTGACATCCTATTGGCATTCTCGGCAGCTCCATATGAGTACCGTGCTGGATGGCCAGACCTGATCGTGATTCAGAGCGGGGCCATGAAACTTGTAGAGGTAAAGACAAGCGATAAGCTTCTGGACTCCCAACTGCGGTTCGCAGGAGGAATTGCTTCCCCCATGGGTTTTGACTGCGGGGTGGTCCGCCTGAAAGCATTAAAGCAATGACGCATAGCCAGAGCTTGAAGAAAACGAAGTGGTTTTTCCGGCTTCTCTGGTGAAGGACGCATGCACGCTTGCCGCGCATTACATCGCCGCTCGGAAGCAAGCAGACACCGAAAGCGCAGAGCGTATTGATCGTGATATCGGTGCGTTCTTGAGCGAGGAGTTTCATACCCGCGAAAACCAGGCGCTGTTCAGAGCTCGATTCATGACACTGTTTGCTGACTGCAATGCCTCATTTGGCTCGCTTAATCACTGGCATTGCCTGTGGGCCTATAAAGATGATCGGATCTAGGAAAATACCGTGAAACGTCCCGAAGGCCTTTGGCCCTTTACCATGGTGGTACTCGATCAGATCGAGTTGATCGGCAACCGTGTACTCAAGATCGAGGCGCATGACCCAGGCGACCTGGACGGGGTTGACTTCCTATGGGGCGAACTCACTCCGCACCTGGAGCTGTCGGAGGGGGAGTACATGCGAATTGACCGGGAATTTGGTGAATCCAGCACATCCTTCGGTCAGCGCGGTTGCTGCGGAGGCGACGCAACCTAGGGTGACGATCTTCGGTTTCTCCAACCTACGACCGAGAACGCGGCGCTGGTAGCTCGCGCATTTTGCGACTACTTCACCTAAAACGCCGACGTATAGGAAAACGACCAGGTACACCCCAAGTCCCGGCCGCAAACCGGGGCCGAGGCCTTAGAGATAGGCACGATTCAAGCGTCCAGGATCGTTGCGTTCATTTTGAACGCATCTCCCCGTGTTAAGCCCAGAGAGGAGAAGTTTTATGACGAAGACCATCGACAAGGAGTTCGTGTGGCAACGCGACGAAGAACTGATCACGCAGGGCTTGAAACTGCACCAGCGGCCGTTTCACGTGGCGATGGCCTGGATGAAGGCCAACCGCATTTCCGGCGATGTGTTCGACAAGGCGATGTGGGACCCGCTCATGGCGATCTACCATACGCTCTATCCCGAAGGTGATTTCTCGATGCCAGCGATGCTCAAAGGCGGGGTGGCGCTGCGTGACCAGATGTACCCGGTTCGAATCGCCATCGGATATGGATCCGTCTCTGTTGACCTCATCGAGTGCATCGAGATACCGCGTGATGAGCTGGAATTTATATTCGAACAATATCCAGAACAGGGTTGGCGTGCCTTTTATGGCGTTGCCGATCTGTGGGATTTCGCCTATGGGGTCAGTGATCTGGAGCATGGGACTGGGGATGCACCTCAGTTACTCGCCAACGCGCGCTCGTCCCTCACGGCGACCGCTCGCATCCTTGCCGGTGACATCGATATCGACGCGGCCGTACAGACGATCTGCTTGACCGCCGAACTGGCGCTCAAAGGGGCACTTGCCGCGCGCGGCTGGACCGAGGCGCAATACCGCAAATTGTCGCACCACCTTGTTAAACTAGCCGAAGCGCTGATCGGCGAGGTATCGACTGCGCACGACGATCGCCTTCGCGGCGCTATCGCGCTTTTCCCTGACTATGTCGGTACCCGATATGCATCGCACGGCATGACCCGGATCGAGCTGATGGTACTTGCGATGCGCGCTCAGTTTGTGGCCGCTGAGGCGTTGCGCCGTGTGTCTGATCGGGATCTTGCGTCGAGGCTAGAAGCTGATCCTAACAACTTGCCGCGACCAGTTCTTTGGTGCTGATGAGGCTGCGCGCTGTGCTGTCGTTCAATGATCGTCAGATGATCAGGTCATTCCTGGCCGTTTAAAAAGGTCTTCTCCTGACAATCACTGATAGAACGGAAATCGCTGGACACCACCGGCCCTTGATTGGGCCTTTTGCAGTAGGAGTTGGGCACTTTCTGCCCGCTGAATCGAACAGCTTTAGAGAAGTCAAAAATGACACGGATCGCTATAACACTCGCCAGTGCGCTAGCACTTAGTGGCTGCGTAACCCAACTACCCGAATCCGATTACCATCACATCGCCACGCGCGTCGCTCAAGCCAGTATCTGCAAGCGCGAGCATTTGATGAGCGTCAACCAATTTAACCATTACGTGGTTTTTCAGACTCAGGGCTATCCCAGCCAATACCTGTACGACCAGGCAAAGCTAGGCAGCATGGTCCAGGCGAGCTTGGCACAAGCCGGCACCATCGTAGTGGGTGAGGCCGATCGCCCGGTTATGGAAATGACGTGCGCGGATCTGGCCACAGTGGCGGATCGAGTAGGCGCTACGATGCAGCCCTCCATCTCAGCACCCCAGAATCCGGTGTACACGCCTAAAAACACCAACTGCATCACCAATTACGGCTATACGACCTGCTCGTCGTACTGAAATCCAGGAAAAAAGTAATGGAACCCATCGTACTCACTTTATCAGCAGCCCTTGTTTTATCAGTGATAGCAATCGCCATTTTTGTCATGCTTTGGATGGGCGAACGTAAAGCGCACCGTGCCGCAAAAGCATTGCTTGAGGCTGAGCGACGCACCCGCTCGATAGAAGAGGTCATGGAGCATGTTCAGCCCCTTTGGGATCAGGTAAACACTTAGGAAAACGAGTCATGAAGGGATTTCGATTATTAGCGCTTCTGGGTCCATGGCTTCTAACAATAAAGATTGACACTTAACAATAAAGATTGACACGCCGTAACATAGATTGACACAAGGCCGAAACCCCCGTATTTACGGGGGTTTCCATTTTTTGGCTGAGCCATCGGTCTAGATTCTCCGCTTCGCCACGCTCCGGGAGTAGGCTAAAGAGGGCTGTACCATGAACAGGTGGTGGGCGATTTTTTCCTATAACTATTTTTCAGGGCGAGGAGAGGCGGTCCCGGCGGACGAAGGAGGTAGCATTGCGCGGTCGTAGGTTTTCGTCTGAGACAGATATTCAGCGGCATATTTCGAATGGATTCGGTAGCGGAGCTGGTGCCAGTTATCTGCCGTGGCTGCGCGTCCAAGACGTGCCTTCCAGAGGACGCTCCCACAAGATCCAAGGTGTGAAGATCGATCGTCTCCACCACCTCTTTTCTGACCTCGAACGCGCTTATTTTTTGGTATGTGAATTTTCGGAAAATGTTGTGGATATACGCGAACAGTATCCACTGCTACCGCGAGAAAGTGCTCAAGCAATCGCGAGCTCTATGGGAGTGCGATACCCGAAGTATCCGAAGACAGTGCTTCCTTACGTTATGACCACGGATTTTTTATTAACGATAAAAAAGCCCGATGGCAGCTTTAAATCCGTAGCCAGAACAATCAAATACCGCAGTGACCTCGAAGGCAAAAAAGCCAGGAGGACGTTGGAAAAATTTGAGATCGAAAAGCGTTTCTGGACTGGCCAACACGTTGATTGGGCCATTGTCACCGAAGAAATGTTCAGCCCCGATTTGATCAAAAATTTAGGCTTACTCAGGAAGTTCGCTCAACTGCCGCGCGCCTTGGCAGAGCCATCATTACACACAGATTTTCTGGGGCACTTAGCGAGCTGTCGTCCCTACCCGTGGAGTACTGCTGAATCTCTGCGAAAGATTGCCGCACGTTTATTTATCTCCTATCAAGACTCTCGGGCTTTATATCATCACCTGATATGGGCTAAGTCGATCAAGGTAGATTTGGTTGGTACTCCCATTCAAATGACTGCACCACTACCAACATTTGAAATCATTGAGAAACCAATGAAAATTTCACTGACGGCGGAGGGCCTATCATGAAAGTCCAAGTCAATGATTGTTTCGAACCGCTTACTGAGTTTTCCGTCGTGCCGGGCTTCGTTAGGGTCTTGTACCTCAATGAGCGATACGATGCGGTCGTTTTGATCCAATTAACGGATCCGCCCCGCCAACCGATTGGTTTAGGCCTGGAGGAGCTTCGCGGATCCGTCATTGCAGGTGATACGAAGCTAGCCAAGGTCGTTACGCCTGAGTTTCTCTTAGTGTTAGAGGATGACTTGGATGAGAAAAAGAAGCGGGAAAGGGATGAAAAGTGGAACATCATCGCACCCCTGATCGACTCAGGTTATCCAGGTCAGATATTCGCTCCTGGTGAGATGGGTCAAATGGTCGGCGCTAGGGATGGTCTGAAGTAGCCATGTATTTCCCCGGCATACCACCTAGCGCAACTTTTAAACTCGCCAAATGATCAAAAAACAATCAATTCGACGAG
>NZ_LKBY01000139.1:0-17390 GCF_002699915.1 Pseudomonas sp. ICMP 8385 | reverse complement strand
CCAATTGATAAGCGTATGGATTCTTCCTGGGCTTTATTTGGCGTAGGCACGCAGTATCTCCCCGGCTTCGATGTTGTGGGGCGTTTTCAGGCCGGGATTGAGGCGGATCAACTCGGCGGCACGGGTATGGTCGCCGTACCAGCGGTGGGCCAACAGGCGCAGGCTCGCTGGGGTTTCGACCACACGCTCGATCATGGGCGGGCTTTGCAGGATGACCTGGCGGGCACGGGCCTGGATCAATGCGGCGACGTTGCGTAACGCCTCAATGATCGGCCGAGCGGTCTCCACGTCGTACAGGTGACGTTGCAACAGGATGGATGACTGCACCAGTGAACGCACCAGGTTAACCAGTCCCTCCAGTTCCAGTGGGCTCAAGGTTGGTGTGTCGGCTTCGTCCTCGATGACGGAGGCGACCGCCTGCGCATGGGCCAATGCCAGTTCGGTGATGACCAGGACTACCAGGGCGAAACCGCTGGCGATCACCGGATCATCCGGCATGCCGTTTGGCAGTAGCACCAGGGCGGTGCCGGTGTTACCTGGCACGCCTTCGACCAGCAGCTCGACTGTCGGTGCCACGCTTTGGCGGGCGCCGATCAAAAAGCCACTGCCTGCACGGGCGGCGTCGGCCGTCAGGCTGGCACTGCCAGGCAATGCGGCGGGCACGCCAGATCTGGCAAGCAGCGCCGTCGACGAACTGGGGGTGCTGCCCTGGATCGCTGCCCGGATCTCGGAAGGCGTGCGCATCAGGTCCACCAGAGGATCAAAAGCCCCCGACGGCCGTTTAGCCATCGACCCAATGCCAGACACCACACCGAGGATCTGCGAGCGCAGTTGTTGCAGACGCAGACCAATGCCTGGCAGGCCCAGAGCCTTTTCGATCAGGCCAACCCAGCCGCCACCGATCCACGATTGAATTTCTCCGACCAGGGAGTCAATGCGCCCGAACAGATCGAAGATGCCATCCTGCCAGGTGTATTCGTCTTCAAGCCCCAGCACGCCGATATCGACGAACTCAAACTGCCGCTCGAAAAACGGCGCGTCGGGCGTATCCTCGACAAACAGGATGCTGATCTCGGCATAGTCGGGACGCTCGGCGTGGTGCTTAACCTCGCCGGTATTGCTGACGACATTTAGGCTGCCATAGATCGGGTGGATCAGTTCGCCCGTACCTGGAGTGTTTAGGGTACGAAGGATGTTCTGGAGTTCGATCTCGTAATTGACGCCGAACACCACCACTTGCATGGGAAAGCGTCGGGCGCCACGGCCCAAGTCTTTGACCCGGTCGCCATCCTTGAACGGCGTCCCATGTTCTGACAAAGCGCGCTGCCATTGCATGCTTTCGCTTTCGATCTGGAGCGGGACGCCGCGAAAAGAGGCGTCCAGCAGGTTCTCTGCCCAGCTCATCCGCCGCGCCTCATCTGAACATTGGTTCGGCGTTCGACCTCGGCCTGGAACATGTGTGAGTCAGTACGAACTTCAATGACCAATGGCTGTGCGAGCAAGGCCCGCAACCGCTCCTCGGCGGCTTGTGCGGCGGGATTGGCACCGGCTGCACCAGGTGCAGCGCCATTGGTGCCAAAGCCCGGCATACCAGGAGCATTGCCGCCTGAAAGTGGAGTAGCCAGGCGCTGGGCCTGGGCAGCCAACCAGGTGGACGGCTGGCTGGCAGATTGCGACATCATGTCCCGCAGTTGCTGTTGCGCAGTGAAGGTTTCGCCGCCCGCAGCCAGGCCACGATTGGCGATACCTTGCGCCCAGGTGTTGGCGCCGCTAACGGGCAAGCCCGATGCAGTTAGGCCAGTTTCATGGTGCGCCAAGCGCTGGGCTTCCGTGGACAGCCAGTCAGATGATTGGTCGGGGTTTTGATCGGCCAGGGCGATACGGTTACGGTAGAAGGACGTTTGGTAGGTGCGCTGGTCGTCGTTCAACAACTTGCTTCGCTGGGCGGCATCCAGTCGGCCCTCATCTGTTGCTGTCGCACTTGCGCCACCGATCTGGGTGGCAGTCGCACCCAACGCCAGGGGGGCAACCCACGGGGCGACAAATCCGCCTGGCTTGCCTTTAGTCTTGCTGGAGTTGGAACCATTCGGCAGATCTGGCCCGCTAATGCCCCCCAGAGAAGCAGCAGGCCAGTTGGTAACAAATACAGATGTAACGCCCGTGGCTTCTTCCAGCACCTTACCCACGGCAATACCTTTTAAGGTTTCGGGGCCACCCATGAACTTGTTGAGCAATGCCCCTGCACCCGCTTTGGCACCACGACCGGCGTAGTAACCGCCAACACCCAGCGCGGCACCACCGGCCAGCATCTGTTCGCCGGACAGGTTCAGGTCATCCAGGAGGTAACGCCCCATATCAGCGAATCCCTTGTTCAGAGGTGTAGCCATCCGGTCGATGGCTTCGCCAAACGTAGCCTTCATCCTGCCTGCGACACCGCTTGCACTTTCCGTGTTTTCTTTAAGGTCGCGAGCGATAACAGGGGCCGACTCATGAAGTTCTTTAGTCTGAGCGCCAAAAGTATCTAGACGATTCCCTGTCATCATAATTCGGCTACCCCGAACGGTGTCCTGGTCCATTCCTTTAAATACAACGCCCATAAACTTTGCGCGCATTTCGTCGGTAGCAAGTTTGTCGTACTTTCCTTTTAGATCTCCGAAGATATCCTGCGGATTCCGCGAACTACCGTCTTTGTTAAAGAAACCGACCCCTGTTGTCTGGGTGATTCGATCTCGATATTGCTTGTTGGTAAAAATACGCAATGTAGACTCTGCGAGAGTGCCGAGTCGATCAGGCTGCATCTCTACAGTCGACAACGTTTCAGTGAAGGCTAATGCTTGAGACAAAGACATACCGGCTGCCGAGGCCGCGCCGCCTAGTTTAGGAAAAAGGTCAGCAAGGTTTTCAAGTTCGGCGTTGCCCAATCGTCCTGCCACTGTCATTTTTTGAAGCAGATCCAAGGCCGTACCTGCTTTATTCAAATCAAGATTGAATGCACTAGCCCCCGAAACTACTGCCTTGCCTAAAACAGCCGAGTCAGCACCAGTCACAGCAGTAGTTTGTCCAATTGCATCAGCTGTCATTCTAGCCGCATCATAATTCACGCCGGATGCAATCAATGTGTTGAAACCACGATCAACATCTTCTCTGCTAATGCCATTGGCAGTAGCAATTCTGAAGCCTTCTTTTTTCCAATCGTCCTTTTGCTCTCCGCTCATATCAGCAGTTTGTTTTGTACGGATCAGCCCACGCTCCAGATCAGCATTTGCTTTCATTCCCGAAAGCACCCCAACACCAACACCGACACCAGCTAATTGCCCGTGCATGCTTCCGCCTAGTCCCTTGAGGCGGTCGAACTCTTGGCGAACACCCATAGCAATGGTTTTCAACGTGCGCAGGCTACGGCCGCTGTTCTGAGCCATTCGCCGAAAGGACGTTTCTGTCCGATCCACACTCTGTCGCAGTGGCTGAACACCTTGACGGTCAGCACCTATTAACTCGGTTTTGGCATCACGCGCAGCCTTACGGGCGGCGTTGGACATCTCCTTGAGTTCAGCGGATGTTTTGCTGACCTCGATGCGCGTGCCGGAACCTGCCTTCGTAGTTTCACGCATGGCACTACGGATGGTTTTATAGCTATTGGCCCCGACCTGGCCCACTTTGGTGATGGCCGAGGATGCCTTCCAGCTTTCATCGGCCAGGGACTTTGCTCCCTCTTTACCGGCTTTGCGTAAGTCACGGTTGATCTGCTCGATCTCACGTCGACTGTTGCCCGCATGGGCCTGGAAACGGAGCGCGACGCGCAGATCGGACATGGGAAACTCCCGGAAAGGGTCTTACAGGAATAGGAAAGGCCCGGTATCGAGCCTATCTTTTTGGTTTCGGCAACGCTTTGCGCTGGCGCTTGCTGACGTAGCGGGTGCCTTTGACCTTGCCGATGATCAGATCAATACGGGCATCAATTTCGGCCCTGGTCATCTGGCGCAGCTCTTCTAGTCGGTAGCCGTGCCGGACGAAGGCGTGTTCGATTCGCCGCCAGTCGGCGTTGCCGCGCTCGGCGGCGCGAGCTTTTTTTCCAGCTCGGCATCGGCGTCGGCGATGATGGCCAAGTCGCTTTCGGTCAACTCGCCCAGGAGCAATTCAGTTGTCAGCGCATCGGCGGGGATCTCGCCCAGGGACAACAACTGACGGCGATAGACCTCCAGGGTTATCAGTTGAAACGGCGCGCCAGGATGCAGCTCCTGCGCGGCGACGAGGTCGCCCGCAACAGGAACGCGCAAGGTAAAGGTCTTGTGACGCAAGCCGGAGTAATAGACACCCATCGTGAGTTCGCGGGTAATGCTCAGACCTTCCCAGCGCTTACTTGATTGCTCAGTCATTGTGTTATTCCGTGTAGTAGTTGAGAGCAACAATGGTCAGGTCGCGGGTGGCTTCACCTTCTACCTGGTACTTACTGCCGAGTTCGATCAATGAGCAGCCAGTCCAGGTTTCACGCATACCGCCACCGTCCTGGGGATAAATTGTCAGTTTGGCATCCAGCAAGGCGCGCCAGCTCGGTTCACCATTTTTAGGAATAGCGACCGAGATTTTCAGCTCGTGCTCTTCAATGCCTTTTGCTGTGCCTGCTGGTCGGCCGGTGCGATTCATCGTCTTGACGACCTTACGACCCGTCTTGAGGTTCGGCTCGACGCCCGTGACCTCATAGTCGGTCCCGTTTAGCTCCAGGACGATCTGCCCTACATAGTTATCAGCCATCTAAAATCACCTCTTACAGGAGCAGGTCGATGCGACCGGCGAACACATGCAGGCCGTTGACGACATCAGTGGGAATGGTTGCATTGAGGCGGTTTGCGTCCTGGGCCGAACGCTCGACCACCAGGCCGGCCGCATTGGCCTCGACCTCTTCGACGATCTCCAGCTCCTGCGCCTTGAGCAGCACGTCCAGCAGCTCGCCGCGAACCGCTTCTGGGGTCTTTTTCGAGAGTTTGGAGCGAGGGAACCGCAGGCGGATACGGTCACGGCACGCCATACGGATGTAATACAGCGTGCGGATGGTGGTCAGGTCCAGCAGAGACACATCCGTGACACCCGCCGTAGACTTGGTGTACGTGGTTACGGCGCGGACAATCTGGATGACATCACCGGCCGCGGCTTCCAGCGGCGTGACACCGTTAGCCAGGGCGGTTTCCTGCTCGGTACGGCCGAGGCGTTGGGCGATAGGTGGAACCTTAATCCCGGACAGCACCAGGGTATTCAACGGCCGCGCTGGATCTTCTTCCGACGCGATCATGGCGGCATAAGCTGCGGCCACCTGGCGCGCACTGGATGCCGTGCCTGGCAACACCGCCAGGCTGATTGCGCCGGAGTTCAGCGACGTAGCCAGGGTGGTCGCAGCGGATAGCGTGCTGGTCAAGGCCGCGACGCCGATGATGCCTTGCTGCTCCATCGAGTTGGTATAGACCTTGATATGTTCGCGCAACGCGGTGAGCGCGGTACTGCTGTACCAGGCCGGGACCAGAATGGTAAATCCACCCAGTGCGGTCGCGTCCAGTGCGGCCTTGATGTCCGGCTCAGCGTCATCCACAACAACCACACCCACCGCCGAGATTGAGGCGTAGCGATAGGCCGTGATAAACGCTTCGGCCATTTCTTCGGCGACAGTACCGCCGAACAAAGCTTTGGCCTCGGGCGCGCTGTAGAACGGTGTTGGCATGTTGGCCGCAACCGTTGCGCCTTCGCCCAGGGGAACGATCAGGCACACGCTCTGCTTATTGGTCGGCAGGTTCCGTACCGCCAGGCTGGTGTTGAACTCCATGTAAACGCCCGGCTTGCGAATTGACGCCGGGATTGTTTCAAATTCGATGCTCATTCAGCGGATTCCTTTGCAGGTTGTTTGGCACCGCCGTTTGGCTTCTCGACGAGCATCAATTCGCCCGCTGCCACCCGGCGCCGGTAGTAGGAGGTATCCGGCATATCAATAGCCTTGGCTGTTTCGATGTACTTGTACGGATCGTCTTCCAGAGGCACCCGATGACCAGGTGCAGCTTTAACTTGCATCACACGTCCCTCAGTTCAATGTTGTCGGTAGCCACCGGGTTGGGGTTGTCCGATGGGGTGTGGTAGTTCAGATCAACGCCCAGTAAATCGGGCAAGGCCTCTTTCGGTTTTTCCCAGTCCAGTTCGATGTTGAATGACTGCCCCAGGACAGATAGGTGGTCACTGGCAAACTTGCCGTTGACCAGGTTGGAAAGCTCCATCGGTTTGATGGCTGCGCGGCCCTCCCAAGGTTGCCAGTCAACCAGTTGGTGCATGCAGGCCTCCCATAGCGCATAGGTGCCAACATCCTTGTCAGTTGTGCCGCGCCGCGTTTCCTTCTCCCCGCGAGGGTGGCGAGCCGCAATCACCAGGCGGAAAGTGATACTTATGCTGTAGCGACCCTGGGCCTTGGGCCTGATCATGGCCTTGGGCACCATCAGCAAAATCGACGGACAACGCTTGAGCAATTCCGGCAACAGATCAGGGTCGCCCAGTTCGCCGCCGTAGCTCGCCACGCGCAAGCGAGGCAGGTTTTTGCTCAACTCATTGAGTCGGCCTTCGATCAAGTCTTCCAGGTCGCCCAGCATCACAAGTCCCTCAAAGTCCTGCGGGTCATCAGCCGAGGCTGGTGACTGATCTTGAAACCAGACTGTCCACCATCCGAAGCCCCACGTTCCTTGTCTTCCCTGGCAAGGGTCTCCAGGCGCTTGATCACGTCCTTGTAAAGCACCCGCACGGTCGACTCTTCCTTGCCTGCGTCGTCGTACAGGTGATAGCGGGCGATCTCGGCCAGGTCATCCGTGACCCATGCAGGAGCATCCTCGCCAACCGCACGGAACCTCAGGTAAAACGACACTTCGCTACGCGCCCGCGTGACGGCGTCGGCGATCCTTGCCAACGTCGCAACAGCGGTGGCTATGTCCTCGGGCGGCCATTCGTCCAAGGGCTGACCAGCCGCCGCCGCTACCAGCAACTCAGAGGCGATGACGCGATCTGTATCCGGGACCGCAACCTCTGCGATATCACGGGCGCCAAATCGAACCAGGAGCTGGCTGGCAGACGGTAGCGAAAGGTTCATTTACCTTTGTCCTCGGTGCCTTTGGGTTTTCGGGTTTTCGCTGGAGGTTTCGCCGCCTCTGCCTTGGCCGCTTCACGCGCCATGTCTTCCAGATGGGCCTCTTCCCAGAGTCCATCGAGTTCGATGTCGGCCGCGTTCAGTGGACCCTTGTCCTGCTTAATCACAAGCGAAGTAGGCCCAGATCCCGGACTGTCAAATCCAAACCCACCGCCGACAACGGGCACGCTGCCGAATGGAACCAATGCATCACCCAGAGCTGTAGATTTTGTTTCAGGCGCCTGCGACTGAGCGTTTTGTGCGGCGGCGGACGTTTTCTGTAGGTCGGCTTCCTGGAGGTTTTCATCGCGGCGGTCCTGTACCTGGTCGAATTCGTCCTCTACATAAGCGAGGACCAATTGAGGCTCTTTGCTGAGAGCCTTTAATTGTTCTTCCGTGAAGAAGTCGTCCGGGTAAAAGGTTGACTGGCTGGAGTGCGCGATGCCGCAACGGCGAAAACCGTCGCGCTTGGAGGCGATCATGATTGTCATAACGCCCCCTTAGGCTTCGCCAGTCGAGCCGAACGCCAACTGCCAGAAGCCGTAACCACCGGCTGCCCGTGCCTCTGCGCCGAACTTGAATTTCTTGCGACTGAACACTTCGTCCGACTGTGGGTCGGTCTGTTGGACGAAGTCCGGGGCCTTGCGCTCCTGATAGATGAAAGGCCGAACGGGTTTACTGGTATCCAGGAGAAACCAGGCAGTGTCGGAGGTGATGCGGGTCGAAACCACCAGTTCGGCGGTGCCCTTGTACAGGTTGACCTTACCGTCTTCCAGGCGATCACTGGTCAGCAAGGCCTTGGCGGTGTCTTCCAGCCCTGGGCCAACCAGGAGAATCGTCGGGCGCACATCCAGTGGACGGCCTTCGTCGTCCTTGAACTTGCCCATGGCGGTACGGGCAGCACCGTAACTAGCCTTCGCCGCACCCTGGGTCGTGATAGATAGTGCGGCAGTGCCCTTGTTGCTGACGCTGCCATTGCCGACGACGTGGTCGGTGTCGAAGAAGTACTGGCCGTCGTAGCACAGATTGTCAAAGCCACCGTTCACCAGCTCGTACACGATTTCATCGGGCAACTGCCTGGCTGAGAAGCCCGCCATCTGCGCTTGCGGCGCATAGATGCCCAATTGATCATCTTCGATGTGATTGCGGTCCACTTCGACAGTCGCTTCAAAGTCTTCGTTTTCCACGGTGTAGCTGAACGCTTTCAGGCTCTTGACGTGCTTCTCGCCAACCCAACGGCGCATTTTTGGAAACGCCGACAACCATGCATACATATTGCTGCCGGTTGAGCTGGGCACCTTCATGGCAATCTTTTCCCAGGAGCTGGGAGCCGACGCAAAGGCGTTGTTGAAAAGCGTTTTCATGGCAACGAACGCTGCCTGAATCGTGGATTTGTTAACTAACATGCGCAATGCGCTCCTATATATAGAGGGAGTTACTCAACCCATACGCCGTCGGCATCAATACCGACGATGCGACCAGCAGCGGATCTGGTGCCGCCTGCATCCGCAGCCGCCACGGTTTCGTCGTCGACGATGTATGCGGGCTTGAACATCTGCGCTTGGGTGACGGTGCCGTCATTGCCCCAACAGAACGCCTTGCCGTGGCGGATCTCGACCTGAGCAGCACCAGCGGCACCGCCTCGGTTGTCGACGGATTCTTCGGCCCGCCCCAGGTAGCTCAAACCAAGAGCGGTGGAGCCAGGTGCGGCAAAGCCGGTGGCGGTGGCTACCACCAACGAACCCGCAAAAATGCGAACGTTAGCCGCGACGGGCACCACCAGGACTTCGGTTTCCTTCATGGGGGTATTACGATCTTGAGTCAGCGCCACGGGTTAGCCCTCGCTCTGTTTGTTTTTGGCGAACTCGGCCGGGTCAACACCCAGTTGCAGGCACATGGCTTGCTCTTCGGTGTTGAGCGCGGTGGAAGTGCCTTTGGGGTTGCGCTCGCTCAGACCGGTTGGGTCCGCGACGACTGGCGCGGCATCTACAAAATCCTTGAAGCGGGTCAGACCGGCTTCGTCCTGGCACATGGCGCGGTGGTAGTCCACGGTGGCCGGGGTGATCTTTCCGGCTTGTGTGGCCTGGGTGATAGCTGCGTCCACAGCCTTGGTGTGTTCTGCTGCTTTATGAGTGGTGAGGGCCTGCTCGGCATTCAATGCGCGGGATTCCAGCGCGTTGTAGTCGGCACGAGGCACGAACCGCTCCAGATTGCCCAACTCGGTATTGAGTGCCTGGTTAGTGGCGTTGAGTTTGGCGGTGGTAGCGGTAAAAACCTGTTCTGCGGTCGCCGTTTCAGGCAAACCGAGCAGCTTTAAAAGCTCGGGTGAGGGTTTCACAGGGGCGTTCTCCATTTGCTCTTGGTTGAGTGCTGTCATTACGAGGTTGGGGATGTTGGTAAGGGCGGCGCTGACCATGCGCACAATGCGTTTGGTCTCATCGTCGTAATCAAAAACCGGGGAAAGGAAGCGGTACTCTTTGTCTTCAACCTGGAGTTTGCCGCGTGGAGTCCAGTCGACCTGGCCCCACAACGCGCCGTCGCGTATTTCCAGTTTCTTGATCCATGCACCGGCCGGGGCGGGCTCGCCTTGAGGGGCACGGCGCTGGGTTGCATGCTCCCAGTCGATAGGCAAATCGATTGCCCGGCTGGTGAAGTTGGTTTGTACAAGCTGGTGGGCCGTGTCGTCGAACAGCCAGGTGCGACGATCACGGCCGACTACGTTAGGGCCTGCTGGGATTAGTTCTACCCACTCGGGCGCCTTCCCATCGGAAAGCTCGACGGAGCTGTAGATTTCAGAGTTAACGGCGAGTTGAGTTTTCATGCCGCCATTGTTGGCGGCATCTTAGACTGGGGGATATTTCAGGGGGGTTTAAGAATTACTGCGGGGTGGATATTTTACTAAGATTTGGTTTGCTAAAAGCTGCACTACCTCTGCTGCTTCGGAGCGAGTCATAACGGTATTGGTTACTACATTTTGCGAGGAGAAGAGAGCAGCGTGCGGACCGATACTATCGTCATCAATTATAATTTGAACAACAGGCTGGTTGCCCACTCGATAAATTAGATTTTTCAGTGTTACTTCGTCCAGAACCTTTCCTTGGCGATAGACAACAATGGTGCAGGTGGCATGAATATTTCGATCTTCGCGATTCAGGCTACCTTCCAGAGCACCTGTTAGGGGTTTTATTCCCATTTCCATTAATGCTGTAGCTATTGAATCTATAACCGAGGAGCTTTCCATCGGATCAACAAGGCTAAGGACTTCACACTTGTGATTTGACCATATTCTGTAGCCATAAGCTCCTGGAGCCAAGTCATCTTCGGTCGAGCAGGCCTGGACAAAATCCCCCCCGAGCTGACTTAGGTTCTCTCCTTCAACGAAGCCTTTCGCAGTTAAACTGGTAACTGCTAGATGTTGGCCGCTACCTGGATGATGTTTGGTTAAAAACCCCTCTACCCTTATGGTCTTTGGGTTGCCAGGTAAAAATAACGAATAATTCGAAATGACATAGGCCTCTCTCAAATAATCTAGATGATCCCACGCGATATCTCTAAGAGAAATAATGTAGTGCCTTCGCAACTCTTTCTTTACCCTTCCCTCAATAATTGAGCGTGTAAGGTTTGCATAGGCTGTTGTCTTCTCATCTTCGATATCGGATAAGCAAGCCTGTAGCAATGCATGGAAGTTGGTGTCTTCTATCTCACCATCAAAGGTTTTTTCCCCCTCCCGCCCCTCACAGTTAAGTAACTGCTGGTGAAACTCTAAAATTCGGCGGTTGTCCCTTCCGCGAATATAGTCGTGAACCTTTTCTGCTGCGAGCTTTGACGCCTCATAAATCATGGACGGAACGACTGAGCCAGCAGATACCAGTGCTATGCCTGCCTGGGCAGCAATATCAGCCATTTTCAACATTGACGGTGCGGCAGGGTGTCCCGACAGACCTGTGATCTTGCTAATTTTCCTTGGCATGCCCACTCCATCTTTACGTTGACTAGATACGATTGCCCTTAGATTGCGGCGCAGGCCAAATCTAACGCATGTCTAACGCCTCGTCATAGGCTCCTGCACGCGGTTGGGTCGATTCATAAGTATCTCTCCTCCTGCGTGCTTGTGCGTGACTAACTGCCTATGGGACCGGCGATGTATTCACGGATGATATGTAGCACCTCTGTTTCGTCGTCTGACGAAAGGCCCAGATACTCCCGCGCCGGGATGTCACCCCAGGGAATAGACCGACCTTTACCTGTCGTCCCTGACGCTCCTTTCTTCTGCCCAAATTGGTGGACCGCACCATAGGGGCGATCCGTACCGAAGGCCAACTCCGTGCTGGTGACTTGTCTGCGTAACGTGTCCTGGAGCGTGCCTTTCTCTCGCAGGATGCCGCTGCCTTTCTTTCTGGCGAGGGTGACGGGTGAGAGTGGCGCCCAGGGTGAGCCATCCGGGGCCACCTTCTGTCTAAACCGATTATCGGTGGATATCTGAAGGTACTCACCTATGTCATTGAGCGGGGTAGTCAGGTCTCCCAGGCGGTCGGCCAAATCGTCCAGGGCCTTGCCGACCTGGCTGGTATCTAAGGTGACATCGAGCATTGCACCTGCCACGGTTCTCTCCTACTATCAGTACATCCCATCGGATGAGCAGCCCCTGTCAGGGCCTCCATGCCTACATCCGGGGCGGCCCCGGCGTGACAGCGTCGGGGCTTTTTATTGGGGGCGGCGATACAACCTAACGCCGAGGCGCAGGTCATCCAGGTAGTCTTCGCTGTCAGCAACAAAGCCCGTTACGCCATCCCAGCCATCATCGCCTACTTCAAACACAGCCAGCGCAGGTGCTGGGTTGCCCTCGACTTCAAAGCGCGCAAGGTAACGGCGGCGAACTACCGCTTTTTGCTGTGCATAGAGCCATTCCAAGCGAACCCAAATTTCATCAGGTTCACGCAACGCCTGAGCAACAAGGAGTAGCGTGCGCTCGCGGCCACGCTTTTGTACCTTCAAGGCACCTGTGCGTTTGACTGTGAACATATCGCGACCAATCACCACAGAGTCACCGGTCACATCCTTGAACAATGCTGGCGCGCTTTGTTTGGCACCGAACTCGGCCAGGAAGCGATCCACGTATACATCGTCGGTCAAACCCGATGGCAGCAATTGACTGGCAGGAACGGAGCGCGGTGCTGGCAGTGCATCGCTGGCGCGGCGATTAGGCAGTCCTGCCGCGTGAGCGCTGGCGGGCTTGCCCTCAATTTCAGGCAGTGGATCATGTGCCCGCAAAGGAGGGACCGCGCCGGAAAGTTTCGACTGACCAGGTGCATATTCGAAGCCTGGGTCAATTCCCTTTGGCACACGAACAGTTCGCGGTCCTTCAGGGCTGTTCTTGCCAATGACCCTGTCTTCCCACTCGATGGCGGGCGCCGAGCCAACTGTAAGCCCCATGCGCTCTACGTCTCTGGCTGAGACCATGAACTTTTTGCACTTGCAGCCCCAACCATTTTGCGGGGTATGGGTTGCCCACCACGGGTCATCGAGCGGCAAGGTAACACCGTTCCAGGACAGGTGCATCGGCCGAGGGTGAGCGCTGTCACCGTGGCGATAAACTGCATAGGGGCGTCGTTTGCGCAGTTCAGGGTCAGCCATCTGTGCTTCGCGCCCGGCGTTATAGGACTGCCGTAAGTTGGTTTCCCAGATGACATTAGTGCGCCATCCACGACTGCCGTTGTACTGCCAGCCATGTTTGCCGACGACCTGGTCAAAGTCTTTTCGGAACTGTTCCAGGGTGGCTCCGCTGGCGATGGACTTCTCTACAGCGCCCCGTAAGTCGGTCAACAGATCTCTTTTTACTGCACCGGCTACAACAAAGGCATAGTCATGTTCAGCGGTATAGATATCCGTCCAGGTGCGAGTTGGCAGATTAACTTTGCTGCGGAAAAAGTCGATCTGCTCTTTAAATGGCAAGGAACCGTGAGAGACGGCCACTGTTATAACCCTCTCAAAATATCATTACGCCCAGCCAAACTAGCCGCCATCATTCCATCGGCCATGGCGTCGGCCAGTTGATTGGTGGTCATAGTCGGATAGATCTCTATCAACCTATCCCGGAACTCTTCCAGGCTGCTGACTGAGTCGAGCAGTTCCTTGATCTGCTCGACCATGTCATCCATATATCCCCCAGCAGCACGCTCCATTGTCTGCACCTGGTTATCCACGATGTCTGGAATTACCACCGGTTTAGTTGGCACTTGCTCGCTGTTGATCGCCTGGGCCAATACAGGAGTGGCTACTGGCGCTGGGATGCCCAATAGCTCGGCACCCTCGGCCGGAGCTGGGATATTGAGCTTGTCGCGGATAACCGACTGCTCGACCTTTAACCCCAGCGGTACAAGCTTTTCGAGCGCCTCGATCAAGATCTTGGTGTTTTCAGGCTTTGGTACGTCGATGATCAGCCGCGGATATGGCCGACCAGGTGCAAAGTTTAGATCGCACCAGGGCCGGACAAAGTAGCGGTTCAAGGTGTTCGATTCGGCCTTGGCATCAGCTTGCAACAGATCCAGACGCACTTCGTTATGGATCGTTGCCTGGGCTTGGCTGGAGCCGTCGTCAGTAGACATCGTCTGACCGACCACAGCTTTACTGACCTGCTTGTCCCACCACTCGGCCAGGCCTTTGAAGAAGTCACCTGCGCCGGTTACGTTCGCCGCCTGGGTGAAGTCGATTTTCATGCTGTCCGGGATTACTGCCGCCGCATCGCTGCCAAGGTTGGCTACAGCTGACATCAGGGTGTTGATATCGTCTTTGCTCGCGCCTGGCCCGTAGCGACCCACACGCATGGGCATGCCGAAGATATCAGCGAAACCCATCCAGTCCTTCCAGGTCCAGGCCTTGCACATGTAACCAACGGCCGCCAGACGTGCCAGGCCACCCCGGATCGGCAGGCCAGAACGGATGCGCGGTAGGTGGACGATGAACTTGTATGGCACCAAAGGAATGCCGTTGACCATGTCGGCCTCATCGAGCAGGCGCAGCTCGCGCCCAGTTTCGCGGTCGAACTGGAAGAAACGCTGGTCCCTCGGTTCAAAGCGCGACGGATTCCAGGTCTTACCGCTACGGTCCCACATGATTTCGGAGACGGCATAGCCCTTGCCCATGGCGTCGGTGAGGTCAGCTTGCAGTTCGCCGAACTCGGGTGAGTCCACGACTTCCTTGAGTTGATCGGCGCGGCGCACGTCCTCGGGGTCGTCGCTGGCGGCTTCGACTCGGATTGCCAGGCCAGACACTGCCAGCTTGCGGGTGCCCAACACCGAGGCGTAATGCAGATCCCGCTCTTCCATTTCCTCTGCAAGGGTCAGGTAGTCATGCGCAGTACCTTCGGCAGCGGCTTGCAGAATGCTGGCAAGACGACCAGGTGTCAGGCCGCTGGCCACTGACTGGTGCCAAACCTGGCGAATACCGGTGGTGCGAGCTGCGGCCTGCTCTTCGGTGAGCTTGTCGTACTGGATCGGGCGACCATACTGGTCGACGATTTTGGATTGAGCCATTACCAAATGCCTTTTTTGGAGCGCCAACCGGCGCCGATCTGGATCTCGCGATCATGCTGGGACGCGGGCTGGACTCGGTGATATTCGATGATCTCGATTTCCAGGCGGGATGCGTAGTCGGCCAGGACGGCGGCGATACCGGCGTCGCCGTGGCGCTTTGGCCCGGACTTTTCGCCTTTCTCGTTGGTGCGTTTTTCCGGGATGCGGGCCACGCCCTTGACCATCCGAAAGGCGCGCACGTCGCTAACCACGTCCTTGTCGGCCGGGATGTCGTAGAAGGTGTCGTCTTCCAGAGCAGCCTTGAACGGCGGCATGTTGTCGCGATACCAGCCCTCGGTGAGCATCACCCGTTCAATACGGTTAAAACCGAACTCAACGGCAGTGTCTTCCGATAATTGCGAGCCGTTGCCTCTGGCGTCATCGGCGCCCTTGAGGAAATTGGGTAAGCGACGAATGATGTAGAACTTAATTTGCAGTTGCTGCTTGAATGGGACGTTACGCAGCTCGACCACAAAGGGCGTGCGTTTGCGCAGGTTCTGTTCTTTGAGCAGCGGCCAGAATACTGAGAGGTCGCCAGAGCGGCCGAAGTCCATCCCGTAAAAACTCTGCACGTCCAGCGGGATTGCCGAGAGCAACGGGAGCAGATGCTCTTCGCACCATTCCAAGGACTCGGCCAGGCGCAGGTGTTCCGCGATGGTTTCATAACCCTGCGGGTAGGCCAGGCGCAGAACCGGCACATTGCGATTACTGCGCTGTTCGACCAGGGCCATACTGAGAAAGGCACCGCCGCCCTGGGATGGAACACAGTCCAGTTCCTCGTCGGCTGCATCGCCGTAGAATCCGTATACATCCTTCACCCAGGCGAGTTCGTCCTCAAGCCTGTACTCAATTCCCTTACGCAAGCAGACACGTTTGTACAGCCCGTCAGCTACTGCTTCACCGAACGTGCAGCGGAAAACTTCGCCATTGCGCTTGCCTGCCCGGATCTCATTGATCAGGTCATTAAAGGGATTTTCGGTGCCATCGTGGGTGCTGATCACATGGACTTCACCGCCCCAAATCAGAAGTGCCATGGCCGCTTTCAGCAACTCGGCCAAGTCCGCATGGAATGCAGCTTCGTCGATCACGACAACGCCCTGACGGCCCCGCAGGTTGGAAGGCCGACTGGTCAATGCGACGATGCGGTGGCCGCTGGGGAATGCGATGGTGTAAGTCTTGATGTGCTTGTCAGGATCGCTATCAGGCCAGATGCCTTCTTCGATTTGCTCTGCTGCATAGTTGTATGCCCGCGCCCACATAGCACAAGCCTGGATATATTCGACTGTCATGTCCTGGTTGTAGCCCAGGTAGTAGACCGTCTGGCCGCCCGCCGATTTTTCTGAAGCTGCCACCAGGACGTTATCTGCTGCTTCGGCCCAGGTGAGGCCAATACGCCGGGACTTCTCGCCCACCTTGAGCGGGGCGCGGATACCGATCCATTCCTTCTGATAGTCGAGTAGCACGGCCGGTGCGAGCAAGGTGGCGGTGCTGTCCAGGATAAGGGGGAGGCTCACGATGCCATCCCCAGAATCTCGCGCCGGATTTCGTCGGCCGTTGCCTGAGTCATCCCACCTTTCTTGGCAATTTTATCAACGCGAGCCGCTGCCGTTTCGACCTTCTCCCGCCACTCGGCTTGCCATTTCTTCTGCACCACCGAAGCCTTGCCCAGCTCGGCCACGGCCTTGGCTACCTTCGGCAGGTCCATTTGATCGCCATCTTTCATCAACAGTTTGAACAGATGTTCCTGCACCAGGCGCATCAACGCTTCGTTGACCGCGCCTTCCTCATCCGGCGCAGCAGCCACCACGGCACGCGCCTGCTCGCTCGCCATCTTCAGGGCAGAGAGTTTGGACTCGAAGTCTTGACCATAACGATGCAGCGCTGACTTGCTGATCGAAAAGCCCCTGCTTGCCAATTCTTCGGCAAGGGCTTCGTAGTCGCTGAAATTGTTTTCGACCAGGGCTTTGTCGAACCAGTTTTTAACTGACTTGGGCAGACTGGCGACCTTGCTGCGCGGGGGCATGGCATCAGCTCCAGTATTTTTCTGGGCGTGCAATACCTGGATCGCAGTCGATGGTGTACTCGGCCACGTCGACACCGTAGCGAGTCAACCCGCAGATCCAGGCGCCGCTAGACTGTTTCTTCAGGGTCGCCAGGTCGCGGTCGGCCAGGTAGTCCAGTTCGCGCCGCAGCTCCAGGGTGGTGGCGTCTGGGAAGATGCCCTGAACAGTCGACAGCACCACAGCTTCGTGGGGGTCAACGGGGCGTGACGTGTTGAGGGTCAAGATAATGTACCAACGCAGGGATTCCCGGCGCACCTTGGCTGGATCAATGTTCATGGGCGTAGTCCTTTGAGCTGAACGTTTTCTAACTTGAGTGCCAGGCCGTAGAGCTTGGCTTCGATAATGGATTGATTGCGTGCCCAGTCTTCTCGGCGGACGTAGTGCAAAGGCATCTCGCCACGCAGGCGCTCCATGCCGATCTCCATCTCGCGCAGGCGCTCACTGTCCTTGTCCACCACGGCAAAGCGTTGATCCAGGCGCCGTTCCATTTGCACCAGGAGCATTTTCATAACGCCGACAAATGCGCCGAGGATGGTCACGGCGATACTGATCATTTGCCACACCGGCATTTCGAGTGTCGCCATTAGTGCTTGCTCCTTTCGCGACGGG
>NZ_LKBY01000138.1:0-19251 GCF_002699915.1 Pseudomonas sp. ICMP 8385 | reverse complement strand
CTAACCAATACTAATTGCCCGTGAGGCTTGACCATATAACACCCAAGCAATTTGACTACTCGAAAGAGCATCAGATTGCGGTGTGTGAAGACGAAATGAACCGAAAGTTCGATACTCACAAAACACCGAAAGCTGTCACATACCCAATTTGCTGAAGCGAGGCATTTGCCGCGACTCAGTACCCGAATTTCTTGACGACCATAGAGCATTGGAACCACCTGATCCCATCCCGAACTCAGTAGTGAAACGATGCATCGCCGATGGTAGTGTGGGGTTTCCCCATGTGAGAGTAGGTCATCGTCAAGATTAAATTCCTAGTGAAACGATGCATCGCCGATGGTAGTGTGGGGTTTCCCCATGTGAGAGTAGGTCATCGTCAAGATTAAATTCCAGAACCCCTGTTTGCTAACGCAGACAGGGGTTTTGTTTATGTAGAAGTCCATGAATTTCACCGGACCGTTGCTCACGCAACGCTCTGGTACACAGAATTTCTTGACGACCATAGAGCATTGGAACCACCTGATCCCATCCCGAACTCAGCAGTGAAACGATGCATCGCCGATGGTAGTGTGGGGTTTCCCCATGTGAGAGTAGGTCATCGTCAAGATCAAATTCCGAAACCCCCGTTTGCTAACGCAAGCGGGGGTTTTGTCGTTTTGGGATCCTAAACGGCCTCTCCTGACCGCCTGTCGGTTTCCTACATAAAAAGAAGATGTATCCCACAAATTCCTAAGATTTATCCAACCTTGGCCGAAAGCCTGACGAGCCATGCGTGCACCGAAATAGAGCGGTCGTAGAGTCCGCCTATCCCGTACATGGAATGTTGCATTCGGCACGCTCACCCCCTTTTGGCAAAAAGAAGTCGATGAAATGAATCTCAAGTTCAGTCATAAAATTCTGTTGGCCGCGTCAGGCGTCGTGGTTTTGGCCTTCGCGCTCTTCACGTTGTACAACGACTACCTGCAGCGCAATACCATCAGGCAAAACCTGCAGTCATCCATCCAGCAGTCGGGTGACCTGACTGCCAGCAGCGTGCAGAACTGGCTCAGTGGCCGGGTGCTGGTCCTGGAAAACCTTGCGCAGAACGTTGCTCACCAAGGCAGCAATGCCGACCTGCCCGGCCTGGTTGATCAACCGGCATTCACCTCGAACTTCCAGTTCACATACGTCGGTTCCACCAACGGCGTCTTCACCCAGCGCCCAGACGCGAAAATGCCTGATGGCTACGATCCGCGTCAGCGCCCCTGGTACAAGCAGGCGGTCGCTGCCGATAAACCCATGCTGACGCCGCCTTATATGGCCGCCGTCGGTGGCTTGATCGTCACCATCGCGATGCCGGTCAAGAACAATGGTGAACTGCTGGGTGTAGTGGGTGGCGACTTGAGCCTGCAAACCCTGGTGAAGATCATCAACTCGGTAGACTTCGGTGGCATTGGCCATGCATTTCTGGTCAGTGGCGACGGCCAGGTGATCGTCAGTCCTGATCAGGACCAGGTGATGAAAAACCTCAAGGACATCTATCCAGGCAGCAGCGTCCGTATTGAGAAGCTCAACCAGGATGTCGTTCTCAATGGCCAGGAGCGCATTCTGTCCTTTACCCCGATCAGCGACTTGCCTGGCGCAGATTGGTACATAGGCTTGTCAATCGACAAAGACAAAGCCTACGCCCCCCTGAGTAAATTCCGCACCTCCGCTTTGATCGCGATGTTCATTGCCGTTACAGCGATTGCCGTGCTGCTGAGCCTGTTGATTCAGGTGCTGATGCGTCCGCTGACCACCATGGGCCGTGCGATGCAGGACATTGCCCAGGGCGAAGGCGATCTGACCCGCCGCCTGGTTGTGGAAAGCAAAGATGAATTTGGCGAGCTGGGTGGTGCGTTCAACCAGTTTGTCGAACGTATCCATGCCTCTATCAGTGAAGTGTCTTCGGCGACGAGGCATGTGCACGACCTTTCCCAGCGCGTGATGGCATCGTCCAACGCCTCGATTATCGGCTCGGACGAGCAGAGCGCCCGTACCAACAGCGTGGCCGCGGCCATTAACGAGTTGGGTGCCGCCACCCAGGAAATCGCCCGTAATGCCGCTGACGCCTCGCAACACGCCAGTGGCGCCAGTGAGCAGGCCGATGATGGCCGCCAGGTCGTGGAGAAAACCATCCTGGCGATGTCCGAGTTGTCGCAGAAGATCAGCCTGTCCTGCACGCAGATCGAAACCTTGAATGCCAGTACCGACAACATTGGCCACATTCTCGATGTGATCAAGGGCATCTCCCAGCAAACCAACCTGCTGGCCCTCAACGCCGCGATTGAAGCCGCCCGTGCCGGTGAAGCCGGCCGTGGTTTTGCCGTGGTGGCCGACGAAGTGCGCAACCTGGCTCACCGCACCCAGGAGTCGGCGGAGGAGATCCACAAGATGATCACCTCGTTGCAGATCGGCTCACGCGAAGCGGTCACCACGATGAACGCCAGCCAGGTGTCCAGCGAGGAAAGCGTCGAGGTCGCCAACCAGGCCGGCGAGCGCCTGGTCAGCGTGACCCAGCGCATCGTCGAGATCGACGGCATGAACCAATCGGTAGCAGCTGCCACTGAGGAACAGACTGCCGTGGTGGAGACGCTCAATGTTGATATCAACCAGATCAACCTGCTGAACCAGCAAGGTGTGGCCAACCTCAACGAGACCTTGAAAGACTGTGACGCACTGTCACAACAAGCCAATCGCCTGAAGCAACTGGTCGACAGTTTCAAGATCTGATCACCCGGCGGTAAAGGTGGCGTAGTGCAGCCAGGCACTGCGCCATTTTTTTCAGCCCAGCAATCGGCGCACGTTTCCCAGTGCACGGTCGGCGAAATCCTGGATGAACTGTTCAAACCCCTCTTTATCGCTGGCCTCAAGAGGCTCGGCGATGATGGTCCAGGTGGCGCGCGCCTGGTGCTCCCCGAGCGACTCAACGCTCATCGCCGCCCACAGTCGGGCCACACCCAAGGTGTTATAGATCGTCGTCCAGGTCATGTGCATCGCCTGCGCATCGTGGCTGTTGAGCTGTTCCACGGCGATATTGCCATCGTGGAACCATTTCTTGCGCAGCGCTCCCACGCCGCTGCCGGTCATCGTGATACGTGCCAGGGCAGGAATGAACACGTCAAAGCCCTCGAAGCGGCCCACGACCCTCCACAGTTCGATGGCGCTGCAGGCAATCACCACAGATGACACCAGAGGCCTGCCCAGGGGGTTTTTGATCAACGTATCGGGTTGCAGCTGTCTCATAAGTATTTCCTGATGGCGAAGGTCACAGAAAGCCGATGGCATTGAGGTACTGGCACCCTCTGCGTAACAACGCGGGCTCTTTTTCGGGATACTGCACACCCATCTGCTCAACGCCATGGCGTGCGTTTTCGTGGCGAATCATTGAGATATCGCCAATGTCCTCTCCCAGCCCATTGAGGTAGAACCCGAGCACACCAAAAAGGGCATTCTCGCGATCCACTTCGCGCAGGTGGTGTTGCCAGTCCGCAACGCTTACCAACTCGAATGCATGACCTGCCTGGCGAAATGACTCCACGTAGGTTTCCCACTTCAGGGGCTGCGGATTGTGCAGGTTGAAGACACTCCGCTCGGCAACGCAGTTGCCACTGTGAAAGGCAATGAAACGCGCGAGGAAATCCACCGGCATCAGGTCGAAGTTCAGTTCCAGGCGCGGCACCCGGCCCAATTGCAGCGATCCCTTGAGCATCAGCATCAGGCGGTTTTTGTGCGGTTGGCAGACGCCGTTGCGGCTATTGAAGCTGATGTTCCCGGGCCGGTAGATATTGATCCAGGCACCTTGTCCGGCGGCACGCCCCAAGAGACGCTCAGCCACCCATTTGGACAGGTTGTAGCCGTTCTTGATGTAGAGCGGTGGTGTGCTTGCCGCAGGCGCTTCAAGCACCTGCCCGTCGACCCCGACGCTGCTTGACGCGGAAAGGGTAGAGACGAAATTGAGCACCTTCTTGCAGTGGGTTTCGCACAGGCGCAGGCATTCAAGCACCGGCTCCACGTTGTCCTTGGCTAGCGATGCATAGTCCATGACGTGATTGACGTGGGCCGCACTGTGTACCAGCACCCCGTACTGGCGGGCGAGGTGCTCATAGACCTGCGCCTCCAGCCCCAGGCGAGGCTGGCGCAGGTCGGCGGCGTACACGCGTACCCGGCTCAGGTCCAGGTGTTCCAGGCGGTATTCACACAAGGCTTCGGCAAACCGCGTGGCCGCCGATTGCCCTGGGTTTTCGCGAACCAGGCAGGCGACTTCTGTCGCCCCGGCCACCAGCAAGGCTTCGACGATATGTATCCCCAAAAAGCTGTTGGCGCCGGTCACGATAGCCTTGTGGCGATCACCGGCAAGCTCCCCTGGCAACAGGGCCATGTCCAGCGTGCGTAGCGCATCGCTCATCGCCCGCCCGCTGGGCGCCTCCCCCGGCGCGCTGTCGCCCATCAGTGCGGCGAGGGTCTGCACCGTCGGCGCTTCGATAAACCGGTTGAGGGGCAGGCTGCGCCCATACAACTCGCGAATCCGCAGGAGCATGGTTGAAAGCAGAATAGAGTGACCGCCGAGATGGAAAAAACTGTCGTCAGTCGACATCTCGTTGACCGGTAACCCCAGCAGCTCACTCCACAGCTCAAGCAACTGCGTCTCCACTGGCGTTTGGGGCCGGCGCCGAGGGTTATCCGAGGCGGCGTGCACCGCCAGCGCCAGCAGCGCCTGGCGGTCAACCTTGCCGTTGCTGCCGTACGGCAGGCTGGGTAATTCCTGGCACACAGTCGGCTGCATATAGTCCGGCAGCATTTGCCTGGCATGTTGCTTGAGCGCTGCCAGGGCTGTGCCCGAATAGCCGGGATCGGCGTTTGCCACGAACACCAGGACTCTTCGATCACGGTCAATCACCACCGCAACCTGGCGAAACAGCTGGCTGGTGCGCAAGCACTGCTCAATTTCCTGGGGCTCGACCCGGAACCCTCGGATCTTCACCTGCTGGTCCCGACGTCCAGCCAGTTCGATGCCCTGTTCAGTCCATTTGGCCATGTCACCTGTGCGATAGGCGCGCAAGGTCTGGCCATCGGGCAGTACCAGCGGCACAAAGCTTTCGGCAGTCTGCCGGGGCTGGTTCACGTAACCCAGGCTCACGCCGGGGCCGACGATATACAGTTCGCCCACAACCTGATCCTCGACCGGCTGGCGCTGCTCGTCGAGGATCAGCACCTGGCTGTTGGCGATGGGAGTCCCGAGGTTGAGATTGCTGTCGCCGGCCCGCATCCGATGGCTGCTGACCAGCACCGTGGCCTCCGTGGGGCCATACAGGTTGTGCAAGGCGCATTGCCCGGCCATTTGCTCGATGACATGGGGCTCGCAGGTGTCACCGCCGGTCAGCAGGTGCTCCAGGCCCAGCGGTCGGTCCAGCGGCAACAGGCTCAATAGCGCGGGCGGCAGAAAGGCGTGGCTGACGCGCCGTTGCTGGATCAACTCAACCAACTGGCGAGGGTCGCGGCGCTGTTCTTCACTAGGCACAATCAGGGTTGCGCCCTGGATCAGGGCCGGGAAGAGGTCGAGCAGCGAAGAGTCAAAACTCAAGGACGAAAACTGCAGCACGCGGCTGCATTCACTGAGTTCGACATACTGGCTGTACCACGCAGAGAAATGAGCCAGGTTATGCTGGCTGAGCAACACGCCCTTGGGCTGGCCGGTGGTGCCCGAGGTGTAAAGCACCATGCTGGCGCTATCAGCCGAGGGCGAGGTGAGCGCCAAGGGCGAGCAGTCATCCAGGTGCTGGCTGTCTAAGCGGCTGACATCCACCGCCAGGAAATGCCCGCGCAATGGGTGCTGGCCGTCATCGAGCAACACCATGGCCCCGGCATTCTCCAGCATGGCCCGTTGGCGCGGCAGCGGGTGGCCCGGTTCCAGCGGCAGGTACACGGCGCCGCAGCCCAGGGTTGCGAGGATGCTCGCATACAGCCCGACAGACTTGCCCAGGCAGATACCGACCACCGGCGCCTGCCCAGGCCCGAGCAACGGCTGTAGCACCTGCTGAACAGCCAGGCTGTGCCGCAGCAATTGTCGATAGCTCAGGGTGAGGCCGGCGATCTCCAGGGCCGGTCTGTCGGCGTAGACCCGCAGGCTATGCTCCAACTGTTTGATCAACGGCGTCCGGGCTTTTTGCAGCAGGGCTGGCTCGTCGGTCCGGTTAAGGCGATGCAGGTAGGCCAGTCCCTCCAGGCCTTGCAAGCTTTGTTCTGGGCGGGGGGACGCGCTTGTGCGCTGTGTGAAGTGTCCAGGGTTGCGCGAGAAGCCGCTGACCTGCAGCGTGACCCACTCGACCAGGCGTGCCACGGCCTGGCGCCGCAGCTGTTGACCGTTGCCACTGGAGGGCGGTGGCACGTCCAGCACGGCCAGCAATTGCCGTACGCGGTCATAGCAGCGTATTTGCAGGGCTGGCAGGCCATACTCACTCAAGGGGCCGATGGACAGGCGCAGGCTCATCACGGCCATGCCGGCCAGATCCTGTGCGCCGCTCTGGCTGCCGTCTTCAATCAGCAGGTCAATGGCCGCTGCCTGCGCGGCGAGGTCATGACCATAAGGCTTGAGGGCCTGGCGCAGCTCATGCAAGGCCGCACTGGTACCGACCAGCTTAATCCCAAGGCATCTCATGACTGGCTCCCGGAGGCGGGCAGATAAGCGCTCAGCGCCTGGGCGACACAAGGTGTTTGCAGCAGCCCGCTGCGGCGCAGGAACGCCATGATGTTGCTGATCAGCGGGTGCTGGCGGGTGATGGGGAAGGCCAGGGCGTTGACCTCGACCCGCAAGGCTTCGCGGGCGCTGGGGCTGATATCCAGATGTTCGATCAACCGCAGGTCGAAGTCTTTTTGCAGGTCATTGGTCAAATAGTGTTGCAGGAAGACCGGCAGGACCCGGGCGATACAGCGGTGGTCTTCTTCACTTGCTGTTTGCCAGTAGAGCCGTACCAGGGCGGTCCAGAAGTTGGCGTGGCGGCCCTCGTCAGCCAGATGGTCAGCCATCAACCCCCTGACCGACTGCTTGACGCTGTCGTCCTTGGCAAACGCCGCCACGTCATGGGTGACCGTGTTCTCGGCAATCGCCACGCAAATCAGCTCTACGGCATCCTGTAGATGTGTCGGCGCCTGCGCCAGGGCGGTGGGTATGGCGCGGCTCAACTCGATGGCCGCGGGCAGTTGTAGCGGCGCGATCCCGGTCTTCTCCTGTGTTTGCTGCATGAAGTCCAGGGCGACGAGGGCGTGGTAGTCCTCATCGACCACCACGGTCATGGCGTCGTAGCGGCAGGCCGCAGGGAAGGGGATTGAAAAACGGTTCTTGGCGATGCTCCGTGCGGTTTTATCGACGATCTCGGTTTCAAAGATCACCACGTCATTGATGAATTTGTAGAACGTCTGCACCAGGACAAAATCACGCCACTGCGGGCAATGCTGGAGAAACCCCGCACTGAGTACCAACGGTTGGCGACACAGGGGGTAGATCAACTTGTCGTCATCTTCCAGCAGGCGTCGCGGGCGAGTGCGGATGGTCGCCTGATGCTCCCAGTCGGTCGCGAACGAGCGGTAGTCGGTAGCGTTCACAGGCCTACCTCCTGGCGTCCTGCGCGCAGGCCGTCCCACAAGGCAATGCGGCTCTCCACGGCGCTGAGAGCGGCTTTCCAGGCTTGTTCCCCGTGCAGCGGGCTGGCACCCGCCAACCGCCGGAGCAAGCGCTCTGCGGCCGGCTCATGGCCTTCGGCGTCCAGCTCGATGTGCCGCTGGAGGTAGTAACACAAGCTGGGGGCTTGCCGGTGGGCGACATTGCAGCCCTCAAGGATGCGTTTGAACATCGCCGGGATGACACTTTCGCGGCCATGCAGGAAGGTCGCGGCCACACAATGGGTGGGCGCGTTCAGGGCAACGTCCAGGGTATGCCGGACAAAGCGCTCTACCGCAGGATCAACCGGGATCTGTGCCAAGGCGCTGTCGACGCTTGCACCCTCTCGCTGCAACGCGATGAAGCGTTCGATGGGGGCGGTGCAGGCTCCCACCTCGCGCATGGCCTCCAGGTACAGTTCAAAGTGACTGCCGTGCCCGTCGCCCAGGCGCTGGTCTGATTCTTCGTCCAGGACAATTTCGTTGATCAGCCGGGCGGCCTGCGGGTCTGTCGGTGGCAGCCAGGGCAGGCGCACACAGGTCAGGTCCTGTTGCAGGCGTTTGGTCAGTGTCATGAAGTCCCAGACGGCAAACACATGGTTTTGCATAAAGTGTTGCAGTTGAGGGAAAGAGTTGATTTCCAGGAAAATCGGATGTTCATGTAGTTGTAGTTTTTTATGTCTAAGTAGTTCTTGGAGTTGAAACATGGTCAATGCCCATAAGTCGTGATGTCGACTCAAATGAAAAGTGTGTGAAGCCAAGTGTGTGTTTCTGGTGAGTGCTTTGTTGCCTTGGCGCGGGGCTTTCTCGGTTGGCTTGGTTACCCGGCAAGCAACAAATAGTGACAAAGCACCCAGGTCTTATTGGAAAGAGCGTCGTCCACAGCTGCGCCCAAGCCTGTGCCTGCGTTTTCGACTGAAGTGCCAAGACCAATTAAAGAATAATCACTTGGTTAAGTGTTCAAATAGCTTCTAAGTTTTATAAGGTTTTTTTACAGGAAGGGGAGTGCTGTAATTGAACTTACTGTTCTAAGTAGGAACTTTCCTTGTTGTTTGCGAGTTTTAAGTGGGTGGACTTAACGGGCAGGGTTTGATCCGTTATTGCGTTTGCAACGCTGGACGTTTTCTGCCGGTCAATGTCGAGTCTGTTGGCGCAACCGTCCAGGAAGGGGACGGCAGACATGGGCGGGCTTTGGACGTGGGTGGCGCTTGGTCCTCCAGGCCGCGCGCTTGGCGGCCAAAGCCGGAAGAAATCAACGCGGCCCTTTGTCGTTATCCTGTTCAAGGCTGTTGAGGTAATGAGTGATCACTTCCATCCCTCGCATGAGGTGATTGCGCAGTGTCAGCACACTCTCCTCGACCTTTTTCTGTGCGACCAGGTTCAGCAGTTCGCGATGGTCTTCCTGGGAGGTTTCGCCCAGCCCCATGGCCTCAAGGTTGAAACGCAGGAACCGTTCTTCCTCGTTCAGCCCGTGCTCCACCAGGTTCAGCAGCCGCTGGTTGGGTGCCTTGCCATACAGCGCCATATGGAACAGGCGGTTGAGCCGGCCGATTTCGGTGTAGTCGATTTCGCGCTCCAGGGTGTCGATCAAGGCGCCCGCCTGCTCGATATCGCTCGGGCCCAGCAACGGGATCGATAAGCGCAGCGCCTCCGACTCCAGGAGAATACGCAGGGCGTAGGTCTCTGCCGAGTTATCTTCAATCAGCGGGGCAACCACGGCGCCTTTATGGGTGACAACATGCAGCAGCGACTGCGCCTCCAGTTGGCGCAGGGCTTCGCGCACCGGCATCCGGCTGACGCCAAACAGGCTGGCCAGCTCTTGCTGGCGCATGGCGGTACCGCACGGTAGGCGGCCATCCAGTATGGCGTTGCGCAATGTTTCTTCAATAACGGAGCGAGCGAGGTGAGCGGGAATGGGCCCACTGATCTTGATGCTGCTCAAAGGGTTCGGCTTGTGCGTCACGACTACGCTATCCTCCTTTCTTGTTGGAGTGGGTTTGGCTAATTGGATCCAAAGAACACTAGAGATTGCATGCAGGCTTGTCAAACAAGCAAGGTTTCCCTTTGTAAGCAACTCAACAGCGCGGTTTTTCTTCGCACATTATGGCTTGCTGGCGCCTTACAGGGCGCAATTGCTTTAGCTGAATGGGCACTGGGTGATTGCACTGTGCCATTGTTTTTTGCTGGCCGACCCTTCACCATCGCTTGATTCTCCGTCACTTTCCACGGACTGAAGCCATTGGCGGTACGTTTTGCTCCCTCGCGGATCCTGTGCTGGCTGTTTTCAGCACTGCTGCTGGCTGGCTTACTGCCTGGCGGGCTGCATGCCGATTGGGATTTCTCCCAGATCAGCCGGCGCGCCACCACGCTCTATGGGCCGCTGGGCGCAGGCCAGCAGCGTATTGACGACTGGCAGCAACTGCTGGCGACGCAAAAGCAAGGCAGCGAGCTAGAGCAACTCAAGGTGGTCAACCTGTTCTTCAACAAGCGGGTGCGCTATGTCGAGGATATCGACTTGTGGAACCAGGTCGATTATTGGGAAACCCCCATCGAAGCCTTGTGGAAAGGCGCCGGGGATTGTGAAGACTACGCCATCGCCAAGTATTTCAGCCTGCGTCACCTGGGCGTCTCCAGCGACAAATTGCGCATTACCTACGTCAAGGCATTGCGGCAGAATCGCGCCCATATGGTCTTGACCTATTATTCGACACCAGAGGCCATGCCGCTGGTACTCGACAGCCTGATCGATGAAATCCAGCCTGCCAGCCAACGGACCGACTTGCTGCCGGTCTATTCCTTCAACGCCGCAGGCTTGTACCTGCCCGGCGCCAAGGGCAACAAAAAGGTGGGCGACACCAAGCGCCTGTCGCGCTGGCAGGATGTGTTGAAAAAAATGCGTGCGGAAGGCTTCCCTGCCGAGTCGGCCAACTAGGAGTAACTGTTCAGATGTCACTGTTCAAACAGCTGTTGATCGCTATCTGTCTGTTCCTGGTGGTCGCCTTCAGCGGCAGCTTCATGGTCAGCCTGGAAAGCTCGCGCGCCCAATACGTGAACCAACTGCGCTCCCATGCGCAGGACGCGGCGACCGCCCTGGCGCTGTCCCTGACACCCAATATCGACGACCCGGCGATGGTCGAGCTGCTGGTCAGCTCGATCTTCGACAGCGGTTACTACGCAAGCATCCGCGTGGTCGATGTGACCAATGACCAGGTCATCGTCGAGCGCAGCGGTATCCCCGACCACAATGGCGTGCCCGACTGGTTCGTCAAGCTGATCGGCCTGGAGCCGGCCGGTGGCGATGCCCTGGTCAGCCGTGGCTGGGAACAGGCGGCGCGGGTCGAGGTGGTCAGCCATCCGATGTTCGCCCTGGCCAAGCTGTGGCAGAGCGCCCTGGGCAGCCTGGGCTGGCTGCTGTTGTGCGGCGCGGTGAGTGCGGTGCTGGGCGCGCTGTTGCTGCGCCGGCAACTCAAGCCTTTGGACTACATGGTCAAGCAGTCCCACGCCATTGCCCGCCGCGAGTTCCTGAGCCTGCCGGATCTGCCGCGCACCCCGGAACTGCGCCGCGTGGTGCAGGCGATGAACCAGATGGTGGAAAAGCTCAAGGCACTGTTCCAGGAACAGGCCGAGCGCAGCGAAAAGCTGCGGGTGGAGTCCTATCAGGACAACCTCACCGGCCTGGCCAACCGTCGTTACTTCGAGATGCAACTCAATGCGCGGGTCAGCAATCCCGAAGAGACCAGTTCAGGCTACTTGCTGGTGCTGCGGGTCAAGGACCTGGCGGGCCTCAACCAGCGCCTCGGCGGCCAGCGTACCGACCAGTTGCTACAGGCGGTTGGCGAGCAACTGCTGCGCCAGTGTGAGCCGTACCCGGAAACCCACAACCTGGTCACCCGTATCCGCGGTGGCGAGTTTGCCGTGCTGGCGCCGGGGCTGATGCGGGAAGAGGCGTTGCAGCTGGCACAGAACCTGGAAAGCACCCTGCAAAGCCTGCAAGCCACTGGCGCCAGTGACGTGTCGCCGGTCGCCTGTATCGGCCTGGCGCCCTTCAGCCACGGTGATTCGCCGCAAGCCCTGCTGACCCTGGCCGACCAGGCGCTGGCCCAGGCCGAAACCCTGGGCGATGTCAGCTGGGTCTGCCTGGATCACAGTGCCGCGGCCAGTGTCGGCGACGATCACCACGCCTGGCACTCCCTGTTGGACCAGGCACTGACCCAACAGCGTTTCGAGCTGTACTTCCAGCCGGTGGTGGCCAGCCAGGATCCGCAACGGATCCTGCATTACAAAGTGCTCTCGCGCTTGGTTGACGACCAGGGCCATACGATCCCGGCCGGACGTTTCCTGCCCTGGCTTGAGCGGTTCGGCTGGACGGCACGCCTGGACCGGTTGATGCTGGAGCTGGTGCTGCAACAGATGGCCAGCCACAAGCATTCGCTGGCCCTGAACCTGTCTGCGGCCACGCTGGCCGACCCGCAAGCCCTGAATCGCGTGTTCGAGCTGCTACGCCAACATGCCAACCTGGGCCCGCGCCTGACCCTGGAAATCGGTGAAGAGCAATTGCCCGAGCAGGCCGTGCTGGAGCAGTTGACCCGGCGCCTGCGGGAGCTGCACTTCTCCCTCAGCCTGCAACGCTTTGGCGGGCGCTTCAGCATGATCGGCAACCTGGCGCGTCTGGGCCTGGCCTACCTGAAGATCGATGGCAGCTATATCCGCGATATCGACCAGGAATGCGACAAGCGCCTGTTTATCGAAGCCATCCAGCGCGCAGCCCACAGCATCGACTTGCCGCTGATTGCCGAGCGGGTCGAAACCGAGGGTGAGTTGCAGGTGATTCGTGAGATGGGGATCTTCGGTGTGCAGGGCCAGCTGTTTGGCGAACCGGCGCCCTGGCGTTGAGGCCGCAGGCCGGCCTCAGATCAGGCCGGTCTCATCATCATTGATCAGGTGGCTCAGGCCACCCAGTGATTCCCGGGCGTTGCTACGGTCCTTGAGCTTGGCTTGCGCGGCGACCGGCAAGTCCGTCAGGTTGATCACGCCTTTCTGGATCAGCACCTGAATCAAGTCTTCCAGCACCCGGATCATCTCCGCGTCACTGTGCTTGAGCTGCTTGAGGCTCAGCTCGGCTTCTTCATTGGCGAACCAGGCCTGGATCTCATGGTGATCCGCTGGCAGGGTGCCCGTCGATTCGGCGAAGGCGACCGCTTCGGCGCGAATCAGCTCACCCTGTGCATCACGTTGCACGTAGAACATTGAACATCCCTCATGAGCAGAACTGACGACAGCCTGTCAGCAGCATAGGCCAACGGCGTGCGATTGGGCATGAGTATGCCGTGCAATCGTTGCCCCATGCCAGTGAACGGTGGCCGCAAATGAATCGGCCGCCTCAAGAGGCGGCCGGGTCATGGGTGCATTAGGTGTGATCGACCTTGATGGTCGGGTCAGCACCACTGATCAACGAATTGATCGTCTGGCCGGACCAGTTGTTGCCTTCGAGCTTGATCGTCACATCCGCGTTGGCCAGGCCGCCGGCGGCGTTGAGCTTGCCTTCGGAGCTGATCTGCAGCGTGGTCACGTTATCCACCGTGGTCAACTTCAGGAAGTTGTCGATGGTGCTGTCGGTTTCGCCTTTGAGCAGGTCGCGCAGGTCGATCCGGTCGCCTTCCGAGGCCTTGAAGTCCTTGATCACATCGTTGCCGACGTCACCGGATCTCCAGATGAAGGTATCGGCACCCGTGCCGCCGATCAGGATGTCATTGCCCTGGCCGCCGATCAGCGTGTCGTTGCCGGTCCCGCCCAACAGGATGTCGTTGCCCTTGCCACCGTCCAGGTAGTCGTTGCCGCCCTGGCCGAACAGGATGTCATCACCCGAGCCACCCAGCAGGGTGTCATTACCGTCCTTGGCACCCGAAGTGTTGAACTCGTTGTAATGCTCGGTGATGTACTTGTGCACATCCTGGCCGGTGACTGCCGACACGGCCACGCCGTTTTTCCCGGCCACGTAGGACTGGATAGCGTTGTAGCCCTCGCCGGTAACGCCCGGGAAGCTCACCAGGTCGCCGAACAGGATGTCGTTGCCGTCACCCCCATCGACACGGTCGGCACCCGGCAGGGTGGCCTCGCTGCTCCCGAGGATGGCGTTGGCCAGGTCCTTGGGATCGATGTTGGCTTGTGGCTTGTTGTCGCTGTCGTACGGTGCCAACTGCTCCAGGCCGACCCCGCTTTTAAGGCCGATGGCTTCTACGCCACCTGTGGACAGGCCTTTGAGCAGCGCGAACGCGTTCTGGGAGTTGGTAGTGGTGGCTGTATCGGTGTAGTTGCCATAACCGTCACGAACGGATGTCTCATAGGTGCCATCCCCTTGTGCGTGGATGGTCCCCCGGTCGTACGCTGTGCCGTAGTACCAGAGGGTCACCTTACCGACAGAGTTGATCTCAAGGGAGATATTCGACTCGATATTGATCCGGGTGGCGGTACCTAAGGTGTAGTTGTTCATGTTAACGACGTCATCAAGCTTGACGTTGCCGTACAAGGTCGGGTTGGTCTGCTCAGCACGCTGATAGAACGTCGGTTCACCATCAGTGATGAAGTATGTGGTGTTGATTGCGCCAGTGTTGCCAGTCGCCAGGCCACTTTTGAAGAAGTTGGATGCCGCCTTGAACACGTCTTCGTAGTTGGTGCCGCCGGTCGACACCATCTTATCCAGGACTTTCTGCAGCGCATCCAGTGCACCCGGGTCTTTCAGGTTGACTGTAACCGTGCGATTGACCTGGTCACTGAAGTCCGCCAGGAAGATATTCACGGTGCCAGATGTGCTGGAGCCAATGCTGTCTTTCAGCGAGTTGAACACGGTAGTCAACGAGGCTTTCGCCGCCGCTACCGAGTCTGAACCCATACTGCCCGACGTATCGATCATGAACGCGATGTTGTAGTTCTTGCCCTGGACTACGTTCAGGCCAGAAACGTCCGCCACGATGATATCGTTGCCACTGGTACCGGCAACATTGTCATCGCCGGAGGTCGCCGTGGTCCCGCTATAGGTGGCCGGGTATACCTTGACCGGCAATTGGGCAACGGTTTGGGCCGAGCCGCCGAGGCTTTCGGTGGAGGTCGAGGTCACGGTCAGGTTGTACTGGCCGCTGGTGTAAGGCAGTGGCTTGAGGCTCAGGTTGTTGAGGTTCCAGCCGGTGACGTCCACTTCGGTCTGGCCATTGGTGGCCGTGAAGGTATGCCCGGCACCGTCGCTGAGCACTGCGCCCACCGGGATGCTGCCGATCTTCACGCTCAGGGTTTCCGAACCGTCGGTATCGGTCAGGCCGGTGGTGACTTTGCTCAGCTTGACGGTGCCGTTTTCCAGCCCTTCATTGAGCTTGTACGCGTCGTAGTAGCCCTGGCCATTGGTGCCGTGCAGGTCAGACACCTGGGCCCCGGCGTTGATCAGGTCATTGACCCCGGTGTAGATCGGGATATTGGTGTTGCTCAGGTTCGTGGTCGCACCACCGTTGACCGACAGGTTGACGTCATAGCTACCGGCACCCGCCTGGTTGGCATGGTAGATATCAATGCTGTAGTAGCCATTGCTGGTCGGCGTGTAAGTGCCGCTGAACTGGCCGGAGTTCGAGCCCCAGGTGCCGCTGGCCACGTCTTTGCCACCGACGTTGATCAGGATGCTGTCATCGCCATAGCCGCTGAAGGTATAGGTCTTGCCGGCTTCCAGGTAGATCAGGCCGGAGGTCTTCGACCCCGCGCCGCCCGGTACGTCAGCAGTCGATGCAACGTCGGTGGCAATCGTCGTGCTGTTTGGCGTGCCCGCTTTGTCGATCGCATTTTTCAGCACGGTCGGCGAGGCGCCATTGCCGTTGGTACCCAGGTTGGCAATGCTGTTCCAGCTCTGCTTGGTCAGGCCGACCGAGGCGATGTTGTTGTCGGCAACGCTCAAGGTTGGCGCATCCGCAACCGGAGTGATATCGACTTTCACGGTAGTGCTGGTGCCCAGATCCTTGCCATCGGTGGGCTGGAACTTGAACTGTGCGTAGTCCGCCTGCTTGTTGCCCACGCCTGTGCCGCCGTAGCCGTCGGCCCCGGATTCGTTGGCATTTGGCGTGAAACGCAGTTGGCCGCCGTCGATCTGCGCCTTGGTGAAGGTCTGGCCGGCGGTCACGTTGGTCCAGGTGGTGCCGTCTGCTGCCAGGTACTGCAGCTTGCCGGCCACTGGCAGTTCGGTGATTTTCACCCCGAGGCTGGCCTGCGGAGAATCCACATCGCTGACCCCGAAATTGGCCCAGGTCAGCTTCAGCGACGTGTCTTCGGTGCCGGTGATGGCACTGCCAGTGGCAACCGGTGCGTCGTTGACTGCCACCACGTTGACCGTGGTGGTTGCCACGTTCGAGTAGTTACCGCCGTCGGTCACGGTCACGGTAATGGTCCGTGGCGTGGTGCTCGGGTCGTCGCTGCTGTTGTTGAACGTGATGTTCTTGATCTGCTGCATGTAGTCAGCCAGCGACGCCGTACCGGTGAGGGTCAGGGTGATCTTGCCGGTGGCAGGGTCCGTGGCCGAGGTCACGTTGATGCCGGGGACGTTGCTATAGCTCAGCGAGTCGTTCGGCTGAGTATTGGTCAGCACCACCGTGGCGCCAGTCAGTTGGGTGCTGTCCGGGTCGGTGATCTTGATATCCGTGTCAGCAATCGACACGCCAGTGCCGCCTTCGGTGAACGTGGTCTTGAAGTCGTTCCCGGTGGCGCCGCTGGAGTTGTTGGCATCCAGGTCGATGGCCGGTGGTGCATCGTTATCGATAATCGACGTTTCGACTTTACCGTTGGTAGGGCTGACCACCAGGTTCTCGAAGTTGCCGCCGGAAGTGCCCGAGATGCTGATCTCGAACTTCTCCGTAGGCTCGGTCAGCTTGTCGTCGAGGGTCTTGATATCGAACGTCGCGCTGCTTTGGCCGGCCGGAATCTTCACGGTGTACACACCGGTGAAGTCGGAACCGTCCTGGGCCACGCCTTTATACGAGAGGGTCACCGTGACTTCAGTGTCCGCCGGTTGGGTCAGGTTCAACGTGTAGTGAGCGGTCTGGCCTTCGGTCACCGAGGCATCGCCCGCGATACTGATCACGGTGTTGTTCGTCACGTCCGTCACCTTGGTGACCACTGGCGTGCCGACCACGATCAGGTTTTCATACTTGTCGCCACCGCTGACCACATTGGTGATCTTGGCGGAAATATCCTTGGCGCCCACGTAGAAGTCATTCGGCGCGGTGAAGTTGGCAGTACTGCTGGTCTTGCCATTGCCGATGGTAATGCTCAAGCCGTTGTCCAGCTTGACCACCAGGTCGGAGCCGACGTTGGTCACGGCCGCTCCGTTCTTGTCCACCAGGCTGGCGGTGTAGACGATCTGGCCGCCTTCGGCGACGCTGGTGGTGGTGGCCGTCAGCACAACTTTCACATCGTCGATGGTGTCGTTGATGGTGGTGGTTGCGCCATTGCCTGCGACTACGAGTTTCTCGAAGTTGCCACCGGCGGTGTCAGTGATCTTGACGGTCTGGGTGCTCTTGTCGATGAACACGTCATCGCCTGGAGCATCAACTGTCACGGTACCGACGGTTTCACCGGCCTTGATGGTGATGGTTTGTTTGTTATCGAGGGTCAAGGTGACGTCGGTGTCAGCCTTGTTGCTCAAGGTGGCGGTGTAGGTGATCTTGCCGCCTTCGTTGACGGCGCTTGGCGCGGTCAGGGTGACAGTAGTGGTGTTATCGGTGCCCGGTGTGTCAGTGACAGTTGTGGTGACCTTGTCGGTACCCGGCACCAGGTTCTCGAAGTGCTCACCACCGGTAACTTCTTTAATACCGGTAGTAACGGTTTGATCACCTTTGTACACATCATCTGGAGCCACAACCGAAACAGTACCGCTCGATTGGTTCACACCGATGGTGATGACCTGCTTGTTATCCAGGGTGATAGTCAACGGGCCGGTGGTATTCAGCACCGGTGTGCCGTTTTTATCCACAAGCGTGGCGGTGTAGACGATCTGGCCGCCTTCGCCCACGGTTTTGGTCGCGGTCAGGACTACATCGACCTTGTCGATAGTGTCGTTGATGGTGGTTGTTGCGCCATTGCCTGCGACTACGAGCTTCTCGAAGTTACCGCCAGCGGTGTCGGTGATCTTGACGGTCTGGGTGCTCTTGTCGATGAATACGTCATCGCCAGGGGCATCCACCGTCACGGTACCGATGGTTTCACCGGCCTTGATGGTGATGGTTTGTTTGTTGTCGAGTGTCAGGGTGACGTCGGTGTCAGCCTTGTTGCTCAAGGTGGCGGTGTAGGTGATCTTGCCACCTTCGTTGACGGCGCTTGGCGCGGTCAGAGTGACGGTGGTGGTGTTATCGGTGCTCGGGGTATCCGTCACGACGGTGGTGACTTTATCGGTACCTGGAACCAGGTTTTCAAAGTGCTCGCCGCCAGTTACTTCCTTGATGCCGGTAGTAACAGTCTGGTCGCCTTTGTACACATCATCCGGTGCTACAACCGAAACAGTACCGCTCGATTGGTCCACACCGATGGTGATGACCTGCTTGTTATCCAGGGTGATCGTCAACGGACCAGTGGTGTTCAGCACCGGTGTGCCGTTTTTATCCACCAGGGTCGCGGTGTAGACGATCTGGCCGCCTTCACCCACGGTTTTAGTGGCCGTCAGGACTACATCGACCTTGTCGATGGTGTCGTTGATGGTGGTGGTTGCGCCATTGCCTGCGACTACGAGCTTCTCGAAGTTACCGCCAGCGGTGTCGGTGATCTTGACGGTCTGGGTGCTCTTGTCGATGAATACGTCATCGCCAGGGGCATCCACCGTCACGGTACCGATGGTTTCACCGGCCTTGATGGTGATGGTTTGTTTGTTGTCGAGTGTCAGGGTGACGTCGGTGTCAGCCTTGTTGCTCAAGGTGGCGGTGTAGGTGATCTTGCCACCTTCGTTGACGGCGCTTGGCGCGGTCAGAGTGACGGTGGTGGTGTTATCGGTGCTCGGGGTATCCGTCACGACGGTGGTGACTTTATCGGTACCTGGAACCAGGTTTTCAAAGTGCTCGCCGCCAGTTACTTCCTTGATGCCGGTAGTAACAGTCTGGTCGCCTTTGTACACATCATCCGGTGCTACAACCGAAACAGTACCGCTCGATTGGTCCACACCGATGGTGATGACCTGCTTGTTATCCAGGGTGATCGTCAACGGACCAGTGGTGTTCAGCACCGGTGTGCCGTTTTTATCCACCAGGGTCGCGGTGTAGACGATCTGGCCGCCTTCACCCACGGTTTTAGTGGCCGTCAGGACTACATCGACCTTGTCGATGGTGTCGTTGATGGTGGTGGTTGCGCCATTGCCTGCGACTACGAGCTTCTCGAAGTTACCGCCAGCGGTGTCGGTGATCTTGACGGTCTGGGTGCTCTTGTCGATGAATACGTCATCGCCTGGAGCGTCAACTGTCACGGTACCGACAGTTTCACCGGCCTTGATGGTGATGGTTTGTTTGTTATCGAGGGTCAAGGTGACGTCGGTGTCAGCCTTGTTGCTCAAGGTGGCGGTGTAGG
>NZ_LKBY01000137.1:0-20325 GCF_002699915.1 Pseudomonas sp. ICMP 8385 | reverse complement strand
CAGTTATGAAACTTCATCATGGCACCTTGATGCCGCCTCGCGACTTTCGCCGCGGACTTGGACGGGGAAGTCCCTTTCATTCGCTAAGCGCTCTGTCTGTCAGGTTGAGGTCGTAGAGGTGGACGCTGGAACGTCAGGAAATTCAGAAAGCCATCCTACTCTGACGCGGCCTGAATGGTCGGCCTTACGCCCGGTTGGGGTATAGCCCAACCTGACGGCGTTTGACGACGCATAACTAATCACTATGATTAACTTTGAATCAATACACAATTAGGAGTATCTCATCATGGCAACTACCGCAAAAACCCGATTTGTCACGGCTCACGTCCTTGTGCAACTTGCCGAAAAGGTCGATTTGATGGCAGAGCGTCTGGAACGCTCCAAAAAACTGGATCGTCAAACAGGCTCTGTCCGCTTGGATCGACCAGGAAGTGGAACGTAGTCGCCTGACCCGCGAAGCCTTAGCTGATGTTGATGCTGGCCGAGTAATTGACCACCACGCCGTGCAGGCCTGGGCTAATAGCCTTAGCACCGACACGCCGTTGCCGGTACCGCGCTGATGGAATTGAAGTTGCAAGCAAGGCGCTGTCCGACATTGCACGGCTGTACTAGTTTCTGGCAGCGGTGAATCAACCTGCCGCTGCACGAGCCCTACAGCAACTCACAGCAGCGCCGAATACGCTGTTGGCCAGCCCGCGCATCGGCGAGCGCCTGGAAGAATTTGAGCCGAGAATGTGAGCCAAATTCAGATCGGCCAGTACAAGATGCGTTACGAGGTAGTGAATTCAACTATCTATCTGCTGCGCCTGTGGCACACCCGTGAGGATCCATAGCCTTGCAGGAGGCACAAGGGCACCTCCCCACATGCGCAGCTAATTACGACGCGTTGTTGCTATGGAACTGCTCACCGCACCGGATCACCAATCATGCCAGGGTCTGGCTGGAGAGCTCGATGCCGTAACGATTGAGCACCTTTTCGAATCGATGCAGCGGCAGACGGTCGACATACTTGGTGGTCAGCAGCATGGCCCGCGCGGGGACTAGAGGGCTTTTCTTGATCAGCAGCTTTACGTTAAGTAGGATAACTCGACATTTCAGCTCTTTTTGACGCCCCCCGATCTATCGTTTTGATAAATCGGCTCGGGCGATAACTAGTCTGAAGTTTGACATCGGGGGGGGGGCCGGAGACATCAATGATGTGAAGGGCCCCAGGTAGGGCCCCGCCAGCCTCAGTAGGCGGCAAAAAACAGCACGACGACGCCGGCCAGCGCCAAGCCACCGTGACCCACGATCGCCCACCAAGGTTTGGCTTGGCGGAACAGTATGCCGAAAAACAGCGCCCCCCCCAGAAACGCTGCTCCCAACAGACCGAGTGCCCAGAACGCGGCCTGCGGGAACGCGGCTTCTGGTCCGGCGGTATACAAAGCATAGACCAGCGTCATGAGACCCGCCAAGCCCAGCCCGCCATGCCCCAAGCCGAACCAAGAGGGATAACGCACTTTCCTTTTCGACAGCAACCCTAAGAACAACCCGCCCGCAGCAGCCGCAGCCAACACCCAGAAAGCCCACTGAATAAGTACCATCGATTTATACCCAACTTAATATGTTTTAAGAATGACGGTCAACAGTCACCGCGCCCCAAACGTCCCTAAGTGCCCGGATCGTCGCCAACAGCATGGCCTATCGTCCACAGCCCGATTTGCGCGGAGCGTATCTCAGATTCCAAGTATGCCTACTCCGCTACTTCAACCAACCCGCTTTTAGTAACGGAAGATCAAGCCAACAAAGATAGCGAATTACATCATAACTAGGAAAACGCTGAAGTATTCATGCTATAGCCGGACAGCAGGCCTGGAAACCACGGTTTCCGTGGGGACGACCAAGCGTAATGTGAATATATCAGCGCTTCCCTAACCCGGAACTTCAGGTTCTTCGCTATGGGCGATTTCAATTCTACTATCAGAATGAATAATTATAGCCAATGACGAAATTATCTTGTGCCATGGACGACCTGACAGGTGACGAAGTGTTGTAAGCCGATCTATTGGTCATGCTGCTCTCGAAGGCGTGCGAATATGCAGCATCAAATCTGCTCGATTGAGAGAAATTATAGCTAAAACCTAAGGAGGCATGCTTCTGTAGAACTGCTGGTATTAGGGCAAGCAAACCCTCGTCGTTGAATGGCTGAGTAGCCTGACGGTATCCTGCTCGCAAAGTTAAATTCTGGGTAGCGGCATACGAAGTTCCGATCGCCACTATCGTTGAATCCTTAGCGTTTTGAGGTAATTTAAGATCAACCCCTCCGACGTCACTGGAAAACCCCACCTTAATATCCTTCAAAGCATCCTTCCAGAAAACACGAGAAACATCAAAAGCGACCAAAAATTTATCCGTAAACTGATGGCTCAGCCCTAGATCAAGCTTGGCAGGGGAATTAAAGTTCAAAAAACGAACGTCCCCTTCAATCGGCACATTCCCAATGATACCATCCACAGCAGTAACAGTCCCTCGCCCCTCTAAATCATTCATATGACTTTTGAACATATAGGAAGCACCAAAATTTGTTATGGGAGTTACCTTGTACAGCAAGCCTAACTTACCTGAGATCCCCCAACCATCTGCACCACTCGCAATTGCTTTATTTTTGCTAACGCTTAAATGTACGCCCTGCGGATCAGGCAACGTACCTATCAATCCCAGTAAGGAACCAGACGCTCGCCCATTTTTCGCCAGACTACCCAACTGGTTCATCCCAAGCAAATAATCAAGATTTAAACCGGTCCATTTTGCATCAAGCGATCCGCCGACAGCAAGACGATCATTAACTTGAAAACTTACGGCGAAAGGCACGTCAAGAATAAACAAACGACTCGAGTTCTCAAGCCCCGTCTCAGCGCCGGTAGCATAACCCTTCCCACCAACGTCACCGCGAGACAAAAAGCTAGACCTCCCATATTCAACACCTACGCCAGCTTGTGCAAACATGCCTGCGCCAATGGTCCAGTTTGAAATCTTATGGGTAAACGCTAGCTGAGGGGCAACATAAGGCCCTCTATTCTGAGAGTGCGTGCTTGATGACACTTTTTCGTCCGTAGCAAGATTCGAGGCACTTATATCTGTTGTAATAAGGTCGAAACCGAGTAGAACTTCATCTGTAGCATCTGACAAACCCATTGTCGCTGGGTTAACCATCATTGATGCAGGCCCGACGTAATTAGAAACAGCTGTCCCTCCCATGCCTCTCGAAATTGGCCCAAAGCCCTCTAAAAACAACCCCTCCGTCGCTAGCGCATAGCATGATAGACCACTCAAAATCGCACCGACCGTAATTTTTCTCATCATCATAGCACTCACCATCTATTATAATTATACTGCCCTTTCGTAGAAAGAAGGGGAGAGGATGAAATATAGCTCTGAAATTTAACTGCGCCGTATATGAGTACGGCGCGCCAATAAGAATTTAATAATACTAATTTTAGGACATGCGAAGCACTGGCTTAAGGGTTATGCCATTTTCCGAGTCCTCCGCCGCCTGATTAATCTCATCAAAGGAGTAGAATTTTAACAATTTATCAAATGGAAATTTCCCTTGACGATATAGTTCCACCAATCTTGGAATAAATATATCCGAAATAGATTGCCCCTCAACAATACCTCGAAGCTTACGATTAAACAGTAAAAAATTAATATCAACGGGAACTGTAGCACCCATCGGTGGTGCGCCTACAATACCTATCTCACCACCTATGGCGGAGCTGAGGATCGCCTGCTGAAGAACAGAAGGCAAACCGCTAGTTTCGAGCACATATGGAACGCCGCCAGCACAAATTTCCTTAATCTTCTCAACTGGATCAGAACTTGTTGCATTAATCACGTGCGTCGCCCCAAGCTCATCGGCCAATTTAAGGCGATTCTCTTTGACATCGACAACGATGATTGTCGTACAACCCGCCACAACGGCAGCCATAACTGCCGAAAGGCCTACGGCCCCGGCACCAAAAATCGCAATAGAGGAACCTGCCGAAGGGTTAAGCGCATTAAGGACGGAGCCTGCACCAGTTTGAATACCACAACCAAGAGGCCCAAGGAGTTCAAGCGGGACGTCCTTCGTAACCTTCACGGTGTTGCGTTCGTAAGCCAGCGCATAGGTCGCAAATGAAGACTGTCCAAAAAAACTAGCTCCTACTTCCGATCCATCGTGTCCATGAATGGTGCATTCGCCTGTAACCGAGCGCCCCATAAAATTGGGGACGAACGAATTAGCACAACTGGTGGGATCACCGGAAAGACATGCTTCACAACGTCCACAGGTATAAAAAGTCAAGACAACATGATCACCTGGCTGGACTTTTGTAACCGCAGCCCCCACCTTCTCAACTACGCCAGCCCCCTCATGCCCAAAAACCATCGGTAGCGGAACCGGATAATGCTGATCGCGACAAACGAGATCCGTATGACACAATCCGGTCGCAACCAGTCGAACTAGGATTTGATCCGATGTGGGCTCGTTAAGGATCACGTCCTCAAGTATGAATGGACCATTTTTTTGACGGACAACTGCCGCTTTGATCTCCATTTGAATCTCCTCTTGTAATTATCAAGAACTTCACCAGACTTCACACACAATAACTATGTATTTCCTCATCCGCAACTCAACGAGGAGTAACTGTCTTACATCAACTAGAACGATCCCCATAAGAAAATTCAGATTGAGCTAGAGCTTTTGCCGGATGAATTATTTTGTCTACAGGGCATCCCCCTCATACTGGGGGGCGGTTATAGAATCGATCTGCATATATACATTCGCGCGCCACACCAAGTCGAAGAAGCTCGGACTCTGCCGCGTCCACCATCGGCGGAGGCCCACAGAGATATCCTTCACACGGTTGCCCCTGTAAGAACTCCTGAAAATGTTCGGTTACCATGCCACGCTTTCCTTTCCAGGAGGATGTAGCAGGTTCTTCGGACAGCACCGGAATAAGCTCGAAACGTCCAATCCAATCTCGTTGCAGTGCTTTTATTTCATCAAGACAATACAGATCACGCTGCTGACGCGCGCCAAAAAACAAGAAAACTACACGCTCACGTTGGATTTCAGTCATGCTCTGTAAAAGACATTTAATTGGCGCGAGACCCGTTCCACCAGCTACGCAGACCATCACGGTATCACTCTCGTGGAGTCCGAACTGTCCATAGGGGCCTCGCAGGGTTATTGTAGTCCCTGTTCGATCATGACCAAATAACCAACCACTGAAGACCCCACCCGGAACTAGCCGGATATGGAAACTCAGAGAACCTTCGGATTGGAAGGGTGAAGAAAACGAATAGCTTCTTACAACAGACAATTCGGAACATTCAATATCAGCATACTGGCCAGGATGGAAAACTATTGGATTTTCCGGCACCACCGTTAATTCGATAATATCGTGCGCCAGTCTTTTCTGCCCACTAATCAGTGCTCTCGTTTCTTTCGGAACAATTGCCCTTCCAAGTACTGTGTCCAGTTCGATTTCTAGATTTTCTTTGGGTATGGATTGGCAACCCAAACGATATCCGGATTGATAGAGATCACCACTCAGTCCCATAGCAGAAGATGCAAGCTCACCTATCTTGCCGGAGACTAACTTATATTTACATGCACCACATGTTCCGACTTTACAATCATGGGGAAAGGCTATTCCATTATGCAAAGCACTTTCGAGAACCGTTTGACCTCGAGGCACCTTGAACTCAACCTTTTGCCCTTTCACTGAAACATTAAACTCCCGTGGAGGTGCAAATAATCCAGTAATTTTCTTTAAAAAACTCATTCAGAAATCCATCGCTAAGTTTGGTAACCCGTGCACTTGCAAAACGCCTAAACAATAGTTAACCCTGGGCTTTTTCAGGAAGACCTGGAAACACATTTTCTAAAAAAGACCGTAGAATCCTTTCGTTCCAAACGTTCATCTACGGCCTCAATCAGCAATAAATTTAAATTCAAGCTACTTTTAATTAGCTAGTTACTTGGCCCACCCACAGTGGCCATCCCGCTTTTTTATTAGCAGCTATAGCCAGCTCGCGTTCAACTGGAGTTGCGTACCGCTGGTCCCAGTCCTTCAATTTTGGTTTTGCAATGAGAGTGAACCAGAGAGGCGGAATAAGCCCTATAAGAAAACACACGAAGAGTGAAGGCATCTGAGGGGCCTCTCTTTCCGGACGCAATTCATAGAAACGTGTATAACCATCAATATGATGATTAATATGGTTGGTAATCTCGCAACCAAGCGGGCGTACAATCCTTCCCATATGGTTCCAAGCATGGTGCAGGAGGATAGGCTTATCTAGGTCGCGTACTAAACCATAGTGCTGAAAGTAATTAAAACCTTCAACTATCCCTTTCGCAATAATCATTGCAGCAATCGTAACTAGTCCTAAAGTCGCCCCTCCTAAAAAAGTGACCAGACCAGGCAGAGCAAACAAGAGTGCGAAATATTGATATGTTTTATTAGACAAATTCCATGGCGACTTTCCTTTTCTACGTAAAATTTCAGCCTCAATCTTTATCGCATCCTTAACGGAACCAACGGTTGCACTGATCACGAAACTGTAAATTGTCTGTCCACGGTACGCGGTGTCGCTATCGAGGGGCGTATCTAGGTAAAGATGATGTGTGTTGACATGGGCAATATCTCGGTTCGGATCACCATAAAACATGGCCAGTAGCTGCGCCATTCTCCTAGGCAACCAGTGTCTACGATGCATCAACTCATGCGAAACTGGAAGAGTTGGCACACCACTTAGCCAAGCCAAAGAAAGGATGCACCCTACCACTTGTAATGGCTGACCTAGGTCGATCTTCCCGCCTTTTACCCCGAAAATTAGCAATCCATATAGACCGATCATTAACGGTAGCTGTAAGTATTGAGTAAGGTCTGCGAAAAATGGATTGACCTTTCTTGCTGCAAAGTCCCTTGGCAAAACGATATCAAGCACCATTAGCGCAGGGAACGTTGTCGCCCCGAGCCAAACCCAGGCGCCGCCATAGAAAAATCCGATTAGCCCGCACGCAGTAACAAGAGGGATCAGGTAGTAACGAATTGTATCCATTTTTATCTCCTACTTATTATTAACTCAGAAGGGATAACTAGCTGACTTTTCAACCATGCTAATCCATTGAGATTGGGTAAATTCATCAATACTTGCAAGTCCGCCAAACCGTCCACCGCTCCCCGAAGAACCCATTCCACCGAAAGGAACATGCGGTTCACAGTTGATTGGCTGATCGTTAATATGGACCATACCGGTGTTTAGACGCTTCGCAATGTCCAGACCAGTCGCCAGCGCCGTAGTATGAATAGACGCAGCCAAGCCATACTCCGAACTGTTTGCTAATTCAATCGCCTCTTCAATACTGTCAAAAACAGTGATCGGAGCCACCGGACCGAAAATTTCAGATTTGAAAACCTCCATTTCAGGTTTCACATCCATGATTACGGTTGCTTGGTAATAGCGATCTTGATATGTACCTCCTGCCAAAACCTTAGCACCGGCCCTTTGTGCAGATTCGACGAGCGCGTGGACGCGAACTACCTGTTTATCATTGATAAGTGGGCCGAGATGTACTCGATCCGAGTTTGGATCTCCCACCACTAAGTTATTGGCACGTAGCGCCAGTTTCTCTGCATATTGCTGAGCAACGTCTCTATGTACTAAATGACGTCCGGCAGCCATACACACTTGGCCCTGATGCAAGAACGTACCCCAAGCAGCGCATCTGACGGCCCCATCTAAATCGGCGTCAGGCAACACAATGTGGACATTGTTACCACCCAGTTCAAGCGCAACCTTTTTCAGCATTCTCCCGCATTTCTCTCCGATCAACCGGCCCACCTGTGTGGATCCGGTAAAAGAAATCATGTTAATTCCGGAGTTTGCAACCATCGACTCTCCTACGTCGACTCCACCAGGAAGAACATGAAGAACACCTTCAGGCATGCCAGCGTCGGAAAAGATTTCGGCAATGAGCGCCCCCCCGGTGACAGCACTCTGAAGGTCGGGTTTTAAGATCACCGCGTTACCCAACGCTAAGGCTGGTGCTACCGAACGCATTGCTAAAAACAACGGGAAGTTCCAAGGTGCAATTACACCCACCACGCCAACCGGTACGCGGTGACAAAGATTCATGCGCCCCGGGACAGCCGATGGAAACAACGTACCATTGGGCAAAGAAGCTAAACCCGCAGCTTGATGCATTTGCTCATAGGCAATTCCGGCCTCCCATAAGCCCTTCGGGCGAATCGCGCCGCATTCCCGCACGTTCCAATCGGCGAACTCATGTTCGCGCTCCTTTAGTTTTTCGGCAGCCTTGCGGACAATAGCGGCTCTTTCACTAAATGGTATTGCGGCCCATTCCTTTTGCGCTCTCTTAGCTGCGTTAACAGCAGCATCGACATCTTTGCCGTTAGCCACGCCCGTAACGCCAATAATGTTTCCATTGGACGGGTCTACAACATTGGCAACACCTCCCTGCGCCTCCACCCAATTAGAACTAAACACCTTCCCGTGCCAGATAGGCTGCTCTTTTGTTTCCCGCATAATTATGCCTCCTTAACTTCAAAATTATAAATTAGATACATGTGCCATTGGGCTCAAACAGGATTTTCAAGGACTGACCATTTAAGGCCATTTCGAACGCATCCTCTGCCGCCGATAGTGGCAATCGATGCGATACGAGCGAAGACAAATCAACACGCCCTGTAACCAGTAAGCTAGTTGAACGCTCCCATGTTTCAAACAGACGCCTGCCATGCATGCCACGTACAATAAGGCCTTTAAAAAGCCACTCCTCTAAGTTGAGCAAAATATCATGTGACGGGACGCCCATCAGTCGCAACTCACCACCATGGGTGATGGATTGAATAAGTTACTTTAGCGCCGCTGCTTGCCCGGAATAGTCAATTGCAACATCTACTCCCCTCTCACCGAGCAGCGAACGCACAGTGTTATAAACGCTCTCTTCAGTTGCATTAGTGCATTCATCCGCCCCCATTTTGGCTGCTGCAGTGAGGCGCAGAGGATGAATGTCAGTTGCAATGACCTTGCTTGCTCCCAGTGCTTTGGCGGCTGCAATGTTCATAAGTCCGATCGGACCGCAACCAGAAACAAGAACATTCAATCCCGAAACCCCAGAACCTTCCAGACTTGCATGCACCGCAAGCCCGAACGGCTCCATCATTGCCGCCTGGAGCGGAGGAATTCCGCGCGGCACCGGCCAACACACGCTTTCCGGAACCACAACGAAAGACGCGAAGCCTCCATCAAAGTCGACCCCCGGATACCGTGTATTAGGACATACATGCGCCCAACCGCGTCGACACGTATAGCACGTTCCACAAGGGAGATGACTCTCCAGACTGACGCGCATCCCAGGCCTTAGACCTTTAACGTCAGATCCGACCTGTTCAATCACCCCGCTAATTTCATGACCCAAGATAGTGGGGAGTTTCATTCTTTTGGCGAACTCGCCCCATTTATAGATCAACAAGTCAGTACCACAGACACCGGCCGCTTCAATTTTCACCAGCACGTCAGTACTGTGGACCTCTTTAGGGGCGGCCACATCATCGACAGATAACCCTCCTGGCCCTGCTTTAGTTTTCCTTATTGCGAGCATTGGATCACCTATGTAGACGTCAGATGTTATAGGTAGCGAGGACGGCGATATCAAATCACTTAATGCATCACAAGCAGCCAAATTCTCGGCAACAAACGCACAGCTTCCGAGATCGACACGGCTGGTTAGTAATGTCGCTACAGCTGTGACTGCGGTAGATGACTAAGGCTCGAGCGAATGCGCGACAGGCTGGATATATCGTTGCAAACCTGGGCATATAGTCGGTTGAGGTTAGCGATGAGATTGAAGATTGATGCAGCCGCACCGTGGGACTGGCATCTATAACCCTATTACGAGAGATGAAGCCGATAACTGCGACGCAAATGGTGCGCAAAGTCGCACGCACGTCAATGACCCTGGCCTCACAAAAATTGGTGGTCGGGCTAGCCTGCTTGGGCTCGCCCTTAAAAAGCTCTAGGCCAGCGTCACAGACTCCAGGCGTAACGGATATGGCTGGCCCGCTTTGAGGATATACATGGCGAAAGCAACCAATCTGAGCAGAGTTGAGAAAATACAACATTGAAGGTCACCACTATTTTTATTTTAAGTCTCGTATAGCTAGCAACCGCCATGCCATTGCTTATACCGATCCGTATATCGCATCTAAATTATTGATTTACTTTGTAAAAAAATAAAAAAGGGCATGAGTGAAATCTCCAGCACGCTGGCTGTATTTGAGCAAATCGTCAATCGCGCAGAATCACCTGTCGATTTGATCAAGCCAGCGATAAAAAAGGTTCATCGCGCTTTCCCGGGGAAGGCGGTCTTGATTTTCGGAAAGAAGAAGTTCGAGTCCCGGAAACCATAGGCCATGCGCTTGATCACCTTGATGCGGTTGTTCAGGCCCTCCAGCAGGCTGGTGTGCATGGGAAAACGAGCGCTGGCGAGGATGCCGCGTATATAGCGCCTGAGGTTTTTTGGCGAAGCGCTGTAGCGGTGCCAAGCCACTATCACGGGCATGCCGTAGCCAGGCCCGCCAGCGTTGCCAGCCTTCCCATACGCTCGGGGCGTACCAGACTTCCTTCAGTGCGTCCTTGAGCAGATAGACCGTCGCCAACGGCTGGTTGCGGTGCAACGTCGAGCAGCGCCTCCGCCTCGTTGAGCAATGGCAGTTGCGGGGAGTCAGGATCGGCGGTTTGCTCGGACTTGCGGCCAAACAGGCGCTGCAACAGCAGGGCGTTCTGTTCCTGCAGTTGCGCCAGCTTTCCCTGTGCCGACAGCAGCATCTGCTTGAGCAGGACGGGATCGTCAGGAAGGGTGTCAGCGCCAGATTTCATGGCGCTGGATTATACCGGCTCAGGCCACGTAACGCGGCGTCAGGACTTGATGAGGGCGGTTTCGCCACAGGTCGATGCCGTCGAGCAGCCAGTTCAATTCGTTGACCGTCAGCTCGATGGCCTGGTCACCGGCATCAGGCTTGGTCTTGAATCGCTCGGCCTCCAGGCGCTTGAGCCAGAGGCAAAAACCGTTGCGCTCCCAGTAGAGCATTTTCACCTGGCTGCGCGTGCGATTGAGGAACACGAACAGCACCGGATTGAAGACTTCCACTTTGATGTCCAGCTCGACCAGGGCGGCGAGGCCGTTGATGGATTTGCGGAAGTCGACGGGCTTGGGATAGAGATAGACCTTCTGCACCTTGGCATCGGGACGCATCATGGAACGGAGCTCCAGCGGGAAAGGGAGCTCAGGATCCAATGATCCATTGTCTAGGCACAGGTGGGTTTTGTGGAGCGCTTACGACACCTTGCGCGCTGGTTTGTTATCGCGCAGGAGGTTGGCCTAGTCGATGCGGATACGGTCGATCACCTCACGACCATAGCGCGCCACCACATGGAACAGGTCGTACACCACTTCGGCTTGAGGGCAGTGTCGCTTCACTTCCAGGTCGAAAGCGGTGTGCATGTCCATGGCTACCGCCTCGATGTGCTGGCAATGCTCACCGAGCCACTCGAAGAATGGGCGAATCGCCTGGCGGCTTTTGCCGTGGCCAACCCACAGCACGCGTGTTCGCTCGGCATCCATGATCACCGTGGCGTAGCGATGGCCCTTGTACAGGGCGAACTCGTCCATCACCAAGCGCCGGAAGTCGCCGGGCTCGATGGCGCCTGCCTGCGCTTCCAGGCGGCGTTTGTCGAGGGCCTTGAGGGTGTGCCAATGCAGGCCGGTAAGCTGGCTGACGTGGCTGATGGGCAGTATCCGCAACAAGCCCTCGAGCCAGGTTTGCAAACGTCGAGTCAGGCGGGAAGCCGGCTCCAGCCAATCGATCCGTTCGGTCACCCCGCCCACACCGCAGGCAGTCGACGCGACGCACGGGCAATTGGAGCAACACCCGCTGATCCAGCAGGTCGCGGTCACGCACGTGGCGTAGACGCCGTTCGTGAATCAACGGACAGGGCTGCAGACAGCGCCCACACCGGGGCACTCGCGTGGCCTGGGGTTCGAGCTCGATCAGCAGGGTATTTTCAGCTACGGGGCGAGAGGCGACGTCGTCGTAGCCTGGCCAGAAAGCGGCAAGATCAATAGGATGCACGGCGACAGCAGGGTGTGGGGGTTGGGATGTTGAGCGACTGCCAATTTACCCACTTCCCTGCCTGTCAACTCGCTCTTTCCCCAGAATCCGCGAAGGACCTTAGAAAGGCCCAAACCTGGCGCAAGGCAGCTATCGGCCCATTGCTTTCACAGATAAGCTGGGGTCAAGCTTCTTAAGTCGATAGGCCATTGCCGGGCGGGTCAATCCCAGCAACCGCGCCGCCTGTGAGATATTCTGCCCACAACGGTCCATGGCCGTGCGCATTAAACCCGCTTCGAGATCCTCGAGGCTGACGCCCTGGTCGATAATTTGCCTAAACCAACTGTCACCGGACTCCTCCACCACCCGGCCCTCGCTCGATAGCCTGTCGCCTTCAGTAGCCGTCGCCAACCCCGGGAACAGCGACTCGACACTGATGCTTTCGTTGCTTTCGGTGAGAATCACCCCGCGCTCAAGGGCGTTCTCCAGCTCGCGGATATTGCCTGGCCATTGGTAGTGGAGGCAGGCCTCCATCGCTCGATCAGACAAGCCAAGAGTCTTCTTGCCGTATTCCTTATGGTGCCTTCTGAGAAAATGCTCGACCAGCAGCGGGATATCTTCCACGCGCTCGCGCAACGGCGGGATATGCACGGGAAAAACATTCAGCCGAAAGAACAGGTCTGCGCGAAAGCGCCCCATCTTGACCGCCTCTTCCAGGTTCTCGTTTGTTGCGGTGATTAACCTCACGTCGACTTTTCGCGTGCGGTCGCCGCCGACCCGCTCTAGCTCTCCTTCCTGCAATACCCGTAGCAGGATGGCCTGGGCCCTCGGCGTCAATTCGATCACCTCATCAAGAAAGATGGTGCCGCCGTTGGCCCGTTCAAAACGTCCAGCGCGTGCATTGACCGCGCCCGTATAGGCGCCCTTATCGACACCAAACAGTTCCGACTCGATCAGATCCGGCGGAATTGCCGCACAGTTCACCGCGACGAACGGTTGCTCTGCGCGCTCACTGCGCAAATGCACGCTGCGCGCGATTACCTCCTTGCCCACCCCAGTCTCACCCAGTAGCAGGACCGAAACCTTGCCACGTGCAGCCTTGTCGATGGTCTCACAGATGCGCTTGTAGGCTGGCGAATGGCCAATGCCGTAATACTGCCCATCGTACCGTTTCAGGCGGTTGCGCAGGTTGGCAACCTGGGTCTGCAGTTCGTAGCGCTCGTCTACGATCGGGTCGCTTTTGAAGTAGGCTTCGAAACTGCTGACATCGCCCCACTCTTCTGCGGTCTTGCCGATGATAAGGCATTTATCGTCACCGCACCCGCGACAGCTAGTTTCCTGGAAAATGATTCTGCGGCCCATGAATGCCGAACTATAGCCGCTAGCATAGCCTAGCACCGTCCAGCAGACGGGCTCATTCATCAGGCCCAGCTCAGTACGGCAGATATCCACTTCAAAGGAATCAATCCACTCGGCCTCCACGTTGAAACGTCCGTCCCGGATGGCGATATCCATCTTCAGCAAGCGTACTTTGACCATCCCCTTGAGCGCATACAATTGAGGCCCAGCCAGGAACACCTCCTCCTCGCGCATGGCCGGCCGCAGCTTGCGTGCCAGCTCGGCATCCATCAGGCCGGACTGATAGCCCAACCGCAGGAAGAAACCCTTGGCCCGCTCGATACCGATCAAGCTGATAATTTCGCGACGGAAGCTGGCCAGCGTAGATAGCTGCATTAGCAGCATGCGCTGCTCTCCCAGCCAGATCTTGCCTTCGGCGGCAACGAAACGGATCTGCCTGCTAAGGTCTTGCATATCCTCATGCTGCATCTTGGGTTTGTATATAAGGGACATTGTTTTCCTCTTGTTTTTATCGGGATGATCCACCCCGCAGCACATTAGAGGCTCACTGCGGTCATGACTACCTTGCAACGTCAAGGCCTGTGCTTGCCGGCTCAGCATTCCATTTACCACTTTAGCATTTGCTTAGGTGGTCCTGAAAAATTAACCAATTGATTAACTGAAATCCACCTCAACGCCGATCCCTTTATCCGCCAATTCGTCGCCGTATGCCCCGACAGCATGAACTGAATGTTTTCTGGTGTTCTCGCTTCTTAAAAAGAACGTTTTCGTTCTTCTTGGCATTGTTTTTGCGTTGCAAGGTGGTCACTGATTGCAAAAAGGTTGGCGCAACGTGGCAATGGGGGTAAACCGTATACGCATCACGTCGAGATGCATTTTCATTGACCTGGCGCCTTTCTACATCACACCAAGCAGCCCACATAAAAATAAGAGAACCGTGAGCTATGGATTTTCGCTTATTGAACGAGAAAAGTCAGATCTTCGTCCATGCCGAGCCCTATGCAGTCTCCGACTATGTTAACCAGTATGTCGGTACGCACTCTATTCGCCTGCCCAAGGGCGGGCGCCCGGCAGGCAGGCTGCACCACAGAATCTTCGGAGGCCTCGACCTGTGTCGAATCAGCTACGGCGGTAGCGTGAGGGTGATCTCGCCTGGTTTGGAGACCTGTTATCATCTGCAAATAATACTCAAAGGCCATTGCCTGTGGCGTGACCATGGCCAGGAGCACTATTTTGCGCCGGGCGAACTATTGCTGCTCAATCCGGATGACCAAGCGGACCTGACCTATTCAGAAGATTGCGAGAAATTTATCGTTAAATTGCCCTCAGTGGTCCTTGATCGGGCATGCAGTGAGAACAATTGGCACAAGCCGAGAGAGGGTATCCGTTTCGCCGCGCGACACAATCTCCAGCAACTCGATGGCTTTATCAATCTACTCGGGTTAGCTTGTGACGAAGCTGAACATACAAAGTCGATGCCTCGGGTCCAAGAGTACTATGCGGGGATCATCGCTTCCAAGCTGCTCGAAATGCTGGGCAGCAATGTCAGCCGCGAAACTTTCAGCAAAGGTAGCCCGTCTTTCGAGCGAGTCGTTCAATTCATTGAGGATAATCTCAAACGCAATATCAGCCTTGAGCGGTTAGCGGAGCTGGCGATGATGAGTCCACGCTCGCTCTACAATTTGTTCGAGAAGCATGCCGGCACCACGCCGAAGAACTACATCCGCAACCGTAAGCTCGAAAGCATCCGCGCCTGCTTGAGCGATCCCAGTGCCAATGTGCGTAGTATAACTGAGATAGCCCTAGACTACGGCTTCTTACATTTGGGACGTTTCGCTGAAAACTATAGGAGCGCGTTCGGCGAGTTGCCTTCCGACACCCTGCGTCAATGCAAGGAAGTGGCTTGATTACGAACGTAGCCGAAGAAGGGATGGGTTGAATCGCCCCGGCATTCCCAGACACTCTCCAAGCTCTGAAATAGCGTTTCTCAAACTCCACTGGCGATAGCTGCATAGCGCTGCTGTGCCGGCGTTTGCCCGCGCTCTTTGTGGCCGCCTGCCAATCCAGGTCGGGTTCTTCGACCCGAAATGCCTTTGCGCATCTCCACTTTCAGCGTCTGACCTTGCTGGCCAGTTCGCCGCCGATGCCGAAGTGGCCTTTGGGCATCTCGGTTATGATCACCCGTACTCGGTCGATCGGTGCGTCCAGCGAGCGCGACATAGCGTCGCTGACTTCGCGGATCAGGGTTTCCTTCTGTTCGTTGCTGCGACCTTCTAGGATGTACAACTGAGCGATGGGCATACCTCGTCCTCCGAAAAAAGGGGGCGGCCGTCCGTGCAGAACCGGCCGCGGGGGGTCAGATAAAGCGTGCGGACACCGAGCCGAGGCCCTGGTAACGCACGGTTATGTTGTCGCCCGGCGCCACCGCCACGGCGGCGGTGATGCCGCCGGTCATGATGAAGGTACCGGCCGGGATGTACTCACCGCGCTCTGCCAGCAGGTTGGCCAGCATCGCCACGCTGGACAGGGGATGGCCGAGCACCGCGGCGCCGGCACCGAGTTCGACCACTTCGCCGTTTTTCTCCATGACCACGCCGAGGGTGCGCAGGTCGACCTCCTCCAGGCTGGCCATCCGGCCACCGGTGATGAAGCGGGTCGAGGAAGCGTTGTCGGCGACCACGCTGATTAGGTCGAACTTGAAGTTCTCATAGCGCGAGTCGATCACCTCGACGGTGGGGATCACGTAGTCGATCGCCGCGATCACATCGCCGAGGTGGCAGCCCGGGCCGTGCAGAGGCGTTTTGGTCACCACCGAGATTTCCGCCTCGATCTTCGGATGGATCAGCTGGGCGCAATCGATTACGCCGCCGTCCGGCACGCTGAAGTAATCGGCGAGGAAGCCGTAGATCGGCGTTTCCACTCCCATCTGCGCCATCTTCGCCCAGGAGGTCAGTCCCATCTTCAGGCCGACGATCTTGTTGCCGCGGGCCTCCTTGCGCCGACGGATTTCCCACTGCACGTCGTAGGCGTCGGCGAAGGTCATATCGGGAAAATCGTTGGTCACCTTGCCGATATCGTGGACATTCAGCTCGGCATTTTCGATGTGCTCGGCCAGGGCCAGCACCTGTTCGCGGATCAGAGTACGGTTCATGCGCTCACCTTCTGCTGCTGACGAGCCCGCGCCATGTCCAGGGCCAGGTCTTCGATCATGTCTTCCTGGCCACCGACGGTGCCGCGTCGGCCCAGTTCGACTAGGATGTCGCGGGCCGAGACGCCATATTTCTTCTCGGCGCGTTGGGCGAACAGCAGGAACGAGCTGTACACCCCGGCGTAGCCCAGGGTTAGGGCGTCGCGGTCGACGCGGATCGGCTGATCCATCATCGGAACCACCAGGTCCTCGGCGACGTCCATGATCTTGTACAAGTCGATACCGGTCTCCACACCCATGCGCTTGCACACCGCGACGAACACTTCCAGCGGGGTGTTGCCGGCACCGGCGCCGAGGCCGGCGACTGAGCCATCGATGCGCACTGCACCTGCCTCGATGGCAGCCAGGGAGTTGGCAATGGCCATGCCCATGTTGTGGTGTCCGTGGAAACCGACCTCTGTGGCCGGATTCAGCTCGGCACGCAGGAGGCCAATCTTCTCGCTGACCTCATCGGGCAGCATGTAGCCGGCCGAGTCGGTGCAATAGATGCAATTGGCGCCATAGCTTTCCATCAGCTTGGCCTGTTCAAGGACTTTCTCAGCGCTGATCATGTGCGCCATCATCAAGAAGCCGACGGTGTCGACGCCGAGCTTGCGTGCCATGCCAATATGCTGCTCCGAAACATCCGCCTCGGTGCAGTGGGTGGCCACCCGGATGGTCGAGACGCCGCAGTCCAGGGCCATGCGCAGGTGCTCGACGGTGCCAATGCCGGGCAGCAGCAGGGCGGACACCTTGGCCTGTTTGAGCTGCGGGATCACGGCGCGCAGGTACTCCTCGTCGCTGTGCGCCGGGAAGCCGTAGTTGATCGAACGACCGCCAAGGCCGTCGCCGTGAGTGATCTCGATCAGCGGCATACCTGCCGCATCGAGGCCCTTGGCCACCGCGACCATCTGTTGCAGGCTGATCTGATGGCGCTTGGCGTGCATGCCGTCGCGCATGCTCATGTCGTGCAGGATGACGCTCTTGCCGTGCAAATTCATGGTGCTACTCCTCTCACGCGAACGCGATGTCGCGACGCGGCAGTTGAATGGTGCCGGCGGCGATTTCCTCGGCGAACATCTCGCCGGTGCGCAGCGCGGCGGCGGTCATGATGTCGAGGTTGCCGGCGTACTTGGGCAGGTAGTCGCCCAGGCCTTCGACTTCCATGAAGATCGACACGCGGTTGCCGTCGAACACCGGGCCGTTCTTCAGTCGGTAGCCGGGCACGTATTTCTGCACCTCGGCGATCATCGCGTGGACCGAGACGGTGATCGCGGCCTGGTCCGGCTCGCTGTCGGTCAAGCAGTGGATGGTGTCGCGCATCATCAGCGGCGGCTCGGCCGGGTTGATGACGATGATCGCCTTGCCCTCCCTGGCGCCGCCGACCTGCTCAATGGCTCCGGCGGTGGTGCGGGTGAACTCGTCGATGTTCTTGCGCGTGCCAGGGCCGACAGAGCGCGAGGACACGGTGGCGACGATCTCGGCGTAGGCCACCGGCTGCACGCGGGAGACCGCGGCGACCATAGGGATGGTTGCCTGGCCGCCGCAGGTGACCATGTTGACGTTCATTTCCAGGCGGCCGACGTGCTGCTTGAGGTTGACCGGCGGCACGCAGTAAGGGCCGATGGCCGCTGGGGTTAGGTCGACCATCAGCACGCCAAGCGCGTTGAGCTTGCGGCTATTCTCGGCATGCACATAGGCCGAGGTGGCGTCGAAAGCGATGCGGATGTCGTCGTCCAGCACATGTGGCAGCAGGCCGTCGACGCCTTCGGCTGTGGTCTTCATGCCGAATTCGCGGGCGCGCTTGAGGCCATCGGAGTTGGGGTCGATGCCGACCATCCACACCGGCTCGATCCACTCGGAACGGAGCATCTTCATCACCAGATCGGTACCGATATTGCCGGGGCCGATAATGGCCGCCTTGAGTTTCTTGCTCATGGGGGTTGTCCTCTGTTCGATCAGATGAAGCGCACGGAGGCGCTGCCGATGCCGCCGATCTCTACGCGCATGAAGTCGCCGGCTTTGACCGGCTCCAGGGGTACCAGCGAGCCGGAGAGGATCACTTCGCCAGCCTTCAACGGGATGCCGAAGCGGCCCAGGGTGTTGGCCAGCCAGGCTACGCAGTTGACCGGCGAACCCAGGGCCGCAGCGCCGGCACCGGTGCTGAGCAACTGGCCGTTCTTCTCCACCAGCATGCCGCAGGTGACTAGGTCGACCTGGCGTGGCGACACCGCCGTGTCGCCGAGCACGAACAGCCCGCAGGAGGCGTTGTCCGCCACTGTGTCCTCGATCTTGATTTTCCAGTCGCGGATGCGCGAATCGACAATCTCGAAGCAGGGCATCACGCATTCGGTGGCGGCCAGCACGTCGGCGTTGGTCACACCGGGGCCGAGCAGATCTTTTTTCAGGATGAAGGCGATCTCGCCCTCGGCCTTGGGCTGCATCAGCCTCTGGCTGATCGGCATGGCTTCGCCGCTGTTGAACACCATGGCGTCGGTCAGGTAACCGAAGTCGGGCTGGTGCACGTTGAGCATGTTCTGCACCGCCTTGCTGGTGACGCCGATCTTCTTGCCGATAATCTTCTCGCCGGCGGCCAGCCGGCGTTCAAGCATGCGCAGGGAGATGTGGTAGGCGTCATCGATGCTGATGGTGAGACCGCGCTCGGTCAGCGGCGCGATCGCTTCGCGGTTGACCATCGCCTGGTACAGCTCGTCGCCGAGCTCGTTGATCAATATCTGGTCCATAGTTCTCTCTCAGGAAAGGGGGGCGGCCTCGGCGAGGAAATCCTCGACCAAGCGGGCGAAACGGCCGGCGTGCTCGATCTGGGTCCAGTGGCCGCAGTGGCCGAAGACGTGCAACTGGGCGCGGGCGATCCATTCGGCCAGGGTCAGCGAGGCCGCCAAAGGAATCACTTGGTCCTCGCGGCCATGGATCACCAGTGTTTCGTGGGGCAAGGCGCGGATGTCCGCTTCGTCGCTGGCCAGCCCGTCGACCCAGCGTTGGCGCGGGGCTGGGAACATCTGGGCGAAGGATTCCTGAAAGCCGGGGCGGATACTGGCCTGGTAACGCAGCTCGGCCAGCTCATCGTTGACCAGGTTGCGGTCGTAGGCGAAAACGTCCATCAGCCGGCGCATGCTGGCAAAGGACGGCTCGTAGCCCCAGACAGCATCCAGGCCCGGCGTGATTGGAAAACTCACTCCAACGCTGCCCATCAGCACCAGCCGCCGCACCCGCTCGGGGTGACGGATGGCCAGTGCCAGCGCCAGCCCGCCGCCGAACGAGTTGCCGACGATGTCGGCCTGCTGGATGCCGAGGGCGTCGAGCACGCCGATGGCATGCTCGACCCAGCGCTGCTGATGGTACCGACCGTCAGCCGGGCGATCGCTGTAGCCGAAGCCGAGCATGTCTGGGGCGACCACCCGGCGCGTCTGCGCCAGCTGCGGAATGATCCCGCGCCAGTTGGCCCAGGCGGTGACGCCGGGGCCGGAGCCGTGGATCAGCAGGACTGGGAAGCCTTCGCCCTGATCATGCAGGTTGGTGCGGTAGCCGGCAGCGATAATCTCTCGACCGATTTCAGGGCTTTGCTGCGGTGCGTTCATGACCAGGTCCTCAGAG
>NZ_LKBY01000136.1:0-24458 GCF_002699915.1 Pseudomonas sp. ICMP 8385 | reverse complement strand
CCTGCCGAAGCACTGGATGAGTATCTAAAGTCTGTACAACAACCCAGTGTTGCGACGACCGGTTGAATCCGCCCAATACACCAGCCAGCTCTTTCAGTCCGCGCTGCTGGAGCATGGGATAACGCAAAGCATGAGCCGCAGAGGGCAGTGCTGGGACAACGCGCCAACAGAGCGTTTCTTCGGGACACTCAAATCAGAGTGGGTGCCCAATAAGGGCTACACGACAGTTGAAGAAGCCAGGCAGGATATAACTAGCTTCTTCATGCGATACAACCGAATCAGGCTCCACAGCTACAACAACTACCTGTCGCCAATAGCCATGGAGCAAAAAGCGGCATAAACACCGTAATCGGTGTCCGGGATGACTTGACCAGTTCAATGTTGCCCATCTGAGTGCTGGTCCAGTCTCAGATGCCAAAAGTGCTAATCCAGCTATTTTTTGGCAAATGACTAGCGTTAGCGACTGGGCGCAGGTGTGTAAGGTGTTGCTCTGGCGGCTTTGCCTCATGTACCTCTACCGCGCAATTCCTGATTTATGCCCCACAATGCGATTGGTGCGGGCTTGTATGTCGGTGGGGGGGATTGTCCGGCTAGAACGATACGTCAAGGTAGTCGATTTCCCCCCATGGTGTTGGCTTATAAGGCCTTGAAATACAAGGGGTGGCACAGGGCTAGCAAAAAAAATCAAAAAAATCCTCAAGCAACTTGCATTTACGACGATAACTATTACGAAGGTTCTCTAGGCCACACCCGGCGGTTGCCAGGGCCGGAAGCCGCAGTATCCAACTCACGAGGATTTCGTCATGGCAATGTCCGTAAACACCAACATCACTTCCCTGGGCGTCCAGAAGAACCTGAACAAAGCTTCCGACGCTTTGAGCCAGTCGATGAACCGTCTGTCTTCCGGCCTGAAAATCAACAGCGCCAAAGACGACGCCGCTGGCATGCAGATCGCCAACCGTCTGGGCAACCAGGTCAAAGGCCTGAACGTGGCTATCGCCAACGCCAACAACGGCGTGTCGATCGCTCAAACTGCTGAAGGCGCGATGCAAGAATCCACCAACACCCTGCAGCGTCTGCGTGAACTCGCCCTGCAAGCGGCCAACGGTGATAAAAGCGACGCTGACCGTGTTTCCCTGCAACAAGAATTCACCGCTAAAGTGGGTGAGCTGACCCGTATTGCCAACACCACGACTTTCGGTGGTCGTAACCTGCTCGACGGTTCGTTCAACAACGTAGCGTTCCAGATCGGTGCCAACGCCAACGAAACCATCTCGTTCGGCATGACTGATATCAGCGCTACCGCTCTGAAAGGCGAGTACAGCGAAGCCACCGCTAATGGTGCTGCTCTGGCTGGTATCAGTGCCACCTCCATCGGTGCTTCGCTGTCGGGCGCCAAAGCTACCGGCGCTGTTACAGCTGCCCTGCAAGCAGCCGGTGGTGGTATTGCTACTGGTGGTGCAATAATCAACATCAACGGTAAAGATATTGCGCTGACCGCCGCTGACAAAGGTGCAGCCGTTGCAACTGCGATCAACGCCGCTAATGCGGGTGTTACTGCGTCCTGGGACGAGACAGCTGGCAAAATGAGCCTGTCTTCCCCAGCCGCTATTACGGTTGCTGGCGGCGCTGCAGTCGGCATCACTGATGGCAAGACTGCTGCTGCACCTGCTACTGGCGCCACCACCATCGCGGCGGCCGGTGACATTCAGGTGAACGGCAAGGGCGTGACCTGGACTGCCAACGCTACGATCACTTCCGTGCTGGCCAGCATCAAGACTGCTGTAGGCGGCACCGGTGATGCAACCATCGGCACTGATGGCCGTATCCAAATCAAATCCGATGGTGGCAGCGACGTCGTTCTGTCGAACAACTCGGCCGGTTCCTTGGCGGCTCTGGGTCTGTCGGCGGGTACTTCTCAAGCCAAGTTGACCGCAGACACTTCGGTAAGCCTGAACGGCGTTGAAGTGAAGTTCAAGAAGGGTGACACCACTGACGCGATCGTTTCCTCGATCAACAGTGCGAGCACCGGCGTGAACGCTAGCAAAAACGGTGACGGCAGCCTGGCTCTGTTCTCCAAGAAAGACATCGTCATCGCTGACGGTAGTGCAGGTACCGGCCTGACCGCTCTGGGCCTGACTGCGGGTACCACTGCTTCGACTACGCTGGAAACCACCGTTTCCAACCTGAGCATCCTGAGCGCGGCCAGTTCGCAACAGGCTATCCAGGCTCTGGACGGCGCCATGCAGCAGATCGACAGTCAGCGTTCGCAACTGGGTGCGGTGCAAAACCGTTTCGCCAGCACCGTGGCCAACCTGCAGAGCATTTCGCAGAACTCCGCAGCTGCCAAAGGCCGCGTAGAAGACGCTGACTTCGCTTCCGAAGCCGCTGAACTGACCAAGCAACAAACCCTGCAACAGGCTTCCACTGCGATCCTGTCCCAGGCCAACCAACTGCCATCCGCTGTACTGAAGCTGCTTCAGTAATAACGGCCAGCGGTTAATCAACGGGGGGGTGCTAACGTGCCCTTCCGTTTTTTCAGTTTGGAGGTGATGACATGGACATAAGCATCAGGCTGAACACGTCTTACCCGGCTGCTACCACCCAGGCTTCTGGTGTGGTGACAACACAGGCCAAGCCGCTTGTGGCGCAGGCCGATAACGAGCCCACCGAGGAACCGCAGCGAGTGGCCCTGGAAAAAGCGGTAACCGATATGCGTGAGTTTGTGCAGGCTTCACAGCGCAACCTGGATTTTTCCATCGATGACTCCACCGGGAAGGTGGTGGTCAAGGTGATTGCTACCGACAGCGGTGAAGTGATCCGACAAATTCCATCGGAGACTGCGTTGAAGCTGGCGCAGAACCTGAGCGATGCCAGCAGCCTGTTGTTTGATACAAAGGCTTGAGTTGGCACGAAACATGTTTCTGATTGCTGCTTGGGCGTTCGTACGCCAAAAAAGCGGCAACCGCAGGACAAGGAGAGTAGCAAATGGCTAGTTCAACGATTTCCGGCCCCGGTTCGGGCTACGACACCCAGGCTATCGTCAAGGCGTTGGTGGGGGCCGAAAGGGCGCCTAAAGACGCGCAGATCACCGCCCAGCAGAAGGAGACAACCGTCAAGCTGTCGGCCGTGGGCTCTGTGAAAACGGCACTGGAAGCCTACCAGGCGGCAATCACCAAGTTGAACAACGTCGCCTCCTTCAATGGCCTGGCTGCTACGACCTCCGAAGAGAAAAACGTCAAGGTCACCCTGGGTGAGGGGGCCTCCAGCGGCAAGTACACGGTGATAGTGAACGACCTGGCAACATCCTCGAAAGTGACCAGTAAGGTGTTCGAGGGGGGCGCATCGGGCAAGGCCAACAACAGTGATGACAACCAGACGTTGACCATTAACCAGTCCGGTAAAAGTTATGATGTGATAGTTCCCGGTGGAGCGACCCTGCAGCAGGTGCGCGAATCCATCAATACTCAGTTATCTGCCCAAGGCATCAGCGCCAACGTCTTGAGTGATGCCAACGGCGCACGCCTGGTGATCGGCTCCTCGACCAGCGGCGTAGGGACCGACATCACTCTCAGCGGTGATTCCGAGCTGGCGACGGGGTACGATGCCGGCAAACCCGCGCAAAACGCCAAGTACTCTATCGATGGCATTGCCATGGAGTCCACCAGCAACAAAGTGACCTCCGCGATCAGTGGGGTAACTCTGGATCTGGTGGCCGCCGAAAACCCTGCAAAGGCGGTCACTATCACCGTGGCCAGCAACACCGACACTCTGAAGACCTCGGTGCAGTCGTTCGTCACCGCCTACAACGCGCTGATGACCGCCATCAACACCCAGACCAAGGTCACCGCGACAGGCGATACGTCTACCACCACGGCGGGCGCCCTGACCGGTGATGCCTCGATGCGTCAGTTGGTGTCCAGTTTGCGCTCCGAGCTGACGAATGGTTCCGGTGCGGGCGGCATCGGCAGCCTGGCCCAGATGGGGATCACCACTGACCAGAAAACCGGCTTGCTGAGCCTGGATGACAAGACGTGGGACAAGGCTGTGGTCAAGGGCGCAGGGGACATCGCCAGGATGTTCACCGGCGATACCGGCCTGATCACGCGCATGAACAAGGCGACCGCCAGCTACGTCGGCACCACCGGCACCTTGGCAACTCGTGCGACGGATCTCAACACCAAGCTGACTGACCTGACCACTGAAAAGGCTGACCTGGATCGCCGCATGGAAGCGTTGCAGAAGTCCCTGTCGGCCAAGTACACGGCCATGGACACGATGATTGCGCAGATCAACTCCCGCAGCTCCAGCATCATGACTACCCTCAACGCGCTGAACAATCCGAAGTCGAATTGATAAACGACGCGCCAGTGCCCCGAAAGAGGGGCCTGGCACCGGGTCATGAATTAAAGTTTTCCCGGGTGCAGTCGAAAAACTGGTTAAGCAAACCTATTTGACTGTGACCTGTTACGAGGCAACAACATGAACCCTATGAGAGCCCTTCGCCAATACCAGAAGGTCAATTCCCATGCCCAGGTGTCCGAGGCTAGCCCTCATCGCCTGATCCAGATGCTGCTGGAAGGTGGGCTGGAGCGTCTTGCCCAGGCGAAGGGTGCGATGGCTCGTGGTGATACCCCGCAAAAGTGCCTGTTACTCACCAAGGCTATCGATATTATTACCGGCCTGCGTCAAGGCCTGGATGAAGACAAGGCCGAAGACCCGGCTGCAATCCAGCGCCTGGCGAGCCTGTATGACTATATGAATTCGCGTCTGCTTCAAGCAAATGCCAGCAACGACCCGGAAGTTATCGACGAAGTTGCACGTTTGCTGATTACTGTAAAAGAAGGCTGGGATGCCATCGCGCCACAATAAGGCCGTCGGCCTTGAGGAACACAGCATGAGCCACGCACTGCAACGGATTGACGAAACCCGCGACGCCTTGGTTGGCGCGCTGGCGGAACGCAATTGGGATGCTATCAGCGAATTGGACATGGGCTGCCGTGTCTGGATCGACGAAGTACTCAGCGAAGCGCCGGTGGACGAGGACGCGCTACGGGAGAAGCTGGAGAGCCTGTTGGCGGTCTACCAGCAACTGCTGGAAGTGACGACCGGCGAGCGCCAGGCGATTTTTGAAGAGATGTCGCAGATCAACCAAGCGAAAAATGCGTCAAAGGTTTACCATCTGTTCGGCTGATCTGGCTCAGTTAATCCGAACATAGCGCGTCATAAATTTGACTGGTCGCATAATTTTGACTTAACTAGTGCTATTTTCAGACGTCAGGTATCCGTAGCGCAGAAAACGCCTACAGCTATCTAGATTGCCCCGATTCGAGGGCATTTGAGTTTTACTAGGGAAGTTGCTATTGCATGTGGCGTGAAACCAAAATTCTGCTGATCGATGACGATAGCGTTCGCCGCCGCGACCTGGCGGTGATTTTGAATTTTCTTGGCGAAGAAAATTTGCCCTGCGGCAGCCATGATTGGCAGCAGGCTGTCAGCTCTTTGTCATCGAGCCGTGAAGTCATCTGTGTGCTGATCGGGACGGTAAACGCTCCTGGCGCAGTTCTGGGCCTGTTAAAGACACTCTCAACCTGGGATGAGTTCCTTCCCGTGTTGCTGATGGGCGATATTTCTTCCGTGGATTTGCCGGAAGACCAGCGCCGCCGTGTGCTTTCCACCCTGGAAATGCCCCCCAGCTACAGCAAATTGCTCGACTCCCTGCACCGTGCCCAGGTCTATCGCGAGATGTACGACCAGGCCCGCGAGCGCGGCCGTCACCGCGAACCCAACCTGTTCCGCAGCCTGGTCGGCACTAGCCGTGCGATCCAGCACGTGCGCCAGATGATGCAGCAAGTGGCCGATACCGACGCCAGCGTGCTGATCCTCGGCGAGTCCGGCACCGGCAAGGAAGTGGTTGCGCGTAACCTGCATTACCATTCCAAGCGCCGCGACGGACCTTTTGTGCCGGTCAACTGCGGGGCGATCCCGGCAGAGCTGCTCGAAAGCGAGCTGTTCGGCCACGAGAAGGGCGCCTTTACCGGCGCGATCACCAGCCGTGCCGGGCGTTTTGAGCTGGCCAACGGCGGCACCCTGTTCCTCGACGAAATCGGCGATATGCCGCTGCCGATGCAGGTCAAGCTGTTGCGCGTATTGCAGGAGCGGACCTTTGAGCGCGTGGGCAGCTACAAGACTCAGAGCGTCGACGTGCGCATCATTGCCGCGACGCACAAGAACCTCGAGAGCATGATCGAGGTCGGCAGCTTCCGCGAAGACCTGTACTACCGCCTCAACGTATTCCCCATCGAGATGGCCCCGCTGCGTGAGCGCGTGGAAGACATCCCGTTGCTGATGAACGAACTGATCTCGCGCATGGAACACGAAAAACGCGGCTCGATCCGTTTCAACTCCGCCGCAATCATGTCCCTGTGCCGCCACGGCTGGCCGGGCAATGTGCGCGAGCTGGCCAACCTGGTGGAGCGCATGGCGATCATGCATCCGTACGGGGTGATCGGCGTGGTCGAGTTGCCAAAGAAGTTCCGCTACGTCGACGACGAAGACGAGCAACTGGTGGACAGCCTGCGCAGCGACCTCGAAGAGCGGGTAGCGATCAACGGCCACACCCCGGACTTCGGCGCCAACGCCATGTTGCCGCCCGAAGGCCTGGACCTGAAGGACTACCTCGGCAGCCTGGAACAAGGGCTGATCCAGCAGGCCCTGGACGACGCCAATGGCATCGTCGCCCGCGCCGCCGAGCGCCTGCGTATCCGCCGCACCACCCTGGTGGAAAAGATGCGCAAGTACGGCATGAGCCGCCGTGAAGGTGATGAACAGGCGGATGATTGACGCCTGTTTTTTAACCTGCTGAAAAATAAGGATATTTTTTTCGGCACGGGTATTGCTATAGCACTCGCAACGTTCCGTTTAACTGACGGTCAGCCAAGCGAGAGAGCACGATGCCCCACGCCGCCCACCTTTCTTCAGTCCCTGACACCCAGGGACTCGTCCCGTCCGTAGAGCAGATCAGCCGGCAAGGGTTGGAACAGGCATTTTCGCTGTTCAGCCAGATGTCCAGCCAGTTGACGGACTCCTACAGCCTGCTGGAAGCCCGGGTCTCGGAGCTCAAGGGCGAGTTGGCGGTGGTCAGTGCCCAGCGCATGCAAGAGCTGGCCGAGAAAGAACGCCTGGCCAACCGTCTGCAAAACCTCCTCGATCTGTTGCCCGGCGGGGTGATTGTGATCGACGACCAGGGCCGCGTGCGCGAAGCCAACCCGGCGGCCTGCGAGCTGCTGGGCCTGCCGCTGGAAGGCGAGCTGTGGCGCCATGTCATCACCCGCTGCTTTGCCCCCCGTGAAGACGACGGTCACGAAATTTCCCTCAAGGACGGGCGCCGCCTGTCCATCGCCACCCGTTCCCTGGACGCCGAGCCCGGCCAACTGGTGCTGCTCAACGACCTGACAGAAACCCGTCACCTGCAGGACCAATTGGCGCGCCATGAACGCCTGTCGTCCCTGGGGCGGATGGTCGCTTCTTTGGCGCATCAGATCCGCACGCCGTTGTCCGCCGCGTTGATCTACGCCAGTCATTTGACTGATGAGCAATTGCCGGTCGCCACCCATCAGCGGTTTGCCGGGCGGCTCAAGGAGCGCCTGCATGAGCTGGAGCACCAGGTGCGTGACATGCTGGTCTTCGCCCGGGGCGAGTTGCCGCTGACCGACCGGGTCACGCCCGCCGCCTTGCTGCAATCGCTGCAAGCCGCCGCCGCGACCCATGTCCAGGAAGCCTCCGTGCGCTGGCAGTGCGACAGCCACTGGGGCGAACTGCTGTGCAACCGCGACACCCTGGTGGGCGCGCTGCTCAACCTGATCGAAAACGCCAGCCAGGCCAGCGGGCCGGGGGCGCGCCTCAAAGTGCACCTGTACAGTCGCGGGCAAACCCTTCGCCTGTGCATCAGCGACAGCGGCAGCGGGATTGATCCGGCGGTGTTGCAGCGCCTGGGTGAACCCTTCTTTACCACCAAGACCAACGGCACCGGCCTGGGGCTGACCGTGGTCAAGGCAGTGGCCCGTGCCCATCAGGGAGAATTGCAGTTGCGTTCCCGTGTGGGGCGCGGCACCTGTGCATTGATAACGCTGCCGTTGTTTTCGGGCGCGGCCAGCGCGGAGTAAGGATAAATGGCTATCAAGGTTTTACTGGTTGAAGACGATCGCGCCCTGCGTGAAGCACTGGCTGACACGCTGCTGTTGGCAGGCCATGACTATCGGGCGGTCGGTTCGGCCGAGGAAGCCTTGGAGGCGGTGGAGCAAGCGTCCTTCAGCCTGGTGGTCAGCGACGTCAATATGCCCGGCATGGACGGCCATCAGTTGCTCGGCCTGCTGCGTGCCCGCCAGCCGCAACTGCCGGTGCTGTTGATGACCGCCCACGGCGCGGTGGAGCGCGCGGTAGATGCCATGCGCCAGGGCGCGGCGGACTACCTGGTCAAGCCATTCGAGCCCAAGGCCCTTATCGAGCTGGTGGCGCGCCATGCCCTGGGGGTGATTGGCGCGGCAGACGGCGAGGGGCCGATTGCCGTCGAGCCGGCCAGTGCGCAATTGCTGGAGCTGGCGGCCAAGGTCGCGCGCAGCGATTCCACGGTGCTGATCTCCGGCGAGTCCGGCACCGGCAAGGAAGTGCTGGCGCGCTACATCCACCAGCAATCCCACCGCGCCAGCCAGCCGTTTATTGCGATCAACTGCGCGGCGATCCCCGACAACATGCTTGAAGCCACCTTGTTCGGCCATGAAAAAGGCTCCTTTACCGGCGCCATTGCCGCCCAGGCCGGCAAGTTCGAGCAGGCCGATGGCGGCACCATCTTGCTCGACGAAATCTCGGAAATGCCCCTGGGCCTGCAAGCCAAGCTGCTGCGCGTGCTGCAAGAGCGCGAAGTGGAGCGGGTAGGCGCGCGCAAGCCGATCCAGCTGGATATCCGTGTGGTTGCCACCACCAACCGCGACCTCGCCGGCGAAGTGGCGGCGGGGCGCTTCCGTGAAGACCTGTTCTACCGGCTCTCAGTGTTCCCGTTGGCCTGGCGCCCGCTGCGTGAACGCCCGGCCGATATCGTGCCGCTGGCCGAGCGCCTGCTGGGCAAGCACGTCAATAAAATGAAGCACGCCCAGGCACGCCTGTCGGCCGAGGCCCAGGCCTGCCTGATCAGCTACCCCTGGCCCGGCAACGTGCGCGAGTTGGACAACGCGATCCAGCGCGCGCTGATTTTGCAGCAGGGCGGCCTGATCCAGCCCCAGGACTTCTGCCTGGCCCTCGGCGCCAGCGCCGCGCCGCTGCCGAGCCTGGCCCCGGCCCCACTGGAAAGCGCTCCGGCCGAGGCTGCGGGCGGCCTGGGCGACGACCTGCGTCGCCGCGAATTCCAGATGATCATCGACACCCTGCGCGCCGAGCGTGGCCGCCGCAAAGAAGCGGCCGAGCGCCTGGGCATCAGCCCGCGCACCCTGCGTTACAAGCTGGCGCAAATGCGCGATGCCGGGATGGATGTGGAAGCGTTCCTTTTCGCCAGCTGAGATGCATATCAGCTGACAAGGGTTGTCGGCTTTTCTTACGAGTTGCCAAGGAGCTGGCACCCTTGTTGCTACTACCCGTACTAACCGCTGCGTAGTGTCAAAAAATTGCGGGTCGTCGGAGAGAGAAGTTCATGAGCCAAGGTGTTGAGTTCAATCGGTTGATGTTGGATATGCGTTCCATGCAAATGGACGCCATGTCTCAGCCGAAATCCGTCGCGCCAGTGCCGGAATTGGGCCAAAGCAGCTTTGCCGATATGCTCGGTCAAGCCATCAACAAAGTCAGCGACACCCAGCAGGCCTCCAGCCAGTTGGCGACGGCCTTTGAAATCGGCAAGAGCGGCGTGGATCTCACCGATGTGATGATCGCTTCGCAAAAAGCCAGCGTTTCCTTCCAGGCCTTGACCCAGGTGCGTAACAAGCTGGTTCAGGCTTATCAAGACATCATGCAGATGCCGGTTTAAGGACGAGATTTAAGTCATGGCAGAAGCAGTCGTGGATAACGTACCCGCCAAGACAGACGGCAAGGCGCCGCTGTTTGGCCTGTCGTTCCTGGAAAACCTCTCGGAAATGACCATGTTGCGTCAGGTGGGCCTGATGGTCGGCCTGGCAGCCAGCGTGGCGATTGGTTTTGCCGTGGTGTTGTGGTCCCAGCAGCCCGATTACCGGCCGCTCTATGGCAGCCTGGCGGGGATGGATGCCAAGCAGGTCATGGAAACCCTGGCCGCCTCCGATATCGCCTACACCATCGAACCCAACTCCGGCGCCTTGCTGGTCAAGGCCGACGATGTGGCCCGGGCCCGCTTGAAGCTGGCGGGTGCCGGCGTGGCCCCGACCGATGGCAACATCGGCTTTGAGATTCTCGATAAAGACCAGGGCCTGGGCACCAGCCAGTTTATGGAAGCCACCCGCTACCGTCGCGGCCTGGAAGGCGAACTGGCGCGCACCATCGCCAGCCTGAACAACGTCAAGGGCGCCCGTGTGCACCTGGCCATCCCGAAAAGCTCGGTCTTCGTACGCGACGAGCGCAAGCCCAGCGCCTCGGTACTGGTCGAGCTGTTTGCCGGGCGCTCCCTGGAGCCGGGCCAGGTCCTGGCCATCGTCAATCTGGTGGCGACCAGCGTGCCCGAGTTGAGCAAGTCGCAGATCACCGTGGTCGACCAGAAGGGCAACCTGCTCTCCGACCAGGCGGAAAACTCCGCGCTGACCATGGCCGGCAAGCAGTTCGACTACAGCCGCCGCATGGAGAGCATGCTCACCCAGCGCGTGCACAACATCCTGCAACCGGTGCTGGGCAATGACCGCTACAAGGCCGAAGTGTCCGCCGATGTGGATTTCAGCGCCGTCGAGTCGACCTCCGAGCAGTTCAACCCCGACCAGCCGGCCCTGCGCAGCGAGCAATCGACCAGCGAACAACGCACCGCCGCCAATGGTCCGCCGCAAGGCGTGCCCGGTGCCCTGAGCAATCAGCCGCCAGCCCCGGCCAGTGCCCCGCAAACCACCGGCGGCGCTGCCACAGCTGCCGGCGCGATCCAGCCCGGCCAGCCGCTGTTGGACGCCAACGGCCAGCAAATCATGGACCCGGCCACCGGCCAGCCGATGCTTGCGCCTTACCCGGCCGACAAGCGTTCGCAATCGACGAAAAACTTCGAGCTGGACCGCTCCATCAGCCACACCAAGCAACAGCAGGGGCGCTTGAACCGTCTGTCGGTGTCGGTGGTGGTGGATGACCAGGTCAAGATCAACGCCGCCAACGGCGAAACCACCCGGGCCCCGTGGACCGCCGATGAATTGGCGCGCTTCACCCGCCTGGTGCAGGACGCCGTGGGCTTCGATGCCAGCCGTGGCGACAGTGTCAGCGTGATCAACATGCCGTTCTCCCTGGAGCGCGCTGAGGTGATTGCCGATATTCCGTTCTACTCTCAACCCTGGTTCTGGGACATCGTCAAACAAGTGCTGGGGGTGTTGTTCATCCTGGTGCTGGTGTTCGGCGTGCTGCGCCCTGTGCTCAACAACATCACCGGCCACGGCAAGAAGCAGCTGGCGCCGTTCGGCGATGTCGAGTTGGGTGGCATGGGCGGCCTGGATGGCGAACTGGCCAACGACCGCGTCAGCCTCGGCGGCCCGCAGAGCATTCTGCTGCCAAGCCCGAGCGAAGGCTATGACGCGCAGTTGAATGCAATCAAAAGTCTGGTGGCAGAAGACCCGGGTCGTGTGGCCCAGGTCGTGAAAGAGTGGATCAACGCAGATGAGTGAGAATCGAGCCTCTGTTGCCAAGCTGACCCGGGTCGACAAAGCCGCCGTGCTGTTGCTGTCCCTGGGTGAGACCGACGCGGCCCAAGTGCTGCGCCATATGGGCCCCAAGGAAGTGCAGCGGGTCGGCGTGGCCATGGCGCAGATGCGCAATGTGCACCGCGAGCAAGTCGAACAGGTGATGAGCGAGTTCGTCGAGATCGTCGGCGACCAGACCAGCCTGGGTGTGGGCTCCGACAGCTATATCCGTAAGATGCTCACCTCGGCCCTGGGCGAAGACAAGGCCAACGGCCTGATCGACCGCATCCTGCTGGGCGGCAACACCAGTGGCCTGGACAGCCTCAAGTGGATGGAGCCGCGGGCGGTGGCGGACGTGATCCGTTACGAGCACCCGCAGATCCAGGCGATTGTCGTGGCTTACCTGGACCCGGACCAGGCCGGCGAAGTGCTCGGCCATTTCGACCACAAGGTGCGCCTGGATATCATCCTGCGCGTCTCATCGTTGAACACCGTGCAACCGGCGGCCCTGAAAGAACTGAATACCATCCTGGAGAAGCAGTTCTCCGGCAACTCCAATGCGGCCCGTACCACCCTGGGTGGCATCAAGCGCGCGGCCGATATCATGAACTTCCTCGACAGCTCGGTGGAAGGCCAGTTGATGGACTCGATCCGCGAGATCGACGACACCCTGTCGGGGCAGATCGAAGACCTGATGTTCGTGTTCAACAACCTGTCCGATGTCGACGACCGTGGCATCCAGGCCTTGCTGCGCGAAGTGTCCTCCGACGTGCTGGTGCTGGCCCTCAAGGGCTCGGACGAGGGCGTCAAGGAAAAGATCTTCAAAAACATGTCCAAGCGTGCCTCCGAACTGTTGCGCGACGACCTCGAAGCCAAGGGCCCGGTACGCGTCAGCGACGTGGAAACCGCACAGAAAGAAATCCTCACCATTGCCCGCCGTATGGCCGAAGCCGGAGAAATCGTTCTCGGCGGGAAGGGCGGCGAAGAAATGATCTAAGGCGCTGCGCATGTCGAACAAAGATGAGACGCCCAGCGACTTGATTCGCGCCCGGGACGTCGGCGGGTTCGACGTCTGGTCGTTGCCCAGCTTCGACCCGTTCCAGCCCGAACCCGAGCCCGAACCGGTCGAAGAGGTGCCGGTGGAGATGGAGGAAGTGCCCCTGGACGAAGTCCAGCCACTGACCCTCGAAGAGCTCGAAAGCATCCGCCAGGAGGCTTACAACGAAGGCTTTGCCACCGGCGAAAAAGAAGGTTTCCACAGCACCACCCTCAAGGTCCGCCAGGAAGCTGACGCGGCCCTGAGTGTGAAGCTGGCAAGCCTGGAGCAGCTGATGGGCAACCTGTTCGCGCCGATTGCCGAGCAGGACTCGCAGTTGGAAAAAGCCATGGTAGGCCTGGTGGAACACATCACCCGCCAGGTGATCCAGCGTGAACTGGCGCTGGACTCCAGCCAGATCGAAAGCGTGATGCGCGAAGCCCTCAAGCTGCTGCCCCTGGGCGTCGGCAATGTGCGGCTGTACATCAACCCGCAGGATTTCGAGCAGGTCAAAGCCCTGCGCGAGCGGCATGAGGAAACCTGGCGGATTGTCGAGGATGGCGCGTTGCAGCCCGGTGGTTGCCGGGTCGAGACCGAGCACAGCCGCATCGACGCCACGGTCGAGACGCGCATCACGCAGATCATGGCCAAGCTGTTCGACCAGATGCACGAACAGGCGCTGCACCCGGCGGCGCCAGACCTGAGCACGGACCTGGACGCGCCGGATGCGCCTTGACCGCACCAGCTTCGCCAAGCGCCTGGGGGGCTACATCGAAGCCACCGAGTTGCCTGGCCAGCCGATCCTGGAAGGCCGCCTGCTGCGTATGGTCGGCCTGACCCTCGAAGCCGAAGGCCTGCGCGCCGCCATGGGCAGCCGCTGCCTGGTGATCAACGATGACAGCTACCACCCGGTGCAGGTGGAAGCGGAGGTCATGGGCTTTTCCGGCAGCAAGATTTTCCTGATGCCCGTGGGCAGCCTCGCCGGTATTGCGCCGGGCGCGCGCGTCGTGCCGTTGGCCGATACCGGGCGCCTGCCCATGGGCATGAGCATGCTCGGCCGGGTGCTCGACGGCGCCGGGCGTGCGCTGGACGGCAAGGGCGGGATGAAGGCCGAAGACTGGGTGCCGATGGACGGCCCGACCATCAACCCGCTCAAGCGCAACCCCATCAGCCAGCCGCTGGACGTGGGCATTCGCTGCATCAACGGTTTATTGACGGTCGGTCGCGGCCAGCGCCTGGGCCTGTTCGCCGGTACGGGCGTGGGCAAGAGTGTGCTGCTGGGCATGATGACGCGCTTTACCGAGGCCGACATTATTGTGGTCGGGTTGATCGGCGAGCGGGGCCGTGAGGTCAAGGAGTTTATCGAGCATATCCTCGGTGAAGAAGGCCTCAAGCGCTCGGTGGTGGTGGCCTCGCCGGCGGACGATGCGCCGCTGATGCGCCTGCGCGCCGCCATGTACTGCACGCGGATTGCCGAATATTTTCGCGACAAGGGCAAGAATGTCCTGTTGCTGATGGATTCCCTCACGCGTTTTGCCCAGGCCCAGCGGGAAATCGCCCTGGCCATTGGCGAGCCGCCGGCAACCAAGGGCTATCCGCCGTCGGTGTTCGCCAAGCTGCCCAAGTTGGTGGAGCGGGCGGGCAATGCCGAGGCCGGTGGCGGCTCGATCACTGCGTTCTATACCGTGTTGTCCGAAGGCGATGACCAGCAGGACCCGATTGCCGACTCGGCGCGGGGCGTGCTCGACGGGCATATCGTGCTGTCACGGCGCCTGGCCGAGGAAGGGCATTACCCGGCCATCGACATCGAAGCGTCCATCAGCCGGGTCATGCCATCGGTGGTCAGCGCCGAGCATATGACCCGCGCCCAGCAGTTCAAGCAGTTGTGGTCGCGCTACCAGCAGAGTCGCGACCTGATCAGCGTCGGCGCCTATGTGGCCGGTGGCGACCGCGAGACCGACCTGGCGATTGCCCTGCAACCGCAATTGGTGACCTACCTGCGCCAGGGCCTGAACGACAATATCAGCCTGGTTGAAAGCGAAGCGCACCTGGCGTCGGTGTTCGCGCCTGCGCCTGGCGGTTAACCGGTCATGGCCACCAGTCGCGCCGCGCGTCTTGCCCCGGTGGTGGAGATGGCCGAAAGCGCCGAACGCACTGCGGCCCAGCGCCTGGGGCATTTCCAGGGCCAGGTGCGCCTGGCCGAGAGCAAGCTGGGCGACCTGGAGCGCTTTCGCGGCGAATACCAGCAGCAGTGGATCGATCGCGGTAGCCAGGGCGTTTCCGGGCAGTGGCTGATGAACTACCAGCACTTTCTCAACCAGCTGGAAAGCGCCGTCGGCCAGCAGCGCCAGAGCCTGGCCTGGCACCAGAACAACCTCGACAAGGCCCGCGAAGGCTGGCAACAGGCCTACGCCCGGGTCGAAGGCCTGCGCAAGCTGGTGCAGCGCTATATCGACGAAGCACGGGCCCTGGAAGACAAGCGCGAGCAGAAGCTGCTGGACGAACTGTCCCAGCGCCTGCCACGCCAGGACCAGTACTAGCCACACCGCCGATCCCACCCATTTGATTCTGTTTGTTGCTCACTCTGCGATCACCTGCTACACCTTGTTGCACATGCCCACGACAAGGAAGCAGTCGTATGTCGGTTGAATCAGAAGTATCCCTGGATGGGACGAAGTTGACGATCGCAGTCAAAGGCCGGTTCGATTTCGGCAGTCACCAGGCCTTTCGAGAGTCCTACGAGCGGTTCTACAAGGTTCCCGAGATCTATGTCGTGGACTTGAAAGAGGCCACCTACCTCGACAGCTCGGCCCTGGGCATGCTGCTGTTGCTGCGCGATCATGCGGGGGGCGATGAGGCCGAGGTACAGGTGGTCAACAGCAGCTCGGACGTGCGCAAGATCCTCGCCATTTCCAACTTCGACAAACTGTTCGACATCAGTTGAGCGCCCAGGCTCTCGAAGCCCTGACGGTGCTGATTGCCGAAGACAGCGCCGCCGACCTGTTGTTGCTGTCGACCATTGTGCGCCGCCAGGGCCATCGGGTGCTGACGGCCAGTGATGGGCAGGAGGCGGTGGCGCTGTTTGCCCGCGAACGCCCGCAGCTGGTGTTGATGGATGCCTTGATGCCGGTGATGGACGGCTTCGAGGCCGCCCGGCAGATCAAGCAGTTGGCGGGCGAGGCCCTGGTGCCGATCATCTTCCTCACCTCCCTGAGTGGCAGCGAAGCCCTGGCGCGCTGCCTGGATGCCGGCGGCGACGACTTCCTGGCCAAGCCTTACAACCCGATCATCCTGGCGGCGAAGATCAACGCCATGGACCGCCTGCGCCGGTTGCAGGCCACGGTGTTGCAGCAGCGCGACCAGATCGCCCGCCACCATGACTACCTGCTGCATGAACAGCGGGTGGCCAAGGCCGTGTTCGACAAGGTCGCCCACTCCGGTTGCCTGAACGCGGCGCACAATATCCGTTACCTGCAATCGCCCTATGCGCTGTTCAATGGCGACCTGCTGCTGGCGGCCTACACGCCATCGGGCGACATGCATGTGCTGCTGGGCGATTTCACCGGGCATGGCTTGCCGGCGGCGGTCGGGGCGATGCCACTGGCCGAGGTGTTCTACGGCATGACTGCCAAGGGCTATGGCCTGGCGCAGACCCTGCGGGAGATGAACGCTAAGCTCAAGCGCATCCTGCCGGTGGATATGTTCTGCTGTGCCACGCTGCTGTGTCTCAGCGCCCCACGTCGGGTGGTGGAGGTGTGGAACGGCGGGATGCCCGATGGCTACGTGCATGAAGTGGCCACGGGGCGGCGCACGCCGCTGGTGTCGCGGCATGTGCCGCTGGGCGTGCTGGCGCCCGAGGCCTTTGACGATCGCACTGAAGTCTGGCCGATGGCCCTGGGCGACCGGGTATTCCTGTTGTCCGATGGCGTGATCGATACCGCCGATGCCAACGAACAGTTGTTTGGGGCGCAACGCTTGCTACAGGTGTTCGCCGCCAACCGCGAGCCTGATTGCCTGTTTGCCGAAATCGAGCAGGCGCTTGCCGCATTCCGTGGCCAGGTGCGGGACGATATCAGCCTGGTCGAGATCAGCTTGCAGGCCGAACAGGTACGGTGTTCGCCGCTGATGCAGTACACCGACAGCGGCCAGTCCTGCCCGCTGGACTGGTCAGTGAGTTTCGAGTTCCGGGCCGAAACCCTCAAGCGTTACAACCCATTGCCGTACCTGCTGCAGTTACTCCTGGAAATACACGGCCTGCGCGGCCAGAGCGGGGCGCTGTACAGTGTGATGGCCGAGTTGTATGCCAATGCCCTGGAACATGGCGTGCTAGGCCTGGACTCCCGGCTCAAGCGCGATGCACAGGGGTTTGCCCGCTACTATCGCCAGCGCAACGAGCGGCTCGACCAATTGGGCAGTGGCTACGTGCGTGTGCATGTGGATGTGGTGCCGACCCAGGCCGGCGGCTGCCTGAGCCTGCGTATCGAAGACAGCGGTGCGGGATTCGATGTCGAAAAAGTCCTGGCGCGGCCGTTGGAGGTTGACCGTCTGTCCGGGCGTGGGCTGAATCTGGTCCGGCAACTGGGCAGCAATGTACGCTGGGCAGATGGCGGGCGCAGTGTGTGCGTGGAGTTTTCCTGGGAGGCTCTGGCATAATCCGTCGATTCTTGATCAAGGAGCGAACAAGTGACGCAGATACATATGGACCCTGAAGTGTTGGTGGGTTTGCAGGAAGTGATGGAGGGCGAATACCCCCATTTGCTCGACACGTTCCTGGATGACTCGCAAAAGCGCGTCGAAGCGTTGCGCAAGGCACGCGATGACGCCAAGGCCCTGGGGCGCATCGCCCACAGCTTCAAGGGCAGCAGCGGTAACCTCGGAGCGGTGCGCCTGGCGCGGCTGTGCCAGCGCCTGGAGGCCGAGTCGGCCAAGGCGCAGGTTGCCGACCTGGGCAAGCTGGTCGATCAGATCGACCACGAGTTTGCGTTGGTCAAGCCGTTGTATGAGTCGGAGCGCCAGCGGTTCTAGGCGTGTGTGGGCCCATTGGAAAAGCTGGCCCGACTTTTGCTCTCTATCTTCTACCTGCGCCCTCGACCCTGCGCAGCGGAGACCTGAATTATGCCTCTAGCCCCCAACTCGCTCCTGCAGGCTGCCCCCGCAGCCAAGCCCCAGGCTTCCTCCGCCAATGCGCAGGCGACGGCCGCGGACACGCGGGCCAAAGCGCCAGGCTTTGCACAGGTGTTCGCCAAGGAGTCCAGGGCGGCACCCGCCAAGGCTGTGGAGATGGCGCCCAAGCCGAGCCGGGACAAGCCGGCCGACACCAGCGCCAAGAAGGAGGTCGGCAACGACAAGCCTGCCGCTGGCACTCCAGCTGTTGCCGATAGCGGCAAGACTTTGCCTGCCACCGCGCCCGCCAAGGCGGCCGGCAGCGATGACGATAAAAACGCGGACAAAGACCTGGCGCAGGTCCTGCCGCCGGCGGTCGATCCCGTGGTCGATCCGGCCTTGGTCGTCGCCGTGACACCTGCTCCGGCGGCGGTCCAGGCCGGCGTGGTGGATGACGCCGCCACGCCGCTGCTGGTGACCACTGCGCCGGTCACTGAAGAAGTGGCACCCGCCTTCGACCCCGAAGCCGACCCCTTGGACGCCTTGCCGGCCGTGCGCCTGGCGATGGAGCAGGGCGGCCATGTGTCTGCCAGCAGCCAGGCGGCGCAAAAGAACCTGCCGACCCAGGCTGAGCCCACCGCCGCACAGAACTTCACCAACGGCCTGGCGGCCATGGTCGAGCAGCAGGCGGCCAAGGACAGCACCGACCAGGGTGGCGAAAAGGCCTTCAGCGGCCTGATCGAAGACGGCCTCAAGGACCTGAAGAGCGCGAGCAGCGACACCCGTGTCGATGATTTTGCCAATCGCCTGGCGGCCCTGACCCAAGCCGCCACGCCCAAGTCCGCCAACGCCTTGCCCCTCAATAACCAGCCGCTGGCCATGCACCAGGGTGGCTGGACCGAGGAAGTGGTGAACCGGGTCATGTACCTGTCCAGCGCCAACCTCAAGTCTGCCGATATTCAGTTGCAGCCTGCCGAGTTGGGGCGCCTGGATATCCGCGTGAACATGACGGCCGACCAGCAGGCCCAGGTGAACTTCATGAGCGGCCATGCCGCCGTGCGCGAGGCCCTGGAAAGCCAGTCCGGGCGCCTGCGGGAGATGTTCGCCCAGCAGGGCATGGGCCAGGTCGACGTGAACGTGTCCGACCAGTCCCGTGGCTGGCAGGGCCAGGGCCAGGAGCAACAGCAGAACCCGGCCCGGGGTGTCAATGGCAGTGGCGGGCACAGCGATGGGCATGACACAGGCCTGGCTGGCGACGTCACCGAAGTGGCGGCACCGATAGCCCAATCCATCATCGGCTCCAGTGCCGTGGACTACTACGCCTGACCTGAGGTCAACGCCGATCAAAATGTGGGAGCGGGCTTGCTCGCGATAGCGGTAGATCAGTTAGCAACTATGTAACTGACATACCGCTATCGCGAGCAAGCCCGCTCCCACATGGGTTTTGCGCTGTTGCTGAAATCCGTGACAACTCTGGCATAACACTTGCTCTTGCCTTCCCGTGGATCTATGAAACCTCGAATAGTGACGGATTATTGGCATGGCGAAGAGTGACGACGCAGCACCCGCTCCTGCAGCAGGCAAGGGCAAGCTCAAGATGATCCTGCTGATTGTCGTGGCCTTGTTATTGGCCATCGGCGTGTCGGTGGGCGCGACCTGGTTTTTCATGCACAGTGCCCAGAGCAAGCCTGCACCGGTGGCCGAGGTTGCCACCAACGCCAAGCAACCGGCGATCTTCGAGCAGATGCTCCCGGCCTTTGTCGCCAACTACAACCAGAACGGTCGGCAACGCTACCTGCAGGTGAGTATTACCCTGCTGGCACGCAACCAGGCGGACCTGGACGCGCTCAAGGTGCATATGCCGGTGATCCGCAACAACCTGGTGATGCTGTTCTCCGGACAGAGTTTCGACAGCCTGGCCACCCCCGTGGGCCAGGAAATGCTGCGCCAGAAGGTCACTGCCAGCGTGCAGGAAGTGGCCCAGAAAGAGCTCGGCAAAGTCGTGGTCGAGCAGGCGCTCTTCACTAATTTCGTATTGCAGTAGGATCACGACATGGCCGTGCAAGACCTGCTGTCCCAGGATGAAATCGATGCCCTGTTGCATGGCGTCGACGATGGTCTGGTACAGACCGAAATGTCTGCCGAGCCTGGCAGCGTCAAAAGTTATGACCTGACCAGCCAGGATCGCATCGTCCGTGGACGCATGCCGACCCTGGAAATGATCAACGAACGTTTCGCCCGCTACACCCGTATCAGCATGTTCAACATGCTGCGCCGTTCGGCAGACGTGGCGGTGGGCGGCGTGCAGGTGATGAAGTTTGGCGAGTACGTGCATTCGCTGTACGTGCCCACCAGCCTCAACCTGGTGAAGATCAAGCCCCTGCGCGGCACCGCGCTGTTCATCCTCGACGCCAAGCTGGTGTTCAAGCTGGTGGATAACTTCTTCGGCGGCGACGGCCGTCACGCCAAGATCGAAGGCCGCGAATTCACCCCCACCGAGCTGCGGGTGGTGCGCATGGTGCTGGAACAGGCCTTTATCGACTTGAAGGAAGCCTGGCAGGCGATCATGGAAGTCAACTTCGAGTACATCAACTCGGAAGTGAACCCGGCCATGGCCAACATCGTCGGGCCCAGCGAAGCCATTGTGGTGTCCACCTTCCATATCGAACTCGACGGCGGTGGCGGCGACCTGCACGTGACCATGCCGTACTCGATGATCGAGCCGGTGCGCGAGATGCTCGATGCGGGCTTTCAGTCCGACCTGGATGACCAGGACGAGCGCTGGGTCAAGGCCCTGCGCGAGGACCTGCTGGACGTTGACGTGCCGCTGAGCGCCACCGTGGCGCGCCGCCAGTTGCGCCTGCGGGATATTTTGCACATGCAGCCGGGGGATGTGATTCCCGTCGAACTGCCAGAGGAACTGATCATGCGCGCTAACGGCGTGCCGTCGTTCAAGGTCAAGCTCGGTTCCCACAAGGGCAACCTGGCATTGCAAGTGGTTGAACCGATCAACCGTCGCTGATTCAACCCGATCCTAATTCATGATTGTTTGCTGCGCCGAGGACATGTAATGGCTACCGAACACGAAAACGCTTCCGCCGAAGACCAGGCCCTGGCTGACGAATGGGCGGCTGCCCTGGAAGAAACCGGCGATGCCAGCCAGGATGATATCGATGCCTTGCTGGCGGCCGATGCGGCCACTGCGCCGGTGGGCAAGCGCCTGCCCATGGAAGAGTTCGGCAGCGTGCCGAAAAACCATGAGCCGGTCTCGCTGGATGGCCCCAACCTGGATGTGATCCTCGATATCCCGGTATCGATCTCCATGGAAGTGGGCAGCACCGAAATCAATATTCGCAACTTGCTGCAACTCAACCAGGGCTCGGTGATCGAGCTCGACCGCCTGGCTGGCGAGCCGCTGGATGTATTGGTCAACGGCACGCTGATCGCCCATGGCGAAGTGGTGGTGGTCAACGAGAAGTTCGGCATCCGCCTGACTGACGTGATCAGCCCCAGCGAACGTATCAAGAAGCTGCGCTGAGATGAGTCGCCAGTGGTGGGGACTGTTGTGGGCATTGCCCTTGGGCGTGATGGCGGCTGAACCGGTGGCCCAGGTCGCCGTGCCGGTCGCCGGCGCCAGCGTGACGGGGCAATTGACCCAGCTGGTGCTGGGCCTGTTGCTGGTGGTGGGGCTGATCTTCGTCCTGGCTTGGCTATTGCGCCGGGTACAGCGGATCGGCCCGGGCAGTGCTCAGGTCATTGAGCTGGTCGGCTCGCGAGCCCTGGGCCCGCGTGATCGCCTGGTGCTGGTGCAGGTGGGCGAAGAGCAGATCCTGCTCGGCCTCACCCCTGGCCGGATTACCCCGTTGCACGTGCTCAAGCATCCGGTGAGCGTGGCCCAGACCGAAGCCGCCACACCGGAGTTCGCCCAGCGCCTGATGGAGCTGATGGGCAAGGACCAGAAGGATAAGAAGTAATGCGCGTTCTACTGGCGCTCATGCTGTTGCTGGCAGCACCCCTGGCGTTCGGCGCCGACCCGTTGTCGATCCCGGCGATCACCCTGGGCACCAACGCGGCCGGGGCCCAGGAGTATTCGGTCAGCCTGCAGATCCTGCTGATCATGACGGCGCTGAGCTTTATCCCGGCGTTCGTCATGCTTATGACCAGCTTCACCCGGATCATTATCGTGTTCTCGATCCTGCGCCAGGCCCTGGGCCTGCAGCAGACCCCATCGAACCAGATCCTTACCGGCATGGCGCTGTTTCTGACGCTGTTTATCATGGCGCCGGTGTTCGACAAGGTGAACCAGCAAGCCCTGCAACCCTACCTGGCCGAGAAGCTTACGGCCCAGGACGCGGTGGACAAGGCCCAGGGCCCGATCAAGGATTTTATGCTGTCCCAGACCCGTTCCAGCGACCTGGAGCTGTTTGTGCGCCTGTCCAAACGCACCGATATCGCCAGCCCGGACCAGGCGCCGTTGACCATCCTGGTGCCGGCGTTCGTCACTTCGGAGCTTAAAACCGCGTTCCAGATCGGCTTTATGATCTTTATCCCGTTCCTGATCATCGACCTGGTGGTGGCCAGTGTGCTGATGGCCATGGGTATGATGATGCTGTCGCCGCTGATTATCTCGTTGCCGTTCAAGATCATGCTGTTTGTATTGGTGGATGGTTGGGCGCTGATAATCGGCACCCTGGCCGGCAGTTTCGGAGGGGTATAGCGCCATGACCCCGGAAGTCGCCGTCGACCTGTTTCGTGAAGCGCTGTGGCTGACCACCCTGATGGTCGCCGTGCTGGTGGTGCCCAGCCTGTTGGTGGGCCTGCTGGTGGCGATGTTCCAGGCCGCCACGCAGATCAACGAACAAACCTTGAGCTTCCTCCCGCGTTTGCTGGTGATGCTGGTCACGCTGATCGTGGCCGGCCCCTGGCTGGTGCAGACCTTCATGGAATACATCCTGCAGTTGTACGGCAGTATTCCGCAGTTGATCGGCTGACCTGATGCAGTCCTTGCTGGCCTTGACCGACACCCAGATCAGCACCTGGGTGGCTGCGTTCATCCTGCCGCTGTTTCGCGTGGGCGCCTTGCTGATGACCATGCCGGTGATCGGCACGACCCTGGTTCCCAAGCGCGTACGCCTGTTTTTCACGGTAGCGATCACCGTGGTCATCGTGCCGACGCTGCCGGCGATGCCGCCGGTCAACGCCCTGGACCTCAGTGCGCTGTTGCTGATCGCCGAACAGATCCTGATCGGCGCCTTGATGGGCTTCTCCCTGACCCTGTTCTTCCAGGCCTTCGTGATTGCCGGGCAAATCGTCTCGATCCAGATGGGCATGGGCTTCGCGTCCATGGTCGATCCCACCAACGGCGTGTCGGTGGCGGTGATCGGGCAGTTCCTGACCATGCTGGTGACCCTGCTGTTTTTGGCGATGAACGGGCATCTGGTGGCCTTTGAAATCCTTACCGAGAGCTTCACCACCTTGCCGGTGGGCGAGGGCTTGATCGTCAATCACTTCTGGGAAGTGGTCGGCCGCCTTAGTTGGGTGCTGGGCGCGGCGTTGCTGCTGGTGTTGCCGGCGATCACCGCGCTGCTGGTGGTCAACATTGCCTTTGGCGTGATGACCCGGGCGGCGCCGCAGTTGAACATCTTCGCCATTGGTTTCCCGCTGACCCTGGTATTGGGCCTGGGGATTTTCTGGATCGGCCTGGCCGACATTCTCAATCAGTATCAACCGCTGGCCAGTGACGCCTTGCAGTTTTTACGTGATCTGGCACGGGCGCGCTAAGCCATGGCCGAGAGCGAGAGTGGTCAGGACAAAACAGAAGACCCCACGGAGAAACGTAAAAAGGACTCCCGGGAAAAGGGCGAGATTGCCCGCTCCAAAGAACTCAACACCCTGGCGGTGATGCTCGCCGGTGCCGGTGGCCTGCTGATCTACGGCGGCGGCCTGGCCCAGGACTTGATGGAGATCATGAAGCACAACTTCTCCCTGCCTCGGGAGGTGCTGCTGGACCCGCGCGCCATGGGCATCTACCTGCTGCACTCGGGGAAGATCGCGATCCTGGCCGCGCAACCGGTGCTGATCACCTTGCTCCTGGCGGCGATCATCGGGCCGATTTCCCTGGGGGGCTGGTTGTTTGCGGCCGGCAGCCTGGCGCCCAAATTCAGCCGGATGAACCCTGGCGCCGGGATCAAGCGCATGTTCTCCGCCAAGGCCTTGGTGGAACTGCTCAAGGCCCTGGCGAAGTTTTTTATCATCCTGTTCGTGGCGCTGGTGGTGTTGCAGTCAGATATCGACGATTTGCTGCGCATCGCCCACGAGCCATTGGAACTGGCGATCATCCACAGCGTGCAGTTGGTGGGCTGGAGCTCGTTGTGGATGGCCTGTGGCCTGATCCTGATTGCCGCCGTGGATGCGCCGATCCAGCTGTGGGAAAGCCACAAGAAACTGCTGATGACCAAGCAGGAAGTGCGCGACGAGCATAAGGACCAGGAAGGCAAGCC
>NZ_LKBY01000135.1:0-231734 GCF_002699915.1 Pseudomonas sp. ICMP 8385 | reverse complement strand
CTCGTCGAATTGATTGTTTTTTGATCATTTGGCGAGTTTAAAAGTTGCGCTAGGTGGTATGCCGGGGAAATACATGGCTACTTCAGACCATCCTTAGCAGGATGGGCGGGTATGACGCTCTTGAACTAATTATCTCTATCATTCAATCAGACTGTTCAATCTATACATTGTTTGACAATCGCTTATACTCAAAGCGAAAAAAAGACAGTAGCGTTGATATTAGCCTTATTCAAAACATCTTGGAAAGGGCAAATGACGAAAGCAAAGCAAAGTCAGAACGCATATCAGACGCAAAAGCCCGAAACCTAATCAAAGGCGAAAATGGCGGAGTAATAACTAGTCGCTGTCCGTTCTGGATTAGTTTTGCTGATGGTAAATTCGTCTTAAATGAACACGCAAATGCAGTTAAACGCATTACAGAGCTTTGCTTTGATATGGGCTTTCAATCAATTGCAAAAGAGCTTAATAATGAAAATCACCCAAGGAAATACACGGATAGCATTGTCGGAAAGGTTCTACATAAGCACGCAATTTATGGATCGTTTCTAGCGATGAAGCTTGATGAAAATGGAGACCGTACAGTTTTTAATAAGGAGATAAAAAGCTATTACCCTGCCGTTATCAGTGAGCCAGAGTTTCACCGAATTAGCGCAAAGCTCAAAGAGCGGCAAGATCCATCGCTTGCAGGTCGAAAAGCACAAGAATTCAGAAATATTTTGCGAGGTTTGGTTTTTTGCAAATGTGGTTCAACGTTTCGTTATCACGCACAAAAAAGTTTATACGTCGATTTGGTTTGTCATGCTTCGACAGTTGGGCAATGTTCTTATGCAAAGCCCGGCAAAGGCGTTAGGCATAGGTATGCTCTTGTAGAGTCAATATTTCTAGCATATCAATCCCTAATTCCATTTCACCAAATCATTGTCAAGACGGATGATATTAAAGCGCTTGAAAAAGAGCATGAAGAAATTTCCGGGCTAATAATCTTGAAAGAGAAAGCGTTAGGTAATAATTTCGCCATTCTCGAACAATCCTCCGAAAGTGCTCAAAAGTATATCTTGGGAAGGATTGATGAAGTGAGCCAAGAGCTAGACAAGCTTAAAGAAGATGAGCATAGATTAAACCTGAAAATCAGCTCAATGCATTTGGCGAGCAAGTCCGACTTTAATGTGATGGAGATTTACCGCCTATTGCTAACAGAGCGAGGACGCATAAAGATCAATAACTTTCTGCACTCACAGAAAATTAAGCTAATTATCAATCCAATAAAAAAGAAATTCTTTGAGCTTGATATTTATCACGCTGACAAACATTTAGATACTATTGATGTAACGCCGGACGGTTACACGGCTCGATATAAGCCTCATCTGAAATAACGCATACCCAGCCCTAAAAAGCACCCAATCAAGATTGGGCACCTTTTAGGGCTCCACCCATAAAATCAAAAATCGTTAAGCTTGTCGAGCTTGCCGTTACCGTTCAATGCGCTTTGCATTTCTTTACTGATATTATCGAACTGACCAACAATTTGTGGATAGTCGCGCTTGGGAGGTAATGTCCAACCACACACTGAAGGGTTAGGTGCTCCCGGCACTAGCGCCAGCTGGAGTCTTGCTCGCCCGTCTTTAGCAATGAAGTAGATGTCATAGTTAGAGTAACAGGGCATTCCGGTAATAACGAAGCTATCAATGCTTAATTTCCAGCTTGAAACTGCTTTGGCGATGATAGTCCCTCGCTCCTTATCTTCAACCCTAGAGATTACTTTGCTGTTATTATAGGTGATCGCGAGATAATCACTTGCGCGCGTGTATAACTCATCCTTGCTAATTCCGGGGACCGAGTAGTCATAAAGAAATTCTTTTTTTTCGGTAGTTATGGGGAGTTGGTCAGGCGGAGTCGTTACGCAAGCAGATAATGCTAGGGCGCAGGCAAGAAGCATTGTTTTTCTTATCATACTATTAACATCCATGGTCGTTATGTGATTCGTTAATTTTTGTGAGTAACTATGGAAAATATCATGTTGCCATCAACTCGTCAAAATATATTCACCAACAAAGTATGCAAGGTGAACAAGTCCAGCCAAAAGCACAGCCCCATACAAGTATGGGTAAGCTGAACAAGTCCAGCTTAAAAGCAAAAGCATTGATCCAAATGCTAATATTTATATAGGGTTTATTCTAACCCGTTGGGCTTACCACCACACTTTGCTTCGCAAAGACGCTTCGCTTGCGGTAGTAAGCACAGGTTCCTTGCCGGAATGGCAGAAGCTAAAAGCGCTCTACTCCAATATAACAATCAACATGAGGATAAAATGAATGGCAAAAAAATAACTTCAATGATATTCAAAACATTGAACTATACAAATGAGATTAAGAAAAAATCAACAAATGGGCACGGCGGTCGCCGTCAGTTATTCAAGAGTCTGCGCCACTCCCTGCGCATACCAGCAAGTCAGCCAAAAAAATTGGAATGGTTCGATGAGCAATCTCATCTTAACCTAATCTGGCTTCCTGAAACTGGCACAACCAGACTTGACGATTACCCGAAAGAACAGAGAGAAGCACTACTTGCAAAAATCACCGATGAGGCAGAAGCACCAACTGTCGTTAAGAATAATAGAGCCGAACTACTGGAAGCACGCACAAAACTAAAAAACAAAGTCAAGAACGCAAGCAAAAAAGAAACTGACGATGGAAGTATCCTCGCTTTTCAAAACATACTCAACGTCAAAGGCATTGCTGATACTGAACAGCTTTTATCTGACATTGCTTTGTTTGACATACAACGAAAAAACCAGAAACTCGATACAGTGCGAAAATTTCTTGAATGTCATAACGAGATTGAAAACGGTCCAAAGCCTCTCATAAGAAAAAACCAAGCAGTCATCCAAGAAGCATTTTTTAAATTCCCTTCTAAAAACGAAGTTTCAGGGGTTAGCGCAGAAGGTCGAATTGACTTAATCAAAGGTTTTTACCAGCAGGTATTTCCTGAATATCCTATTCATTTCATCGTTTTGCATGGTGATGAAGACGTTGATCTAACAGACCATAGCGACCATCCGCACTTATTCATTTCAACAAAGAGCAGTAAAACTGGGCGTTATGACTTGCGTGAAACGCAGATCAAAAAAGTTAATTCTTACCTAAAAAAGCATCGCCCAGGAACAGAACTGATTGGCGAGACGCCTGATTTTTTGGAGTCTCAATTATTGTTCGGGTATTTACAGGATATGTTTTACGCCTACACGAACAACAGACTATTGAAAAACACCTCTTACTATGCAAAAAAACACGAAAAGACCGAAGGGCACATGAACACACTCCGCTACATCAATGGCGAGGCTAAAAAGCCAAAATCAGAACGTGCGTTTAATCTCTATGAATTGGCAAAAATCAAAAGAGAGGAAGCGGAGAACGCTTTAAAACTTGCACAAGGACGAAAGCAGGAAACCACTCATTATGTCCATAAAGCCCAGCAATATGTTAAAGCTCAGTTGACCAAGGCAGAGGACGCCATAGAACGCCAGAGGCTTGCAGAGGAAGCAACAGCCGAGGAACGTGAACAAGCAGATGCTTATCGCAGGAAAACTCAAAACCACATCAAAAATATTGAGAGTAAAAGTGCCGAGTCAGACCGTATTCAAGGAGAAATAACGGCAAGGATTGCCGAGTTAAAGTTATTTAAAACCAACCTCGGTGATCTCATATCTGGTGTAGTTGGCTGGCTTGATGAATTATTCTATGAGAAACGTCAAGACATACAGGAAAAGGCTCTTGAACGAGCAAGACTGGCTTATTTAAGAATTCAGATAAACGATAGGACGGATGGTAGCGAATTTATAAATCAAGCTGATAGAGAAATAGACCAGCATTTGGAGGTGCTGGATGAACATCGTGAAGAACTTCCAGACCTTCCGATTTCATCAGAAATAAAGCGCAAAATAAAACCAAGGTAAATAAAACCATCATTAGATGGTTTTTCAATGCAGAAACATTAAAAAATAACTATTGGCATCTGCTTTATAGCAATTATTCGGCGCTAGAGCCCTTGGCAATAAATATAAAACCCCTAGCTATGACTAGGGGTTTTACGGGTTATTATGCGAGTGAGCCGATTCAAAGCTCTTATTCATCATAACATATTGAATTTCAATTTTTAGCTTATAAAAACAAAACCCCTTAAAATTTGCACTTTAAGGGGTAAATGTTATCTTGCTTGTAAGGAGTAGAAATTAGGAGCGACCAAGCCTATCAATTTCTACGTTCAACGCATTGTATATCCAATATACCATTTCAAGTTGATGTAGCAAGAGCCAGTCTCAAATTTTCCTCCTAAATAACTAAATAATTAGAGGGGAAAATGAACAATGCTCATTTAAGGCTTGAAAACACGCTTGAACAATATAAGTCAAAACTTCCACCAAAGCCTTATCACACTAACGATTACTACTTCGGCAAGAAGATAGGCGCATTAGATTTAGCTCTAAAATCAAACCATATTCAGCCGAATTCGTTGACTCATAAATATTTCATCATACTTGATTTAGATAGTGATATGAGCGTATTGGATTGGGCAGACAAAGGATTGCCAGCGCCACATTTGATTGTGAGGAATTTAGATAATGGTCGCTCACATATGACCTACATACTAAAAACGTCCATCAAAAACGACGTGACGGGGCTCCAAAAGCCTATAAAATACTTTTCCGATGTTGAGCATGGGCTTGCAGTAAGGGTCGGCGCAGATATGAACTATAATGGGCTTTTGACTAAAAACCCTTTTAAAGCGTCCTCCTATAAAGTCCTTTCCTATGAAGATACACCCTACGATCTCGACTATCTCAATGAGTTTGTTGATAAAGACCTTGTTAAAAAACAGAGAGCCGAAAAAAAGAAAAAGAAAATTGAAGACGGATTCGCCTCGGGTAGAAATTGTACACTGTTTGAAAATCTCCGTTTATGGGCATATTCAAATTGGCATAGGTGCCATCAAACAGAGTTACGCTCAAATATTCTTGAGCAAGCAATGGAATTTAATACATTTGAGTGCCAGTTAGGTACAAGAGAGGTTGAAACCATTGCGAATAGTGTCTATCGGTTTATTACTCGCCATTTCTCTATAGAGAGGCTTAACGAATTGAAAAGTGATAGGGCTAAGCAGTCAAGAAAAAAGAGTTCTGCAAATCTAATATATATCGATGGCAAGCCTTGGGAAGATGAAGGGATACCGAAAAGAACCTACTATTATCGGAAAGAGAATAATGTCGATGCAGACCGCTCAGTTGAGTCCCAAGATAAGCCTTGGGAGAAAATGAATATGAGCCGTAGAACGTATTATAGAAAGAAAAGCCAAGGATTGATTGAAATAAATTTTTAGTTTGGCACTAAAGTTGCACTTTTACTATATCAAGGATAATAGCCCCGTAGGGGGAGCAACTTGGCAGGGTATCTCCAATATACTCCCATAAATTTTCGGACAAACAAAAAGCCCAATCAAGGGCTTTGTTGTTTTGGCAGAGCATTAGGTATTCGAACCTAATCTAATAAACACAAGGTCGGTAACTTCACCTCCGTTATCTCCACATACACTCCCCACTTGAGATATGCTGTAAGTGCTATCGTATGTAGCCAGAGCTTTACCTTCGACAGTATCCCAGCCAACAGCCTTTTGTGCTCTAACTATATTTGAACACACTTCGCCAGAAGGCACGCCTGTATATGTCACAGTGAACCCGCTTGGGGTTTGCCCTGTTATTTCGATAGTCCCGCCGAAGACGTTGCTGATAACACCACTGCTACTTACTTTAACGCTTTTAGGAAAAACGCCCATTTTTAGAGCGAGCGCTTTATCTAGGTCTTTCGTATCTTCACTAGCGAAAAGTTGTTCTGTCTGAGAGAATATCGTAGATAGCTCCTTATTCACAGTTGATGAATTGCTGGCATTACGTGCATTTGAATAAAGAGCAAATATCCCTGCAACTACTGCTGCAAATATAGCAAACCATATCAAAGCTTCAATTAGGGTTAATCCGTTATTTTTGGATGAGTGTTTTAATTTCATATATATATTTAATGTTATTTGATTAATTTAACATATATTTTTCTTTAACTCAGGAATTGGACTTGACAGTTAGTAATCAAATGCTAAATTGATATTGTTTAGTGTTGTTATTAAACGCCAACTTATAGTTTGTTATGAGATTTTAAGTTGTTAAGAAAAAACCGCCTTCGGGCGGTTTTTCGTGTTTAATCTTTATTGGTCATTATTCGAGGTATTCGGTTTTGTTGCCAGAGGAATGATTGACACGACCTTGATCATCCCAGCCTTATAGAGCACGGTGAAAAAATACTAATGCGCAAACTTTCCAACTCCTTGTAGTTTTGTCTTATCCACTCTCGTAACGCACGCCCTCCCATTATCCTTGGTGTTCCATTGCTATTGGCTTTTCTGTTTATTACTCCTACAACTGGATCACTATATTTCCCCAGATAAATCTCTATGTTTTCTCCATCATCTCCGAACAACTTTGATTCCAGTATCGGAACGTTGAAAAAACCTTTCTCATAATAGGTAGAATGCAATATAAGTTGGAACTGTTTCTTTATTTTTGGTGCGACTTCCGCCCGCTCTATTTTTGGAGCTTCTAGCTCTTCACTTGCGAAATGGTTAGTCTGCCGACCATTCCATTCAGGATTTACAGTTTTTATAAGACTGTCTTCGAGTCCAGCAGCAAGATTCAGATGAAAGACTCCGTAATGCATAAGCCCATTGTCAGGCAGAACGTAAATATCAACAACTTCATCTTGGGATATAGAGCTCAAGATATTAGCATTATTTTTTATATTAGTTCTTTGAGTTTCAGAGGGTTTCTTATAACCATACATACGTTCTGCAATAGTTCTTGTTGTTTTTCCAATATATTTAACTTCATCATCTATAGCGAATGCGTAAAGAGCGTTTTTTTGACTGGCAGACTTGTTTAGTTCAAGTTTTAGCTCTTTGTTTTCGCTGAACCAATGACCAATTAATTCAAATCCTATCGCCCTCAACCTATCCATATTTAAAACGCTCCGAATCCGATCACTTTCTTAAATACAATATTCAATCATAGCAGTCCGTTGGACAGAAATGCAGGGACGTGTCAGAATTCTGAAATTCTACATATCGCCCCGTTCATTGCGTTCATGGGCGTGCGGATCTCATGGCTCATGGTCGCCAGGAACGTGCTTTTCGCGCGATTGGCCTCATCGGCGCGGTCCTTGGCGGCGCGCAGGTCATCGAACAATTGACGGCGTTCGCTGATGTCGATCCAGCCGCCGATGATGCCCTGGACCATACCCACGGAATCGCGGTACGGCAGGATCCAGTGATAGATCGTCAGGTGTTGCCCGCGAATATGCAGGGCGCGGTCAAGAATCAACGGCTTGCCCTCGGCCACCACCCGCAGATAGTCGGCATGGTACTGGTTGGCTTGCGTTTCGTTTTCCAGGCTGATCTGCATGACGCTCTTGCCGATGACCTCCTCGCGCTTGACGCCGAAGACCTGCAAGTAGCTGTCATTACAGGTCTGTAGCAAGCCATTGCGATCACGCACGTAGATTGGGTGAGGGGTTTCATTGACCAGGGCGCGCATGAATTCGTACTGGTCGCTCAGGGCCCGCTCCGCCATCTGCCGGTGCTTGATCTGCCGGCGCATGTAGCCGTTCCAGGCCAGTGAGGTGAGCAGCAGCAGCCCGGCGGCGCTGATGATCTGGATAATCAGGCGGTGGTAGTTGCGCCAGTAGCTATCGGAGGCGGCCGTGTAGCCACGCCAGCGGTTGTTGATGACCCCCAGTTCATCCGGTGCGATGCTGAGCAGGGCCTTGTCCAGGATGGAGGCCAGTTCGGTGGCGCTGCGTGACGTCGCCAGGGAAAAAGAAGCCAGTTGCGTGCCGATACTCGAGCTGATCTGCAATTGCCCCTGAAAAAAGTGGGAGGAGAGAAAGTAATTGGCGACCACCAACGAGTTGACGGCCCCCTCCACATGCCCCTGGGCCAGCATTTCCGAGGCCTTGAAGGTATCGCTGGCCTGCACCAGGATGATCTGTGGAAAGGCCTGGCGCAGGTAGTCCACCAGGGGATTGCCTTCGGTGATCGCCAGTTTTTTCCCGGCCAGTTGTTCAAGGTTCGAGGGCGCTCCAGGCTCCTTGCGCGTCAGCAGGACATAGGAATTCTGCAGGTAGGGGCGGGTGAAATTGAGCTTGGTTTCGCGTTCGTGGCTTGGACTGATGGCGGCAATGATGTCGGCGCTGCCGTTTTCGACCTGCTCGATCATCTGGTTGACGCTACGGGTGTGCTGGAACACCAGGCGCAAGCCCGTACGTAGCCGGATCAACTCCAGCAGGTCGGCGGTCATGCCCCGCAACTGGCCATCTGAATCGACGAACGTCAGTGGTGCGAAGGTTTCGTTGATGACCACTTTCACCACCGGGTGGTCCTTGAGCCAGCGTTCTTCCCGTTGGGTCAACTGCAACTTGTGGTCGGTCAGCAGGATATCGCTGCCTGCACTCCAGCGTTGGGCGATGTTTTCCCGCTCATAGGTCCCGACCCCGGCGAGGACCGTATCGACGATGCCCAGCAGGATTGGCTGGTCGCGGTGTACGGCAAAGCTGAAGCCATACGCTTCGTGCTTGCCGAAATTGGCCATGCGGATGTTCTTCAGGTAGCCCTTGTTGATCATGTAATGGGTGGAAATGGTATCGCCGAGAAACACGTCGGCCTGGTCGAAGGCCACGGCGTTCAGCGCATTCAAATAGGACGGATGGACCTGGATGATCGCATTGGGGTACAGCGCCTCGACTTCCTTCAGCGGCAGGTAGTGGTAGACAAGGCTCAAGCGCATGCCCGCCAGCCCGTCATTGAGCGGGCGGGTTTCTGCGTCACGGGTGACCAGCACCGGCTGGTCGACCGCGTAGGGCGTTGACAGGACGATGTCGGCGTTGCTCGCTTCAAATCCGTTGGCGCTGCCCAGCAAATCGATTTCCCCGTCCTCCAGCGCCTGGATTGCCGCCTCCCGCGAGGGGTAGCGCATCACCGTGACGGGCAATGCCAGGGCTTTGGCCAGGATCCCCGCGTAATCGGCAGTAATACCTTCATAGTCATGACCGCTGGCGGTGATGTCGAAAGGCGGGTAGTCGGGTGTCGAGGTTCCCAACACCAGTTCGCGTTTGTTTTGTAGCCATTGGCGCTGCGTGGGGTTCAGTTGGGTGTCCAACTGAACGATACCGGCACGACTCAGCAGTGAGTAGCGTTCTGGAGCGGTTTGAGTGGCTGGCACGGCTGTACTCAAGCACAGCCCGGTACTCAAAATGATTAGATAGTCCTTTAAACGCCTTGGCATCCTGTTTCTCACACTAACGCGTTGCGTTTTGCCATCTCGATAAGTTCTACCAAGGACTTGGCCTTAAGTTTTTGCATCAGTCGTTTTTTATAAGTGCTGACAGTTTTGTTACTGAGAAACATACCTTTGGCAATTTCCTTATTTGTACGACCTTGTGCAAAAAGTTGTAAGACCATAAGTTCACGGTCATTGACTGACTTGAAAAGACTCAATTCTTCATTTTCGCAGGAGTCGGAACCTGTGGTATTCAAGGCCTGGCTTGGAAAATAGTTGTAACCTGAAAGTACAGCTCTGATGGCACTTAGCAGTTCACTCAGGTCACCTTCTTTGCAGACATAGCCATCGGCACCTGAACGCATGCAGCGTGTGGCAAAAAGTGTTGGAGACTGTGCCGTCAGGATCAGGGTTTTCATGGGCGTACTCATTGCGTTGAACCTGCAGAGAACCTCCAGCCCGTCGAGTTTTGGAATACTGATGTCAAGTATGATGAGATCTGGAAGGCACTCGCGGACCATTTGTATTGCATCACAACCGTTATCTGTTTCACCGACTACTTTGTAACCTTCATGTTCCAGCAACATTCGGATTGCAAGTCGAATAACCGGGTGGTCGTCAATAATAAAAACTGTATTCATGAGCCAATTCCATACTAGTGCAAATAAGCGCGCACATTAGCTCAGAAGGTAGGGCAGGAGCATGAAGGGAAGGCTGAGTAGATATAAAACAGGAAAATTCCTACGACTAAAAAGGTATTGGACTACAATGCATTGAGGCTTTATTGACCGAGATGTAAGCGTTTTTTGGGTGAAAGGTTTAAAAGTTGCGCAGTGTTATTTGCGAGTTGGATGAGGGTGATATTTCATTTGCAGGCGCGTTTAATGTCCTACGTTTAAAGTTGAAAAGTTACCAGGGCAATCAACAGTGCCCTGGTGCAGTGAGGCGCTTCAGGTTTATCAGGCGGTTTCGGCTCATGTGCAAGGTCGTACTCTTTAATCGTGGGCAAGCCCTGATTGGTTGATCAACTCGATCCAGGCTTCCTTATTCAAGGGCTTAGCCAAATATCCAAGCAGGCGCAAGTCGCGTTGTATTGCCAGGGTTTTCAGATGTTCCAGTTCGGGGGCGGGCAACCCACTTAGCAATACAGCACTTTTGATAAAGCCTGCATGGCTGGCGATCTCCACCAGCTCCAGCCCGGTGAGGTCGGGCAGGCATTGATCGCATAACATGAGATCGAAGGGGGCTTCGTTTGTTCTCATCAACTTGATCGCCTGCTCGGCATTCTCGGCAGGTGTCAGTTGGTTGAAGCCGAAACTCTTGAGCAGGCACTGAATGGCCAGGAGTTGGAAAGGGTGATCTTCCACCAGCAGGATGCGCAATTGTCGTTCGGGCATAGGAAGTTCCGTGGAAGTAGCTGCAGCCGGAAAAATGCCAGCCAGTGCCGGTGTCTGTTTGCCCTGTGAGCCAGGCGCTGGCTATCGTGGGTTTGGGTGAATGTAGGAGCTGATCGCTGGGGTGGATAAGAGAGGGGTGATTATTCATCGGGTGTTGGGGCGAATTCGATCAGGCTGCTCTGGTGCCCGCGTAGGTCGATTCTTTGAGGCAAGCGTCCAGGCAGGAAAACCTGCCTGGACCATGGGTCACTGAGGGTGTGAACGCCCGGTCATTTCCCGGGCCATCTCGCTGGCGTAGCTGTCGGTCATGCCGGCGATGAAGTCGATCATACGCAGGAACGAGCGATGCAGCGGCCAATCGGGATGGGGGGCGCTGTTGCCCAGCAGATCCAGGACGCGACGGTTCTTGAAGGAGGGGGTACGCCCGCCATGTTGCTCCAGGGCCGCGCCGCAGAAGGTGTTCAGGAGGATCTCCAGGGTGGTGTAGGCGCCGATCTCATGCAGGGTCTTGCGCTTGTCCTGGAAGATTTTCTTGCGCGCCATGTCTTTGGCATTCAGTACACAACGCTTGGCCGGGCCATGCATATGTTCCACCAGGTCACCTTGCAGGGTCCCGGCCAGCAGCGCCGGCTGTTGCTCGACGAACGCCCGTGCGGCGGCGTTGGTCAGGTGCTCGATGGCCTTGCCTCGCAGGATCGCGAGTTTGCGTCGCCTGGAGTCCTGGGGCCCCAGTTGCCGGTAGGTTTCCGGCAAGTCATCGCCGACCAGGTTCAACAGCAGGGACTCGACCTCGGCGTACTCCAGCAAGTCCATTTCCAGGCCATCTTCCAGATCGATCAGGGCGTAGCAGATATCGTCGGCCGCCTCCATCAGGTAGACCAGTGGGTGGCGCGCCCAGCGTTGTTCCTCAAGTTGTGGCAGGCCGAGTTTGTGGGCGATCTGTTCAAGGATCGGCAGCTCGCTCTGGTAGCAGCCGAACTTGTGTTTCTTGTAGCCCAGGGAGTCGGCGTGGCGCGCGGTCCAGGGGTACTTCAGGTAAGTGCCCAGGGTGGCGTAGGTCAGGCGGGTGCCACCGTCAAACTGGTGGTATTCCAGTTGTGTCAGCACGCGAAACCCTTGCGCGTTGCCTTCAAAGTTGAGGAAGTCATTGCGCTCGGCGCTGCTCATATCATCCAGCCAGCCACGGCCGGCTGCCTGCTGGAACCAGTGGCGGATCGCATCTTCGCCGGAGTGGCCAAACGGGGGATTGCCGATGTCGTGGGCCAGGCAGGCCGATTGCACCACCATGCCCAGGTCGCTGGGGTCGCACCAGTCGGGCAGGGCGCTGCGAATGGTCTCGCCGACGCGCATCCCCAGGGAGCGTCCCACGCAACTGACTTCCAGCGAGTGGGTCAGCCGGGTATGGATATGGTCGTTGCTGGTCACCGGATGGACCTGGGTCTTGCGGCCCAGGCGGCGAAAGGCCCCGGAGAAGATGATCCGGTCATGGTCTTTGTGAAACGGGCTGCGGCCCAGCTCTTGCGGGCTGTGCAGGGTTTTTCCAAGGCGTTCGCGGGTAAGCAGGGTAGGCCAATCCAAGGCGGGGGCGCTCCGTGGGATGAATGTCGGCCTCCAGCTTCCCGGTTCGGCGTGCCGGGAGCAAGCGAAAAACTATAGGCCGGCGGCGTCAAGATCGATTAACAGCAAGCGCTGGCCGTTATCGAAGAATTGTCCTGCCGTCAGGCAGTATTGATTGGTCGTGGCATCGCGGTAGGTGTTGGAGAGAATCAGGCGGCGCTCTTCCCAGCCTTCGGCCAGCAGATGATAGAAGTAAGGGCGCCATGACCAGTTGTGGCCCAGGTAGCGGCTGTCAGCGTGCCAGGCATCCTGGCGCCATTCAAAGTTGGGGGTCAGTTGGGTGCCATGGCGATCGCACTGATAGAACCGCAGTAACCGGGGAAAGCCCGGCAGCTGTGGCAATTGCGTGAGCGGTGCGTGGGCCTGCGCCCAGCCTTGCAGGATCTGCATCAGCTCGATCAGTGGCTGGCGCAGCAGCATGATCCGCCCACGCTCCGCCAGTTTCTGCTGGACATAGGCCTGGCGCAGTACGGCGAAACGCGGGACAAAGGCGTCGCTGGCGAACCAGTCCAGTTGCGCCTGGGCAAACAGGTAGCCCTGGACATAACGCGCGCCACATTCAAGGGCAAAGCGCAGTTGCGCTTCGGTTTCCACGCCTTCGGCAATGATCCAGCACCCGGTTTTTTCCGCCATTTGCGCCAGGGCGCGTACCACCTCGCCGCTCGGGCCACCCAGGGCTGCGGCCTGGAACAGGCGCATATCCAGCTTGAGGATATCCGGGCGCAGGGCCAGGACCCGATCCAACTGCGAGTACCCGGCACCAAAGTCATCAATGGCAATCCGTGCCCCCGCCTCGCGGTAGCGGGCGACGACCTCGGCCAGGCGCTGGCTGTTGCCGCCCAGTTCGGTGATCTCAAACACGATGCGTTTTGGATCGACGCCATGGGCCTGCAACTGTTTCAGGCTGGGTAGCGGTTGCCCCGGTCGTAGCAGGGTGATCCAGCGCGGCGAGATATTGAGGCTCAGGAACCAGTCTTCAGGCGCTTCATGCAGGCGGCTCAGGGCATTGTCGCGCAGCGTGCGGTCGAGGCGGCGTAGCGCCGGGGTGGGCGTGCGCGTATCGGCGAACAATGGGCCCACCGAAAGCAATTGCCCATCTGCCTGGAGTAGGCGGCCCAGTGCTTCGACTCCGGCAATGCGGCCGGTGGCGGTGTCGATAAAGGGTTGGAAACAGGCGAGCGGTTGCCCGTCAATCACAGAGCCTCCTTAGGGTACATCGCATAGGAAATAGTCGACATAAAAAAGGCCCGGCTCCTCTAGGGAAGGAGCCGGGCCTGATCCGTTTGCAAGAATGCAGCCAGTTGCGTCAGGACTTGCGGGTGGCACCCTGCATGGCGAGCTTGATCAACGGGATCAGGCCCGCACCGAGTCGCACCAGGCGGGTCATGGTGCCAATGCCGCCGCCCTTGGCGCCTTTGCCGGTGAAAAATCCCAGCAGGGTCACTGCGGCGACGCCCCACAGCGGCGCATGCTTGAGCCCGAACCCGTCCTGCCAGCTTTGGCCCATGTTGCGCACCTTTTGCAAGGGCAGCAGCAGTTGCTGGGATTCGTGGCGAATTTCCTGGCGATGCATTTCCATGCGCAGGCGGATCAAGGCCTTGCGCATTTCCCGCCGGGAGTTGGTTTGCGGCAGTTCAGTCAGGCTCATGGCAGCAGGCGCTCCCGGTCGTTGGCCAGCTCTTCGAGGGTGGCGTGGAAAGGCGTGGACTCATCGAACACCGCGGCCTTCAAGCGTAACCCGCAGAACGCTGCGGCCAGCACGTAAAACACGCAGAGGCTGATGATCCCGGTCAGGCGATAGGTATCCCAGACCAGGATCATGACCAGTGCCGATAGCCCCACCAGCAGCAACAGGGCGAACACCAGCGCCAGCCCGGCAAACAGCAGCAGGCTGACGGTGCGTGCCTTCTGTTCCTGCAACTCGATGCCGAACAGTTCGACATGGCTATGCAGCAAGCCCAGGACAGCCGCGCCGAGGCGCCGCGATGTGGAGCTTGGGCCCGAGGACGAGCCGGTTTCGCCGATAGACATGATTAGCGCCTTGTAGCCAGCAGGCCGATCAGAAAGCCCACGCCGGCAGCGATGCCAACGGATTGCCAAGGATTGGCCTGTACATAGTCTTCGGTGGCGGTGACCGCCGCCTTGCCGCGCTCGCGCAGGGAGTCTTCGGTCAACTTCAGGGTTTCCCGGGCCTGCAGCAGGCTGTCGTGGATCTTCGAGCGCAGTTCATCAGCCTGGTCACCGGCCAGAATCGCGGTGTCGTCCAGCAGCTTTTCGGTATCGCTGACCAGGGTCTGGAAATCTTCCATCAGTATTTCTTGAGCAGTCTTTGCCGATTTTCTGGCCATGGTTATCTCCGTGAGTGGCTGTCTGGTGCTTTTACAGGGTTTTGCTTGAGAGTCACCGGCATTGGTGAAGGTTCACTGCAATTGTCTGGTACAGCTTTTGCTTTGCCTTGGTGCGCCAGCCGCAAGGCTTGCGCGCAATGTGGGCGGTTTTCGCCAAAGCCTTGGAAAACCTTACCCTAAATCCCTGAAACCCGTGGAAAAACCCGCAAGTCACTGCCTTCTGCAACGGTCGTCGCGCCAAAGCGGTTCATACCCTCTGAAGAAGGGTGGAACGCGCGGTGCCAATTTAGTGCGCGATCGTTGGGCGATGAACTGCTTTGGTGCTTTTCCTGAACTGTAGGCCTGCCAATCCCCATGGAAAATGTGCAAAGCGCGGTGGACACCCTGGTCCACAGCTCCAATACGCTGTTTATTTTGATCGGCGCGGTGATGGTCCTGGCGATGCATGCCGGCTTCGCGTTTCTGGAAGTCGGTACGGTGCGGCAAAAGAACCAGGTCAACGCGTTGTCGAAAATCCTCAGTGATTTTGCGGTCTCGACCCTGGCCTATTTCTTTATAGGCTATTGGATCTCCTATGGGGTCAGCTTTATGCAGCCGGCCGCAGTGCTCAGTGCCGACCACGGTTATGGCCTGGTGAAGTTCTTTTTTCTGCTGACCTTCGCGGCAGCCATCCCGGCGATCATCTCCGGGGGCATTGCCGAGCGGGCTCGCTTTGCTCCACAACTGTGCGCCACGGCGTTGATCGTGGCGTTTATCTACCCGTTTTTCGAGGGCATGGTGTGGAATGGCAACTTCGGTCTGCAAGCCTGGTTGTTGGCGACCTTTGGTGCGACGTTCCATGACTTTGCCGGCTCTGTGGTGGTGCACGCCATGGGGGGCTGGCTGGCATTGGCGGCGGTGTTGCTGCTGGGGCCGCGCCAGGGTCGCTATCGCGATGGGCGGCTGGTGGCGTTCGCGCCGTCGAGCATTCCGTTCTTGGCGCTGGGTTCGTGGATATTGATCGTCGGCTGGTTCGGTTTCAACGTGATGAGTGCGCAGACCCTGCCCGGGGTGAGCGGGCTGGTGGCGGTCAACTCGTTGATGGCCATGGTGGGCGGCACCGTGGCGGCGCTGGTGATTGGGCGTAATGACCCAGGCTTCTTGCATAACGGCCCGTTGGCCGGGCTGGTGGCGATCTGTGCGGGTTCCGACTTGATGCATCCTGTTGGCGCGCTGGTCACCGGGGTGGTGGCCGGTGGCTTGTTCGTGTGGTGCTTTATTGCCGCCCAGGCGCGTTGGAAGATCGATGATGTGCTGGGTGTCTGGCCCCTGCATGGCTTGTGCGGGGTGTGGGGCGGGATTGCCTGCGGGATCTTCGGCCAGGCCGCCCTGGGTGGGCTGGGCGGCGTGAGCCTGATCAGCCAGTTGATCGGCACCGCCCTGGGAGTGGTGGTGGCCCTGGCGGGCGGGTTGCTGGTGTACGGCGTGCTCAAGCGCCTCTGCGGCCTGCGCTTGAGCCAGGAACAGGAGTACTACGGCGCGGACTTGTCGATCCATAAGATTGGCGCTGTCAGTCAGGATTGATCGGGGCTGCACGGTTGTCGTCGGTGTGCTGGTAGAAACCGTGGAGCAAGCGGTAGCGGTTGCGCCGTACTTCATCGACGCGGTCGCGCACCTGCTGGTCGGGCAGGCCGAGCATGATCATTGCGTGCGAGGCGAGCATCAGGCTCGACTCCAGTAGTTCGGGCACCACCTCGCTGGCCCCGGCGGCCTTCAGTTCAGTCAACTGGCTGTCGTCGCGGGTGCGCACCAGGATCGGCACTTTGTGGTTGATCCGCCGTGCTTCCTTGAGCACCACCAGGGCCACGTCGCTATTGTCCACGGCAATCACCACCAGGCGTGCGCGCTCCAGGCCGACCGCGCTGAGCAGGGCGCCACGCCGGCAATCGCCATAATGCACGCTGCTGTCCTCGGTGGCGGCTTCCTGCACCCGTTCAGGGTCATCGTCCAGGGCAATGAACGCCTGTTGTTCACGGCGCAGGAAGCGCCCGATGGATTGCCCGACCCGGCCATAACCGCAGATCAGCACATGCCCGCGCAGTTCGGCGTTGAGCGCGGTGATTGCCTCCAGCTGCACTTGCTGGTTGGGCTTGCGATGCAGGCGCAGTGCAATAGCGGGGGCGGCGCGCAGCAGCAGGGGCGTCAGCAGCATGGAGCAGAACGTCGCCGCCAGCAGCAGGCTGCTGATTTCGCCTGGCAGCATGTTGCTCAATTGCATCTGCGCCATCAGCGCAAAGCAGAACTCACCGCCCTGGGCCAGGGCCAGGCCACTGCGCCAGGCGGTTTCGCTGTCGCTGCCGCGCAGCTTGACCAGCGCGGCGACAATGCAGCCCTTGATCAGCATCAGCGCCAGGGTCAGGCCAAGGATCTGCAGGCTGTGGCTGATAAACAGCTGCAAGTCGATCAACATGCCGATGCTGACAAAAAACAGCCCCAGCAGGATGTCGCGAAACGGGCGGATATCCGCTTCGATCTGGTGCCGGTAATGACTTTCGCCCAGCAGCATGCCCGCCAGGAATGCGCCGAGGGCTGGCGACAGGCCCAGCAGGTGTGTGAGCCAGGCCGTGAGCAACACGATCACCAGGGCCAGCAGCACGAACAGTTCCGCCGAATGCGAGGCGGCCACTTCGTGGAACAGGCGCGGCAGCAGCCAACGGCTTGCAAGCAGGAGGCCGAGGAACAGCACCACGGTCTTGCCCAGGGTCAGCGGCAGAGCCCAGTACCAGGCCTGCTCGCTGCTGCCGGCGAACACCGGCACCAGGGTCAGCAACAGCACCGCGACCACGTCCTGGAACAACAGCACGCCAATCGCGTTCTGCCCATGGCTGCTGAAGATCTCCCCCAGGCTGGTCAACTCCTTGCTCACAATGGCGGTGGATGACAGGGCCAGCCCGGCCCCCAGCAGCAACGCGGCCACCGGCGACATGCCCATCAACAGCAGCAAGGCGCCCAGCACGATGGCGCAGCACAGCACCTGCAGGCTGCCGAGGCCAAACACCACCCGGCGCAGGCTGAGCATCTTGGACAGGGAGAACTCCAGGCCCAGGGAAAACAGCAGGAACACCACCCCCAGTTCGGCGAGGTCGGGCAGGTCTTCGCTGTCATTGACCCAGTCCAGGGCCGTTGGCCCGACGGCCAGGCCCACGCACAGGTAGCCGAGCACCGGCGGCAGTTGCAGCCGGCGGAACAGCGCAATGACGACCAGGGATGAGGCAAGAATGATCAGCAGGTTGGCAAACACAGACATCTCCGTCGGGGTGTTGCAGGAAAAAAGCCGCGAGAATCGCTGAATCAGTTATAGGCCATGCTGATCTGGATCAGGTCTTTGGCATGACTCGACGAGGTTTTTCCCGCGGCCTAGAATGGTGACCTGTTTCTTATCGGGTCTGTACGCCATGCTTCCTGAATGCCAGTTGTTCGGCACCCTGGGCTGCCATCTGTGTGAGTTTGCCGAAGCGCAAATCATGCCGTTGGTCGAACACGGGCTGATGGTCGAGTTGGTGGATATCGCCGATTCGCAAGCGCTGTTCGACGCCTATGGCCTAAGCATTCCGGTACTGCGCCGGGTGGATACCGGGGCGGAACTGGGCTGGCCGTTCGACACGGAACAGGTCGTTGCCTTTCTAATCTAGCGCCAACCCATGGCAGGTTGCTGATTATTCGGTTACTGTATGTTTGTACAGCTATTTGAGTGAGAGGGAACGCCCGTGGTGAATGTCGAACAACTGAAAAGCAGCGTCAACCGCATGTCCGTAGATATCGTGCGCGATGCGGTGAATGAGCTGCGCCTCGATGGCCTGGTCACGGAAGGCAAGACGCCGTTCAACAAAGTGCATTTCAACACCTGCTTTGCCGAAATCGAAGCGTTGTTCCAGCGCGCCGGTTATCACAAGCAACTGGACGTGGTGGGCTATCAGGGCCTGTTGTATGCGTTGTACGACCCTGGCCGCTGGGAGGCGGTGGATGTACTGCGCTGGCTCAAGGAGTTCACCGAGGCGGCCAGTGCCTCGCCGGTACTGCGGGCCGAATTGGTCAGGGCTTGAGATTCTGGGGGATAATGCCTCCTTAGTCTTTCCAGGCCTTGAGTGTACGCATGTCCGATACCGGTTTTTCCGCTGCCCAGAACCAAGCCAGTACCTTGTACCTGCCGCCTGGCCCCTGGGTGACGGTGCTCGATTGCCTGTGCGGGCACTTTCGCGCCATCGGCCGCGCGCAGTGGCTGGACCGCATCGCCCGTGGCCGGGTGCTGGATGGCAATGGCCAGCCCATTGCCGTGGACCTGGCCTACAAGGAAGGTTTGCGCATCCACTACTTTCGCGAAGTGCCGGATGAAAAGCCGATCCCGGTGCAGGAGAGCATCCTGTACGCCGACGAGCATCTGGTGGTGGCCGACAAGCCGCACTTCCTGCCAGTGACGCCTGCCGGCGAGTATGTCGAGCAGACGCTGTTGCGCCGTCTGATCCGCCGCCTGGATAACCCGTCGCTGGTGCCGCTGCATCGCATTGATCGCCATACTGCCGGGCTGGTGCTGTTCTCGGCCAACCCGCAAAGCCGTTCGGCGTATCAGCAACTGTTCCCCACCCGCCAGATCGATAAAATCTACGAGGCCATTGCCCCGGCCTTGCCCGCGCTGACCTTCCCGCGGGTGCACAAGAGCCGCCTGGTGGATGGCGAACCGTTCTTCCGCATGCAGGAGGGGCCCGGGGCGAGCAACACGGAAACGGCGGTGCAGGTGCGCGAGAAAAACGGTGACCTGTGGCGCTATGGCCTGTTTCCGGTGACGGGCAAGAAGCATCAACTGCGTGTGCATATGACGGCGCTGGGCGCGAGCATCTGCAATGACCCGTTTTATCCCCAGGTTATCAAGGATGCTGTGGACGACTACGCCAACCCGCTCAAGTTGCTGGCCCAGGGCGTACGTTTTGTCGACCCGGTGACCGGCGAACAGCGCAGCTTCAACAGCAGGATCGTGCTGGATTGGTGATATTTCCCACGCGCCAGATGCAACAAAGCCCGCTCAAAAGCGGGCTTTGTCGTAGCAGGTGTTAAGACTTACAGGTCTTTGACGGTGCGAACCTGATCCTTGTTGATGCGGGTGTGCTTGCCATCCAGTTGTTCGAATTCGTAGAAGCCCGAATCCTGATCGAATTTAGGGGTGTCGACAGCCTGGATTTCGCGACCGTCATTCAGGGTGATCACTGTTGGCGAGGCGCAACCGGCGAGGGTAGCAAGGCCCAGTGCAAGCATGAGAGCGGCGATGGTCCGTTGAGTCATGAGTCTTCTCCGAGAGTGTTGCTGTATTGAGTTCTGACCTTGTGACGTGTGCAACGTCGGCAAAGTTCCTTGTTCTGGCGCTCATTCTGACACGCCGGGGCGTGGGTGCAACAACTCTGGTGTATTGAGGTTGGCCAGGCGCGGGTCGTTCTCGGCGCAATCGAGCGCCCGGGCCCCCAGTTTCAGGAGGATCTGCCGTGGGCTGCGCTCTGCCGCCAGCCAGGCGTTTTCCACGTCGCCGCGCAGGCGCGTCGGTATGACGCAGAGCAAAGGCTCCCAGAACGCGCCGTGGCGGATCATCACCGGCACCTGTGGGTGTTGTCGGGCGGTTTCGAGCAGGTCTGCCAGCAACTGCCCGTCGATGTGTGGCACATCACAGGGCAATACCAATAAGTGTTCATGACGTGCGGCAGCCAGCCCGGCGCGGATACCGGCCAGGGGCCCCGGGAAGTCCAGGCTGTCGTCGCTGACCAACCGGTCGCCGTAGGGGGCGTACTGCGCCTGGTTGCGGTTGCAGGAGATGATCAGGTCGTCGGTCAGGGGCCGCACCCACTGATGCAGGTGGGCAATCAGCGGTTGCCCGTGCCAGTCGAGCAGGCCCTTGTCCAGCCCGCCCATGCGCTGGCCGCGACCGCCGGCCAGCAACAGGACCGAGCAGGGCAGGGGCGAAGAATTGAATGGCATGACGGCTCCGCAGCGGCAGTGAAATAGGGGGCTGTGATATAACATCGGGCTGTTCCTTCGACAACCGGACCGAGCCATGAAAGCCCAGGCTGATACGCCTTTCGTACCTCTTAACATTGCTGTCTTGACCGTCAGCGATACTCGCACCCTGGAAACCGACACCTCCGGGCAGGTCTTTGTTGAGCGCCTGCTCGCGGCCGGCCATCGCCTGGCTGAACGGGTATTGCTCAAGGATGATCTCTACAAAATCCGTGCGCAAGTCGCGCACTGGATCGCCGAGGACGTGGTGCAAGTGGTGCTGATTACCGGCGGTACCGGCTTCACGGGCCGCGACAGCACCCCCGAGGCGGTCAGTTGCTTGCTGGACAAGCAGGTGGATGGGTTTGGCGAGCTGTTCCGGCAGATTTCGGTGGCCGATATCGGCACTTCCACCGTGCAGTCCCGCGCCCTGGCCGGCCTGGCCAATGGCACCCTGGTGTGCTGCCTGCCGGGCTCCACCAACGCGGTGCGCACCGGCTGGGACGGGATTCTCGCCGAACAGCTGGATGCCCGCCATCGCCCGTGCAATTTCGTGCCGCACCTCAAGCTGGCCGAACCGTGTGAATCCCGTGGGTAAGCCGGGCCAGACCGGCGCCTTGATGCCGCTAGAGCAAGCCCTGGAACGCCTGTTGAACATGGCCGAGGCCGCGCCGATCCGTGAGCAGGAACACCTGCCATTAGCCGCGTGCGACGGGCGCGTGCTGGCCGAGGCGCTGGTGTCCACCCTCGACCTGCCGCCCTGGCCCAACAGCGCCATGGACGGCTATGCCTTACGCACTGCCGATTGGGCGGGCGAGCCGCTGCTGGTGAGCCAGCGCATCTTCGCCGGCCAGGCCCCCGAGCCCTTGGCGGCGGGGACGTGTGCGCGGATCTTCACCGGCGCCCCGGTGCCGGCAGGCGCCGACTGCGTGGAAATGCAGGAAAACGCCGAGGTGCAGCCCGATCAGCGCGTCAGCTTTACCCAGGCACTGCGCGCAGGGCAAAACATCCGGCCCAAGGGCCAGGAGACGACGGTCGGCGAAGAAGTCCTGGCCGCCGGTACACGGCTTGGCCCGATAGAACTGGGCCTGGCGGCGTCCCTGGGGCGCGACCGCCTGGCGGTGGTGCGCCGCGTGCGCGTGGCGGTGCTGTCAACCGGCGACGAGTTGATCGAGCCGGGCCTGCCACTGGGGCCGGGGCAGATCTACAACAGCAACCGGCGGGTGTTGTGCAGCTGGTTGCAACGCCTGGGTTGCGAGGTGGTCGACGCCGGTATCTTGCCCGATGACCTGGAATTGACCCGGACCCGTCTGGCGGCCCTGGGCTCGGTGGACCTGATTCTGTCCACCGGTGGGGTCTCGGTGGGGGAGGCGGACTTCCTGGGTATCGCATTACGCGAAGAGGGCGAGCTGGCCTTGTGGAAGCTGGCGATCAAGCCTGGCAAACCGCTGACATTCGGCCATTTCCGTGGCGTGCCGGTGATTGGCCTGCCGGGGAATCCGGCGTCGACCCTGGTCACGTTCGCTCTGTTGGCGCGCCCGTACCTGCTGCGCCGCCAGGGTGTCGAAGCGGTGCAGCCGTTGCGTTTCGAGGTGCCGGTGGGGTTCGTCTGGGCCAAGCCGGGCAACCGTCGCGAATACCTGCGCGGGCGCCTGGAGCAAGGGCGGGCGGTAATCTACCAGAACCAGAGTTCCGGGGTCTTGCGCAGTGCCGCCTGGGCCGAGGGCTTGGTGGAAGTACTGGAGGGCACCACCTTGGCCATCGGTGACCGGGTGAATTTCATTCCTTTGAGCGAAGTGCTGGGCTGAAGAATTAATTTACAGCCCAATGGCTTTTTTCCGACTGCCGAAGGTCAACATCCCTCAGGTCCCCTCCAACGATAGGAGCTTCACCCCCATGAGCAAACCCAAGGCACTGTTGATTCTGCACGGCAAGCAAGCCCTCAATGAAGACGTGCGGGCAGCAGTGCAAGGCAAGCGCGAGCAGGGGTGGGAGCTGGCGGTGCGCGTCACCTGGGAGGGCGGTGATGCCCAGCGCCTGGTGGGTGAAGCCCTGGAGGCCGGCTACACACGGCTGATTGCGGGCGGTGGCGATGGCACCTTGCGCGATGTGGCCGAGGCCATGGCTCGGGCGAAAACTGACGCCAGCCTGGTGCTGATGCCCCTGGGCACTGCCAATGACTTCGCCCGTGCGGCCGGGGTGCCGCTGGAGCCGCGCCTGGCCCTGGAGCTGCTGGACGTGGCACCGCGCGCCATCGACCTGGGGGAGGTGGGCGGGCAGGTGTTTCTCAATATGGCCACCGGCGGTTTTGGCAGCCAGGTCACGGCCAACACCTCCGAGGACCTGAAAAAGGTGCTGGGCGGCGCGGCCTATCTGTTTACCGGCCTGTCGCGCTTCAGCGAGCTGCGGGCCGCCTATGGGGAGCTGGTGGGGCCGGACTTTCATTGGCGCGGCGAGTTGCTGGCCCTGGGGATCGGCAACGGTCGCCAGGCCGGTGGCGGGCATGAGCTGTGCCCAGGCGCCCTGGCCGATGATGGCCTGCTGGATATCAGCATCCTGCCGGCGCCCCAGGAAGTGGTGGGCACCTTGCGCAGCCTGATGACGGACGGCTGGGGCCTGGACAACCTGTTTGTGCGCGCACGCCTGCCATGGGTAGAAATCAAGGTGGCCGAAGGGTTGGATATCAACCTCGATGGCGAGCCGCTCAAGGGCACCGACCTGCGCTTTTGCACCTTGCCCAAGGCCTTGCAGGTGCATTTGCCGGTGGGTTCGCCGTTGCTGGCTAATCGTCCAGGCTGATGATCTGCTCGCGCACGGCAAACAGCACCAGGCCGGCCACATCGAAAATCTGCAGGCGCTTCATGATCTGCGAGCGGTGGGCTTCCACGGTCTTGATGCTCAGGCCCAGGCCATGGGCGATTTCCCGGGTGGACTTGCCGCGCACGATCAGGCGCAGGATTTCCAACTGGCGTGCCGTCAGGTTGTGGCGCTGTACGGGGGCTTCCGGGTGGGACTGGCTGTGGATCAAGGCCTGGTTGATCACCGTGTGGGCAATGGCCGGGCTCAGGTAGCGCTCGTTATTGCGCAGCGCCAGCAGCGCATGTTCCAGCTCATTGGCGGTGGTGTCCTTGAGCAGGTAGCCATGGGCACCGGCCTCCAGGGCACGCATGATCAACTGCGGGTCGGTGTGCATCGACAGGATCAGCACTTTGCTCTTGGGGTAGGCGTGCTTGAGTTGCTGCAAGGCATCCAGGCCACTGGTGTGCTTCATCGACAAGTCCAGCAGGACGATATCGGGTTGCAAGGCATCGAACTGGGCGAGCACTTGCGCGCCGTCGTTGGCTTCGCCAATCACCGCATAGCCGGGAATATCCAGGATCAGCGCGCGCACACCAGCGCGGATCAGGGCGTGGTCATCTACCAGGAGTAAATTGCAGGTCACTCTAGAGCCTTAGGGGGACTGGCCCGTTCGAGGGTGCGCGGCGCCCAGGGAAACAGCGCTTCGATCTGCGTGCCACAGCCGGGTTGGCTATTGACCGCCAGCATGCCGCCCAGTTGATCAATGCGCTCGGACATGCCCGCCATGCCCCGTTGCCCGGCCCGGCCCGGGTCGGTGGCGGGCGAGAAGCCCTGGCCGTCATCGCTGATAAACAGCGACAGCCCCTGGGGCAAGCGTTGCAGGCGCACCAGCAGGTTGCGCGCCTGGGCATGGCGCAGCATGTTGGTCACGGCCTCCTGGGTGATACGAAAGGCCGCCACGGCCATCTCTTCTGGAATCCCGGTCAGGCGTTGCTGGCATTCCAGGCTCCAATGTACCGGGGTGTTTTCCAGGGTCTTGAGCAGGTGCGCGCGCAGGCTCGCTTCCAGGCCCAGGCTGGCCAGTTGCCGAGGGTTGAGAATGGCTGACACGTCCCGCACCTTGGCCAGGGTTTCGTTGAGGGTATTGCACAGTACGTTGCATTGTTCCTGCAGTTCCGGCGGCAGGCGGCGGCGCAGCCAGTCGCTTTGCAGCTTGGCGGCGGTCAGCAGTTGGCCGATATCGTCGTGCAGCTCGCGGCTGAGGCGGTGGCGCTCGTTTTCCTGGACTTGCAGCAGGCGGTCGGCCAATTCCTGGGGCTGGAACTTGATCGATTTACGCGAGCGCCAACGCTGCAGGCCAACGGCGACCAGGGTGGCAAGGTTGAGCAGCAGCAGGACTATCGGCAGTGGCGCTTGGTGCGCATAGACCCACAGGCTGACCAGCGTCGCACACAGGCATAGGCCAAGGGTGATCCAGCGGGTACTGCCTTGGGATCCGAACCGGGCGATGAGTGAGATGGGGCTGGTGTACATAGCAGATGGAGCCGATGGGTGTTCGCTGCGGGTAGACCGGTCACGACCGCTGACCGGGCTCTGTTTGGAAAGCGCTCTGGGGACATGGGCTCCCTTCGGCACCGGGTCTGCACGGTAGTGACTCTGATGTTGATTCGAGGTGCGTTTCACGTTTTCTTGCATCATGACGTTCAGCCACTTCGAGCGTGGTCATAGTACCATCAACCATTACCGCTGGTCGCCTGGCGTTGTGCTTGGCGACAGTCATGGGCCCCAGCGCTGCCATGGCCAGTTCTACGGGCGGCTAGTTGTATGATTGATCTTGTCTTGTATCTTTGTTGCCGATAATGGCCTATTGATAGTTGTGTGCTCAAACACCCTTTCAAACAGTGAAGCCGGCGCGTCTACCTATGGAAAAGGCCGGCTCAGGAGGCGTGTGGTGCGGCCTGGCGATAGGTGTAGTCGACGCTTTTTTGTGGGATCAACTGGGCAGCCGTCTCGATCAGCGCAACTTGCTCAGTCTCATCCAGGCTGAGTTTGCCGGTCTTGATATCAATCAGTTCCAGTTGCCAGGCCATCAGTGTCAGGCAGTCATGCAAGGCCGAGAGTGCCTGGTCGTGCAGTTGCACCGGGCTTTGGGCGTTGTTGATCAGGTCCTGCAGGCGCCGGGAAAAATCACCGATAGCCCCCAGCGACATGGCATCGGCCTTTTCGGCGAGTTTCCTCAGGCTGTTTTTCATGCAATCGATGGCATCGTTGTCGTTGCGGATCAAATGCAGGTGACTCAAGCATTCCTCTGACTTGGCCAGCAGCATTTCGGCCTCCAGGAGGAACTCGGGAAGTGCGTCTTGCCACTCTTTACCGTCGTTCATCATGAAAGTCTCCACAACATACGGTCAGATATTGAGATGCAGCACTGGAGCAATGGCTTCAAGCTAGCGCCGAAATATGACCGAAATCTGTAGTTCATTTCTGAATTTTGAGTAGTACTTTTATTTGAGTGATCAGCGTCGCGACGGCTGGTGCTGCAAACAACCAGTGGCATTCGCATGACTTCGATTACCAAGGCGTTAATGCCTGGAAGGCCCCTGGACCGGGGGCTTGCGATAGCAAACAAAAGCCTGACTCCATTCATGCAATGAGAATGGCGTCACATTAATGGCTATTGGATATTGCGAATATCAGGTTGGGCCTGATTGTGACTAGGGGAATCCCTTACATGGCGGAACCTTGTGACCGTTTGAGGGTCTCGCGGCATTGCTTGACTGCCAGACGATAAGGTGATGGCAGTAAAGCATGATGTCAGTGTGACATCAATGCATTTACGTGGCATTTTACCGAGGGTCAAGCTCTGGCACTGGCTGCCGATAACCTTTTTAGTAAGCAGTCAATCTTTCAGCACACCCCAGGAGTCTTTAATGGCTGGCATTCTCGACACGGTAGATCAACGCACACAATTGGTGGGTGAGAATCGCCTGGAGATCCTCATGTTCCGCCTGGCCGGTCGTCAGTTGTTCGCGATCAACGTGTTCAAGGTGCAGGAAGTCCTGCAGTTGCCCAAGCTGACCCTGATGCCCCAGCGTCACCCGTTTGTCTGCGGCGTGGTCAACCTGCGTGGCCAGACCTTGCCGGTGATCGACCTGTCCCAGGCCATCGGCATGCGTCCGCTGGTGCCGGGGCCCAACAGCACCATTATCGTTACCGAGTACAACCGTTCGGTGCAGGCCTTCCTGGTAGGCGGTGTCGATCGCATCGTCAACATGAACTGGGAGTCGATCCTGCCCCCGCCCGCGAGCGCCGGCCGCCAACACTACCTCACGGCCATCAGCAAGGTGGACGAGCAACTGGTAGAGATCATCGACGTGGAAAAAGTCCTCGCCGAGATCGTGCCCTACAACGCCAAGGTCTCCCGGGAAAAACTCGATGACCCGGTACTCGAACGTGCCCGCGGCCGCGAAGTGCTGTTGGTGGATGACTCCAATGTGGCCTTGTCGCAACTGCGCGACACCCTGGGTCAACTGGGGGTGAAGATGCATATCGCCAGCGATGGCCTCAAGGCCTTGAACATGCTCAAGGCCTGGGCGGACAGCGGCCAGGTAATGACCGACAAGTTGCTGATGATCTTCACCGACGCCGAAATGCCCGAGATGGACGGCTACCGCCTGACCACCGAGATCCGCAACGACCCGCGCCTGCGCAGCCTCTATGTGGTGCTGCACACCTCGTTGTCCGGCAGCTTCAACGAATCGATGGTCAAGAAGGTCGGTTGTGACAACTTCCTCTCCAAGTTCCAGCCCGACAAACTGGTTGATGTGGTGCGCGAGCGCCTGATGCTGGATGAGCCTTCCGCCTGATCCCCTGCGGCCGTAAGGCGTGGGGATATTTTGATTCTCTCGACGGCCTCGTATAGGGTGACGCTTTTGCTCACAGGAACCCAGGCTCATGCTTCGTCTCAGCGCGTTGTATCGGTACCCCTTGAAGTCCGGCAAGGCACAACCCTTGTCGCATATTGGCCTGGATAAACTGGGGCTGGACGGGGACCGCCGATGGATGCTGGTGGACGAGGCCAGTGGGCGTTTCCTGACCCAGCGTGCAGTGGCGCAGATGAGCCAGCTGTCGGCCCTCTGGAATGACGCCGGGGGCTTGACCTTGAGCAGCGCAGGCCAGCCCAGCCTGGACGTGGCATTGCCCGGTGCGGATGCCGAGTTGCGTGGCGTGACCATCTGGCGCGACACCCTGCGAGTTCCCGATGCCGGCGATGAAGCCGCGCGCTGGGTCAGCGAGTTTATCGGCAAACCGACCCGCCTGGTGCAGGTGCCCCTGGAGCGCGCCCGCACCACGGCCGCCGGCTACGGCAAGGATGATGACCAGGTTGCGTTCGCCGACGGTTTCCCACTGTTGCTGATTGGCCAGGCGTCCCTGGACGACCTGTCGCAGCGCATCGGCCGGCCCATGGAAATGCTGCGCTTTCGTCCCAACCTGGTGATCGAAGGCAGCGAGGCCTTTGCCGAAGATGGCTGGAAGCGCCTGCGCATTGGTGAGGTGGAGTTTCGGGTGGTCAAGTCCTGCTCCCGGTGCATCCTCACCACCATCGACCCGGCAACCGGTGAGCGCAACGCCGACCGCCAGCCCCTGGCGACCCTGGAAACCTACCGCAAGCAGCCCGATGGCGTGATGTTCGGCCAGAACCTGGTCAATGACGGGGTAGGCCACCTGGAAGTCGGCATGCCGGTGACCATCCTCGAATAAACCGGCCCCATGAAAAATGCCCGTCTCACAGGAGACGGGCATTTTTTTGCGTGCGGGAAAGGCTTAGCCGCGGTATTCGCACAGGTAGGCAGTGTTCACGGCCACCTTGAGCTGGAACTTGCTGTCGGCCGGCACATTGAACTGGCTGCCGGCGGCGAAGGTTTCCCAGCTGTCGCTGCCGGGTAGCTTGACGGTCAGTGCGCCCGAGACCACGTACATGATTTCACGCTGGGCCGTGCCGAATTCGTATTCACCCGGGGCCATCACGCCGACGGTCGCCGGGCCTTCAGGGGTGCCGAAAGCGATCGACTTGACGGTGCCGTCGAAGTACTCATTGACTTTGAACATGGGGGAATCCTCGAAAAAGGGGCAAGAAAGGCCGGCCAGTATGCCTTCTACACGGGCAAAATCAACGGCAGCAAACGCGCCGTATTGCGCGCATCTTCCAGGGCCCGGTGTTGCTGGCCGTTGAACTGCATACCCGCCAGTTGCAACGCGCCATTGAGCCCCAGCGGCTTGTCCAGGCGCCGGGCCTTGGCGAAGCGTTGCTTGAGGTTCACATGGGGCGTCTGGCCCAGCACGCTGGTCAAGCCATGGCGCTGCCACTCCAGTTCCAGTTGCTGACGATCATAGTCGCCCCAGCTGGCCCAGCCTTCCAGGCGCGGGTGATGCTGGCCGAGCCAGCGCTCGAACAGCGGCCAGACCTCGGTCAAGGGCGCCGCGCTGTCGATATTGGCCTGGCTGATGTGCGTCAGCTGGCGGCAGAACGGCGTCAACAACGGGCGCCGCAAGGGCCGCACGAAGCGCTGGAAGTGGTCCAGTTCGCGGCCTTGGCGGTTGACCAGGCTGACGCCGATTTCGATGATTTCCATCTCCGACACGGGCCAGCCGCCGTCATCCGTTGTGGCTTCAAGATCAATAATCAGCCAATGAGGCATCGCAGGTTCCCGTACTCATCCCTTTCTGATGGGGATAGAGCGTAGCCAAGCCTGGTAGTTCCGCCCAGGGCTACTCGATCTGTAGCAAGACCTGGCGATTGCGCACCTGATCGCCTGCGCTGACATGAATGGCCTTGACCACCCCATCGATGCCAGCCTTGAGCGGGTGCTCCATTTTCATTGCTTCGAGCACCAGCAGCAGTTGGCCCTTGCTCACCACATCCCCTTCGTGCACCTGCACCAGAATGATGGCCCCGTCCATCGGTGCCTTGACCGTGCCGCTGCTGGCGGGCGCTTCGCGACTGGCCACGGTTTGCGTCTGGTTGCTCACGCACAGGCTGTGCCCTGCGTGCAACAGCCAGAGCTGGGTGCCTTGCAGGTGATAGGCAAGCCGCTGCCGAATGCCGTTGATGACCAGGCTGGCCCAACGGCCGTCACTGTCGAGCAGGTGTATGTCGATGTTACCGACTTGCAGATGATCGTCCGCCAGTACCTGGGCGGTGACCTCGTGGCGCTGCTCATCGACGCTCAGGCGGTAGGTCCAGGGCACGCTGGCATTGTTGCGCCAGCCCGCCAGGGCCGGGCGGTGCACGGCCGCGCTGTGTCGATAGAACAGGGCGGCGGCCACTGCCAGTTGTTCGTCGCTGATGGCGGGGCGGGCAATATCCCGGAAATGTTCGGCGATAAACCCGGTGCTGAAATCCGCCGCGACAAACTGCGGGTGCCCGAGCAAGTCCACCAGTAACCGTTGATTGCTGGGAACCCCCAGCAGCACACAGTCCTGCACGGCGCGTAGCAACTTGCGCCGCGCCTCTTCACGGGTGGCGCCATGGGCGATGATCTTGCCCAGCATCGGGTCATAGAACGGGCTGATCCGCTGCGGGGCCAGCAAGCCATGATCGACCCGCACCCCGGCCGCCGGCTCCCAGCGCAGTACCTCGCCGGTCTGTGGCAAGAAGCCCTGGGCCGGGTCTTCGGCGTACAGGCGCACCTCCATGGCATGCCCGGTCAGTGTCACTTGGTCCTGGCGCAAGGGCAGGGGCTGGCCGGCGGCGATTTGCAGTTGCCAGTCCACCAGGTCCAGGCCGGTGATCAGTTCGGTGACCGGGTGCTCCACTTGCAGGCGCGTGTTCATTTCCAGGAAATAAAACCGCCCGTCCTGGTCCAGCAGGAACTCCACGGTGCCGGCGCCGACATACGCCACCGCACGCCCGGCCTTGAGCGCCGCGTCGCCCATGGCCTGGCGCAGCTCGGCGGTCATGACCGGGCAGGGCGCTTCTTCGATGACCTTCTGATGGCGGCGCTGCACCGAGCAATCGCGCTCGCCCAGGTAGATCAGGTTGCCATGGGCATCGCCGAACAGTTGGATTTCCACATGGCGCGGCGCGAGCAACGCCTGCTCCAGGATCAGTTCGTCGCTGCCAAGGGCGTTCAGGGCTTCGGAGCGTGCGGTGTGCAGTTGTTCGAGCAGTTGCGCGGGCGTGTGCACCAGGCGCATGCCACGCCCACCGCCGCCGGCACTGGCCTTGATCATCAGCGGGTAGCCGATGCGCTCGGCTTCGCCCTGCAGGGTGGCGTCGTCCTGCGCGCTGCCCTGGTAGCCGGCAATACACGGCACACAGGCGTCGAGCATGGCGATTTTCGACAGGCGCTTGCTGCCCATCAGTTCGATGGCGTCGGCGCTGGGGCCGATAAACACCAGGCCAGCGGCGAGACAGGCCTTGGCGAATTCGGGGTTTTCCGAGAGAAAGCCGTAGCCGGGGTGGACGGCATCGGCGCCGGTGAGGCGTGCGGCATCGAGGATGGCCGGGATATTCAGGTAAGACTGCTGTACCGGGGCCGGGCCGATGTTCACGGCTTCGTCGGCCATGTGTACGTGCAGGGCGTTGGCGTCGGCCTCGCTATAGACCGCCACGGTGCGGTAGCCCAGGGCTTGGGCGGTGCGCTGGATCCGGCAGGCGATTTCGCCACGGTTGGCGATGAGGATTTTATGGAAATTGGGCATTTTGGCTCCCTGTTTGATGGGTTGCGTAGGTGCGGGCTGGTGTGGGAGCTGGTGTTTTCAAGATCAAATCACCCACCGGGCCTTGCGCTTCTCGACAAACGCCCGCGTCCCTTCAATGCCTTCTTCCCCGGTCACCGCCTCGGCAAACCACTCGGCAGCCTGGTCCAGCAACGGTTCCAACGGCTGATCCAGGCTCTGGAGCAACAGCGTCTTGGTTCGCGCATTGGCTTGGGGCGCACAGCGCAATACCTGCCCCAGCACTTCATCCAGGCGTTGCGCCAACCCCTGGGGGGCTGGCTCGACAAAATGCACCACCCCCAGGCGCTGCGCCTCGACCCCATCGAACCGCGCCGCAGTCAACGCCAGGCGCCGGGCCTGGGTCAGGCCGATACGCCGCACCACAAACGGTGCAATCTGCGCTGGCAACACACCGAGGCTGGTTTCCGGCAGGCCGAATTGCGCCTGGTGGTCGGCAATGGCGATGTCGCTGACACACGCCAGGCCAAACCCACCGCCCAGCACCGCACCTTGCAACAGCACAATCACCACTTGTGGCAAGGCTTCGACTTCTTGCAGCAGTGCACCAAATACCCGGTTCAAATCACGCAAGCCCTGGCGGCTGCCCGCACGGCTCAGGTCCTTTACATCGCCGCCCGCACAGAAGTGCCCGCCGGCACCACTGATCACCAGCGCCCGCAGTTGCTCGTCACGCGCCACGTCTGCCAACACGGCGCGCAGCTCGCTGACCATCTGCACGCTCATGGCATTGCGGTGCTGTGGGCGGTTGAGGGTGATGTGCAGCACGCCGTTATGCGGTTCCAGCAGCAGGGTTTCACCGGCGTTCACGACCTTTTCCCCGGCAGCGTGCCCATCAGTTTGCAGATGATCCCCAGCATGATTTCGTCGGCGCCGCCGCCAATCGACACCAGGCGCACATCGCGATAGGCACGGGCCACCGGGTTGTCCCACATAAAGCCCATGCCGCCCCAGTATTGCAGGCAGCTGTCGCTGACTTCGCGGCCCAGGCGCCCGGCCTTGAGCTTGGCCATCGAGGCTAGCCGTGTCACATCCTGGCCCTTGATGTATTGCTCGGTGGCCTGGTAGACCAGCGCCCGCAGGCATTCGACCTCGGTGGACAGTTCGGCCAGGCGGAAGTGGATCACCTGGTTGTCGATCAGCGCCTTGCCGAAGGTCTGGCGCTCCTTGCAGTATTCGATCGTGCTGTCGATGCAGGCCTCCAGGCCCTTGATCATATTGGCCGCGCCAAACAGCCGCTCTTCCTGGAATTGCAGCATCTGCATCATGAACCCCGCGCCTTCGTGGCCGATGCGGTTGCGCTGGGGCACGCGCACATCATCGAAAAACACCTGGGCGGTTTCCGAGCTGCGCATGCCGAGTTTTTCCAGGGGCGGGCTGACGCTGACCCCCGGGGTGTTCATCGGCACCATGATCAGCGACTTGTTGATGTGCGGCTTGCCGTCCGAGGTGTTGACCAGCAGGCAGATAAAGTCGGCGCTGGGGGCGTTGGTGATCCACATCTTGCTGCCGTTGATCACGTAGTCGTCGCCGTCCTTGCGGGCGTGGGTCTTCAGGCCGGCCACGTCGGAGCCGGCGCCGGTTTCCGAAACGCCGATGCAGCCCACTTGTTCGCCGCTGATGGCCGGGCGCAGAAACTCGTCGCGCAGCTCATCGGAGCCAAAACGCGCGAGGGCTGGGGTGCACATATCGGTCTGCACGCCGATGGCCATCGGGATGCCGCCGCAGCGGATGCTGCCGAACTCTTCGGCGGCGACAATCGAGTAGCTGTAGTCCAGGCCCATGCCGCCGAATTGCTCCGGCTTGGAAATACCCAGCAGGCCGAGGTCGCCGGCCTTGCGGAAAATCTCGTGGATCGGGAAGCGCCCGGCTTTTTCCCACTCGTCGACGTAGGGGTTGATCTCGCGTTCGACAAAGTTGCGCACGGTACGACGCAGCTCTTCGTGTTCCTGGGTGATGATCATTTTTATTGTTCTCCTGCTCGTTAAAAGCGCGCGGCGCCGAAGCTGTTGGGTTGCAGTTGGCGCACCTGGGCCTGCTGGCAGATATCCAGCAGGTAGCCCAGCAGCGTGCGGGTGTCCCGGGGGTCAATCAGCCCGTCGTCCCACAGGTTGGCGCTGCCATACAGGGCCGTGGACTGGCTGTCGAGTTTCTGCGCGGTGACCTGTTCGAGCATGTCGAGCACCTTGGGGTCGGGCACCAGGCCGTCCTTCAGTTGCTTGGCCTCGGTGACAATGCGCAGCACCTTGCCGGCCTGGGCACCGCCCATCACGGCGGTGCGGCTGTTGGGCCAGGCGAAGATAAAGCGCGGGTCCAGGCCCCGGCCGCACATCGCATAGTTGCCGGCGCCGTAGGAGCCGCCAACCACCACGGTGAGCTTGGGCACGCGGGCATTGGCCACCGCCTGGATCATCTTCGCGCCGTGCTTGATCACGCCTTGTTGTTCGGATTCGGTGCCCACCATAAACCCGGTGGTGTTGTGGAAAAACAGCAGCGGCGTCTGGCTCTGGTCGCACAGCTGGATAAACTGCGCCGCCTTGCTCGCGCCCTTGGGCGTGATCGGCCCGTTGTTGCCGATAAACCCGCAGGCGCGGCCCTGGATCTGCAAGTGGCCGCAGACGGTGTGGGGGTCGAACTCGCCCTTGAACTCCAGGAAGTTGGAGGCATCGGCGATACGCGCAATGATTTCCCGCACGTCATAGGGTTTTTTCGGATCATCGGGGATCAAACCCAGCAGTTCCTCAATCGGATACAGCGGCTCGGCGTAGGTCCGTACCGGTGCAGGCGGCAGCCGGTCGTCCCACGGCAATAGGCTGACAATCTCGCGCACGATGCGCACGCCATCAGCATCATTTTCGGCAAGGTATTCGGCGGTGCCGGCGGTTTGCGCATGCATTTGGGCGCCGCCGAGCTCTTCATCCGTCGCCACTTCACCGGTGGCCGCCTTGAGCAGCGGTGGGCCGGCGAGGAACAGCTTGGCCTTGCCACGCACCACCACCACGTAATCCGACAGCCCCGGCTGATAGGCACCGCCGGCGGTGGCCGAGCCGTGCACCACGGTGATCTGCGGCAGGCCCATGGCCGACATCCGCGCCTGGTTGGCAAAGCTGCGTGCGCCTTCGACGAAAATCTCCGCCGCGTAATTCAGGTTGGCACCGCCGCTTTCGGCCAGGGTCACCACCGGCAGTTTGTTTTCCATGGCGATCTGTTGCAGGCGCAGGGATTTTTTCAGGCCGCTGGGGGAAATCGTCCCGCCCTTGATTGCGCTGTTATTGGCCACCACCAGCATGCGCACGCCGCTGACATAACCGATACCGGCAATCAGACCGCCACCGGCGGCGCTGCCGTCCTTGTCGTCATGCAGCTTGTAGCCGGCCAGGCTCGCCAGTTCGAGGAAGGGCGCGCCGGGGTCGAGCAACAGGTTGAGGCGCTCGCGGGGCAGCAGTTGGCCGCGCTTGTCGAACTTGCCCTTGGCCTCGGCAGCCTTGTCCAGCAGGTTCTGTTCCAGTTGGCGCAGGTGGTTGATGGCGCTGAGCATGGCTTCGCGGTTCTGGGCGAACTGCGGGCTGTGGGGGTCGAGCAGGGAGTCGATGACGGGCATGGCTTATTGGCCCTCCTTGAGCACATCCGGCAGGTAGGCGCGGTGAAAACCATTGAACGATGGGCTCGGCGGCTGGGCCTTGTGCAGCGGCCAGGCGCGGCTGCCGAGGCTGGCGGCACCGTCGATGCGCAAGGTGCTGCCGCTGATGAACGCAGCGGCGGGGCTGAGCAAAAACACAATCGCCGCGCTGACTTCCGATTCGGTGCCAATGCGCTTGAGGGGCACATGCTCGCGCAGGGTCGGGATCACCGCTTTGAACGCGCCTTCGTAGGTGTCCATGCCACTGGAGGCGATCCAGCCCGGCGCCACCGCGTTGACCCGCACCCCGGCATAACCCCACTCGAACGCGGCAGTCTTGGTGAAATTGTCCATCCCCGCGCGCGCCGCGCCCGAGTGGCCCATGCCGGGCATGCCGCCCCACATGTCGGCGAGCATGTTGACGATGGCGCCGCCGTGCTTGCTCATCGACTGATTGAACACTTCCCGCGCCATCAGGAAACCGCCCACCAGATTGGTGCGCAACACGGTTTCAAAACCTTTTTGATTGATCGAGGCCAGGGGCGAGGGGTATTGGCCGCCGGCATTGTTGACCAGGCCGTGGATCGGCCCGTGTGCTTCGGTGACCTGGCTGACCAGCGCCTTCACCGCCTCTTCATCGCGAATATCACAGGCCTGCCAACTGGCGCGGCCGCCGTCCTCGCTGATTTCCTGGGCGACCTGTTGCAGCTTTTCCGGCTTGCGCCCCACCAGCACCACATGGGCGCCCAGCGCCGCCAGTTCATGGGCGGTGCAACGGCCAATACCGCTGCCGCCGCCGGTGACGATAAGGGTCTGCCCCTGGAACAGGTCGGCTTTGAAGATCGAGTCGAAGGCCACGGTGTGAGTCCTTTAGTTGAGTTGATCAGCGAGGTGGCGGGGCACGGCAATCGGTATTTCCAGCAGTTGCTGGGCGAAGGCCTTGCCTTGCGGGTCGATGCGCAGGCTGGCGATACCGCCGCCGCCCAGGGCGTTTTCCAGGAGGAAGTTGAGGCTGTGGCTGCCGGGCAGGTACCAGCGTTCGACGCGCCCGTGCAGTGGGTCGAGCACATGGCGCATCCAGTCGGCGATCACTTGCGGGGTCAGTGCCTCGGCAATCCATGGCAGGTATTCGGGCCGGCGCGCGATCACCCCGATATTGCTGTGATTGCCCTTGTCACCGGAGCGCGCCACAGCCAGCTTCACCAGGGGCACGCTGGCCTCGGCGCGGCCTTCGGGCCTGGGCGGGTCGAGGGGCGCGCGGGGCGTGCTCGGGGCGGCCGGGGCCGGCAGTTCGCAAGGGTGGGACTGGCCCAGGAAGTCCACGCTCAGGTTGCAGGCGCGCTTATCGATCAGGAACGAAAACAGGCGGATCAGTGGATACACCGTGGGCCTGCCGCCGACAATGCCGGTCAGGCCCGGTGCCATGCCGGTGGCCGCCTGGGCGATTTCCCGGGCGAACAGCACCAGCGCCTGTTTGCTTGGGTGGCGCACCGCGAGCTTGAGCACCACTTCGCGGCAGTCCTCGCGCCGGGCGTGGGCGCCGTAGGTGGCTTCGCTGCCGAGCAACTCGATATTGACCTCGGTGTAGGGTGCCCAGCCGCGCTGGCTGAACAGTTCTGAAGTCTTGTTGATGATCGCCTGGCTGACCCGTTCGGCCTTGGCCCGCGCATCGATACCGGCCAGCAGGCAGCTGGCGGTGCAGCGAAAGCCGTCGGGGTAGGTGGCACTGACTTTGTACTGGTCGGTCGGTGCCTGCCCTTTGGCGCCGCGCAGGTGCACCCGGTCCGTGCCCTGCTGGGTCAGCGTGACCTGGCTGAAGTCGCAGATCACGTCCGGCAGCAGATAGGCGCGTGGGTCGCCGATTTCATACAGCAGTTGTTCGGCGACGCTCAGTTCGCTGATCAACCCGCCCGTGCCCGGTGCTTTGCTGACGGTGAACTGGCCGTCGGCGCTGACTTCGACAATCGGGAAACCGATGTGCTCGTAGTCCGGCACCTGGCGCCAATCGGTGAAGTTGCCGCCGGTGCACTGCGCGCCACATTCGATGATATGCCCGGCCAGTGCGGCCTGGGCCAGGTGGTCGTAGTCCTGCCACGTCCAGTTGAACTCATGCACCAGGGCCGCGCTGACCACCGCGCTGTCCACCACGCGTCCGGTGATGACGATATCGGCCCCCAGTTGCAGGGCCTGGACGATGCCCGGCGCACCGAGGTAGGCATTGGTGGACACGCACATCGCCGGCAACGGCGCGCTACTGAACATATCCTGGATGCCCTGCAGTTGCTTGAACTGCGGTTGCAGGTCATCGCCCAGCACCACGGCGATTTTCAGTGGCACCTGGGCCTGGTCGCAAGCGGCCTGCAAGGCCGCCGCGCAGGCCTGGGGGTGGATGCCGCCGGCGTTGCTGATCACCCGGATGCCCTGGCGCTGGATATCGCCGAGCAGCGGCGCCAGCACTTCGACGAAATCCGTGGCGTAGCCGGCCTGGGGGTCTTTCAGGCGCGCCCCGGCGAGGATCGACATAGTGACTTCGGCCAGGTAGTCGAACACCAGGTAATCCAGGGTGCCGCCGTGCACCAACTGCGCGGCGGCGGTGCAGGTGTCGCCCCAGAATGCACTGGCGCAGCCGATACGAACGGTCTTGTCCATGGGAAGCCCTTCTTTGGAAAATCGCTGGGTCGAGACTACCAAGCAAGCGCTTGGTTTGTAAACTACAGACACAACTTATGCCCAAGCGCTTGCTTGGGTGGCTGTCACGGCCTAAATTGCCGGCCACGACGCAATCAAAGTAGTTGAGGAGAGCAGCATGGATGAGCAAAAAGCCCTGGAGGTGATGCGCACCATGGTGGACGGCGGGCAACTGACCGACCCCGACAGTGCCCGGGGCAAGCTGCTGCAGACCGCAGCTCACCTGTTTCGCAACAAGGGGTTTGAACGCACCACCGTGCGTGACCTGGCCAGTGCGGTGGGGATCCAGTCCGGCAGCATTTTTCACCATTTCAAGAGCAAGGACGAAATCCTGCGGGCGGTGATGGAAGAAACCATCCATTACAACACCGCGATGATGCGCGCCTCCCTGGCCGAGGCGAGCAATGTGCGCGAGCGGGTGCTGGCGCTGATTCGCTGCGAATTGCAGTCGATCATGGGCGGCAGCGGCGAAGCCATGGCCGTGTTGGTGTATGAATGGCGCTCGCTGTCGGCAGAGGGCCAGGCCCAGGTGCTGGCGTTGCGCGATGTCTACGAAGAGATCTGGTTGCAGGTGCTGGGCGAGGCCAAGCAGGCGGGTTATATCAAGGGCGATGTGTTTATCACCCGGCGTTTCCTGACCGGGGCGCTGTCGTGGACCACCACCTGGTTCCGCGCCGAGGGCAGCATGACCCTCGAACAGTTGGCCGAGGAAGCATTGTTACTGGTGCTCAAGGCCGATTAGGCCTGGAGTGCAGGCCATTAAATTGTCGGGTAGAAAGTTGTCTCTGGGGACAAAAACGCCTAGCTTAGCGAGATCCAGATTTTGAACGGTGCGTGCCTGATGTTTTCGCCATGGCGGCTGGCTGCAGGACTTACAGTGTTGGCGATGGGCACTTTGTGGCAGGCGCAGGTTTCGGCGGCTCAATTGGTGCGGATCGGTGCCGCGCATTTTCCGCCGTATACCGTGCGCCCGGAGCAGGGCGCCGACACCGGATTGCTGCCGCAACTGCTGGAGGCGCTGAACCGTGCGCAGAGTGACTACCAGTTCGTGCTGGTGCCCACCTCCATCCCTCGGCGCTTTCGTGATTTCGAGCAGGGCCGGGTCGACATGGCCATCTTCGAGAACCCGCAGTGGGGCTGGCAGGGCATTCCCCATACCAGTGTCGACATGGGCCTGGAGGACGCCGAGATTTTCGTCGCCCAGCGCCAGGCCGGTCGTGACCAGGGGTATTTCGCCGAGCTCAAGGGCAAGCGCCTGGCGGTGTTCAGCGGTTATCACTACGCCTTTGCCAACTTCAACCCCGACCCCAAGGCCATGGCCGCGCAGTTCAACGCCACGTTGACCTATTCCCATGACAGCAACTTGCTGATGGTCACCCGGGGGCGCGCGGATATTGCCCTGGTGACGCGCTCCTACCTCAGTGACTTTATGGTGCGCAATGCCGACACGGCTGGGCAGTTCCTAGTGTCGGAGCGCATTGACCAGGTCTACCACCACTACGCGTTGCTGCGCCCCAAGGCGCCGATCAGCGGCCCGGCGTTTGCCGCATTGCTCAAGGGCCTGCGCGACAGCGGTGAGCTGTTGAAGATCTTCGAGCCCTACCGCATCGATGTGCTGCCGGTCGCTGACGCGCCCTGATGGCGGCAACACCTGCTTAAATTTTTGCGGCTGGTTCACGTCACTTCGTCTAACTGTCGACGATTACCGTGAGCCTCCTCCATGCCCAATCCCCAAGACTTGTCAGCCCTGCCACTCCCGGCAGGGCCTACCCTGAACGCAGACGAAAGCGATGGCCGCCTGACCCTGACCCTCGCCGGCCAGCCGCTGGTGCGCCTGCGCCTTGCGCGCGGCGAAGCGTTGCACCTGCATTTGCAAAACCCCGGTGAGGTGCCGTCGGTGCAGGCCTTGTGGGCTGCGGCTTACTGGCTGTTTGCCCGGGAGCCTGAGCGCCAGCAACTCTTCTGGCACCTTGAACATACCCCGGATGAGGCCCTGCGCAGCGGCCTGCTGCTGGCCACGGACGTGGCGGGGCAGTTACGTTGCGAGCGCACCCTGTTCTGGCAATTGCCACAACCGTGGCTGGGCCTGCCGTCGAATGAGGCTTATCCGCAGCAGATGATCATCAGCACGGGCAAGCGCCATCCGGCGCGCGCGCCCAAGCCGCGGGGGGAAGTCTATCGACGTTTCGACATCCGCCTGGGCGCGTGGATCTCACTGCGCACACTGGAGATCGATGTAGACCTGGCCCGCTTCAATCGCTGGCAGAACAGTGCGCGGGTCGCCAATTTCTGGCAGGAAAGCGGCAGCCTGGAGCAACACCGGGACTATCTGCAGAAGCTGGACGCCGACCCGCACACCCTGACCCTGATCGGCTGTTTCGACGACGAGCCCTTTGCCTATTTCGAGGCGTACTGGGCCAAGGAGGATCGCATCGCGCCGTTCTATGAGGTGGGCGACTACGACCGGGGCATCCATATGCTGGTGGGCGAGGAGCATCATCGCGGGCCACACAAGGTTGCCAGTTGGCTGTCGGCGCTGGTGCACTACCTGTTTCTCGACGACCCGCGCACCCAGCGGGTGGTGGCGGAGCCCAGGGCCGACAATGCCAGGATGATCGGGCATATGCAGAACCAGTGCTTCCACTGCGAGAAGGAATTCGATTTCCCCCACAAGCGCGCGGCGCTGATGATTCTGGGGCGGGAGCGGTTTTTTGAGCGGTGCGGGTTGGTCTGAGCGCTACAGGGCAACGCAGATCAAAAGTGGGATTTGTGTGGGAGCTGGCCCCCACACAAGCTTATGCCCATGGTGGTTAGACCCGTCGGGCAAACGTATCGCTATGGGTCCCCGAAACCTTGCGGCAGTGCACCAGCGCATCACGGATCATAAAGTTGACCAGGGTCGGCGACACGCCCAGTTCCTTGGCAATGTCCTTTTGCGGCACGCCATGCAGGCGGTACATCTCGAACGCGTAGCGCGTGCGCTGGGGCAGCTCGGTCAGGGCGTCGGCGATGTTTTCCAGGGTGGAGAAATTGATGTGCGAGGTTTCCGGTGAAGCGCCATGAATAACCACATTCAAGCCTTCCTCTTCCGTCCCGGAGTATTTCAGTTCCAGGGCCTGTTTACGGTAGTGGTCGATAGCCAGGTTACGCACGATCTGGAACAGGTAGCTCAGTTGCGCCTTGAACGATGAGGTGATCTGCGGGGCCGATTGCAACCGGAAGTAGGCGTCCTGCACCACGTCTTCGGCACGGGAACGGCAGCCGGTGATGCGCGCTGCGATCTTGACCAGGATCAGGCGGTTATCGACAAACGCCTGGAGTAACGGTGAATCGCACCTGCTTGTGGATACTTGTTCCGTCATGGAAATCACCTTGCTGCAAATAAGGTTAGTGGAGGGCATCCCTGCTGAGGCCTCCTACACATCGGGCAACAAATTATGCTTAATGATAATGATTGTCAAATGAGAAGCGGAACTAATCTTATACCGAAATGCAAACGGTGAGGCACTTCTCTTTGTCTGCGGACCTTGGCCTGCCGAGTAATTATTTTGCCGGGCCATCCGTTCTCATTGGTGACAGGCCCGCCAACACGCCGGCCATGGATGTGCACCCAGAGGAGGACGACATGCGTTTGTATCGCGAGAACCCGGCGTTCCAGGCAGGGGTGTCTGAGATGAGCCCATCGACCCGCTGGCACCATGGCCCGGCGCGGCAGGCGGCCGGCTGAATACGCCGCGACACGCCCCCTATCCCCCGATTTCCCCGTAAGCCGATTGCAGGCAGGAACCCCTCATGATGGACGCCCTCGAACTTCCCCGCACCCTGGTCCAGTCCCTCCAGCGCCGTGCCGCGCAGACCCCGGACCAGGTGGCCCTGCGCTTTTTGGCCGAGTCCGCCGATGACAGTGTGGTGCTCAGCTACCGTGACCTGGACCTGCGCGCCCGCACCATTGCCGCCGCCCTGCAGGCCTCGGCCGGCCTGGGCGAGCGTGCGGTGTTGCTGTTCCCCAGCGGCCCGGATTATGTCGCGGCGTTCTTTGGCTGCCTGTATGCCGGGGTGATCGCGGTGCCGGCCTATCCGCCGGAGTCCACCCGCCGGCATCACCAGGAGCGCTTGCTGTCGATCATCGCCGATGCCGAGCCCAGGCTGTTACTGACCAGCAGCGGTTTACGCGATGCCCTGAGGCAGATCGAGCAAGCGCCGCCGTTGCTCTGCGTGGATGAGCTGCACAGCGAAATCGCCGCTGATTGGGTCGCGCCAAACCTGCAGGACAACGATATCGCCTTCCTGCAATACACCTCCGGCTCCACGGCCTTGCCCAAGGGCGTGCAAGTCACCCACGGCAACCTGGTGGCCAACGAACTGCTGATTCGCCGCGGGTTTGGCATCGACCTCAACCCCGATGACGTGATTGTCAGCTGGCTGCCGCTGTACCACGACATGGGCCTGATCGGTGGCCTGCTGCAACCGATCTTCAGCGGCGTGCCGTGTGTGTTGATGTCGCCGGCGTACTTCCTTGGCCGGCCCCTGCGCTGGCTGGAAGCGATCAGCCAATACCGCGGGACCATCAGCGGCGGCCCGGACTTCGCCTACCGCCTGTGCAGCGAGCGGGTCAGCGACTCGGCCCTGGAGCGCCTGGACCTGAGCCATTGGCGCGTGGCCTATTCCGGCTCCGAGCCGATCCGCCTCGACACCCTGGAGCGCTTCGCCGAAAAATTCGCCTGCTGTGGTTTTACCCCGAACAACTTCTTTGCCTCCTATGGCCTGGCCGAGGCGACCCTGTTTGTCGCTGGCGGCACCCGTGGCCAGGGCATCCCGGCGTTGCGCGTGGACGAGCAGGCGCTGGCCGCCAACCGGGCCGAGCCAGGGCAGGGCAGTGCGATCATGAGCTGCGGCACCAGCCAGCCCGAGCATGGGGTGCTGATCGTCGAGCCGCAGACCCTGGCTGAACTGGCCGACAACTGCGTCGGCGAAATTTGGGCCACCGGCCCGAGCATTGCCCACGGCTACTGGCGCAACCCCGAAGCCACCGCCAAGACGTTTGTGTCGCACGCCGGGCGCACCTGGTTGCGCACCGGGGACCTGGGCTTTATGCGCGACGGCGAGGTGTTTATCACCGGGCGCCTGAAAGACCTGCTGATTGTGCGTGGCCACAACCTGTACCCGCAGGACATCGAGCAAACCGTCGAACGCGAAGTGGAAGTGGTGCGCAAGGGGCGTGTCGCGGCCTTTGCAGTGAACGACCAGGGCCTGGAAGGCATCGGTATCGCCGCAGAAATCAGCCGCAGCGTACAGAAGATCCTGCCGCCCGAAGCCCTGATCAAAGCCATTCGCCAGGCGGTGGCCGAGGCCTATCAAGAGGCGCCGTGCGTGGTGCTGCTGCTCAACCCCGGCGCGTTGCCGAAAACCTCCAGTGGCAAGCTCCAGCGTTCGGCCTGCCGCACCCGCCTGGCCGATGGCAGCCTCGACAGCTACGCGCAGTTCCCCGAACAGGGCGGGCAGGCCGGCGAGGAGGGCCTGCAATCAGCACTGCAACAGCAGATTGCGGCGATCTGGTGTGAACAGCTGCAGGTGGCGCAAGTGGCTGGCGATGACCATTTCTTCTTGCTTGGTGGCAACTCCATCAGCGCCACCCAGGTGGTCGCCCGCCTGCGCGAAACCCTGGGCCTGGAACTCAACCTGCGCCTGTTGTTCGAGGCGCCGGTGCTGGCCGATTTCGCTGCCGGCATCGGGCAGTTGCAGCTGGACGGGGGTGTGGCCCAGGGCGCAATCAGTGCCTTGTCACGCCAGCAGGAGATGCCGCAATCCCTGGCGCAAAACCGCCTGTGGATCACCTGGCAATTGGACCCGCAAAGCAGCGCCTACACCATCCCCGGTGCCCTGCGCCTGCGTGGCGAGCTGGACGAAGACGCGCTGCATGCAAGCTTCGCGCAACTGATCCAGCGCCACGAAGCGCTGCGTACGCGGTTCTATGAGCGTGACGGCCAGGGCTACCAGCGCGTCGATGCCCAGCGTGAATTTGCCGTGCAAGTCATCGACCTGCGCGACCTGCCCGTGGCCGAGCGTGAAGCCCGCGCCGCGCAGATCCGCGAGGACGAGGCACGTACCGTATTCGACCTGGAACAAGGCCCGCTGCTGTGGGTCACCCTGTTGCGCCTGGACGATGAAGATCACCAGTTGCTGGTGACCCTGCACCACATCATTGCCGACGGCTGGTCGCTGAATGTATTGATCGACGAATTTTCGCGCCTCTATGCCGCCGCGTCCCAAGGCCAGGCCGTCGAGTTGCCGGCCCTGACTGTGCAGTACGCCGACTACGGCAGTTGGCAGCGCCAATGGCTGGCCGAGGGTGAAGGCCAGCGCCAGTTGGATTACTGGAAGCAACAGTTGGGCGACGAACATCCGACCTTGAGCCTGGCCACCGACCATCCGCGCTCGGCCCAACAACGCCACAGTGCCGCACGCTACAGCCTGCGCCTGGAGGCGGGCCTCGGCGAAGCGATCCGCCAGACCGCCCAGGCCCACCAGGCCACCCCCTTCGTGCTGTTGCTGACGGCATTCCAATGCCTGTTGCACCGCTACAGCGGCCAGCGCGATATCCGCATCGGCGTGCCCAATGCCAACCGTGGGCGCCAGGAAACCCAGGGCCTGATCGGCTTCTTTATCAATACCCTGGTCATGCGCGCCGAGGTGGACCCGCGCCAGCCCTTCAGCGAACTGCTGGCGGCGACCCGCCTGGCGGCCACCGAGGCCCAGGCCCATCAGGACTTGCCCTTCGAGCAATTGTTGGAAGCTTTCCCACAGGCCCGCGAGCAAGGCCTGTTCCAGGTGCTGTTCAACCATCAGCAACGCGACCTGGGCGCCTTGCGCCGCCTGCCGGGCCTGCTCGCCGAAGAGCTGCCATGGCACAGCCGCGAGGCCAAGTTCGACCTGCAGCTGCACAGCGAAGAAGACCGCCACGGGCGCCTGAGCCTGTCATTCGACTACGCCGACGAGCTGTTCGACGCCCGTACTATCCAACGTCTGGCCGCGCATTTGGTCAGCCTGTTGCAGGCCGTCTGCGCGCAACCGCAGCAAGCCCTGGGCGATATCCCGCTGCTGAACGCCAACGAGTACGTCGAGCAACGCCACTGGGGCGAAGCCCCCTGCGCACCGGCGCAGCGCCTGGTGCCGGAGCAACTCAACCACTATAGCGACGAGCGCACCGCCCTGGTCTGGCACGATGCCAGCCTGACCTTCGCCCAACTGCACACCCAGGCCAACCGCCTGGCCCATTACCTGCGCGACAAAGGCGTCGGCCCGGACGTGTGCGTGGCGATTGCCGCCGAGCGCTCGCCGCAACTGCTGATCGGCTTGCTGGCGATCCTCAAGGCCGGCGGCGCCTATGTGCCGCTGGACCCGGACTACCCGGCCGAGCGCCTGGCCTACATGCTGGCCGACAGCGGCGTGCAATTGCTGCTGACCCAGACCCATCTGTTGCAACAGTTGCCGGCGGCCGAGGGCGTGTCGGTGATCGCCATGGACAGCCTCAAGCTCGACAGCTGGCCGACCCAGGCCCCGGGCCTGCACCTCAATGCCGACAACCTCGCCTATGTGATCTACACCTCCGGCTCCACTGGCCAGCCCAAGGGCGTGGGCAATACCCATGGCGCCCTGGCCGAGCGCTTGCAGTGGATGCAGGCCACCTATCAGTTGGATGCAAGCGATGTGCTGCTGCAAAAGGCACCGATCAGTTTCGACGTGTCGGTGTGGGAGTGCTTCTGGCCGCTGATCAGCGGGTGTCGCCTGGTCCTGGCCGGCCCCGGCGAGCATCGCGACCCCCATCGGATTGCGCAACTGGTGCAGGCGCATGGGGTGACCACCCTGCATTTTGTGCCGCCGCTGTTGCAACTGTTTGTCGATGAACCCCTGGCGGGCGAATGTACCAGCCTGCGCCGGGTGTTCTCCGGTGGCGAAGCCTTACCCGCCCAATTGCGCAATCGACTCCTGGCGCTACTGCCAATGGTGCAGTTGCACAACCGCTATGGGCCCACCGAAACCGCGATCAACGTCACCCATTGGCACTGCCAGCGCGCCGACGGCGAACGCTCGCCGATTGGCCGCCCATTGGGCAATGTGATTGGCCGGGTGCTGGACGCGCAATTCAACCTGTTGCCTGCCGGGGTGCCGGGTGAACTGTGCATCGGCGGGGTTGGCCTGGCGCGCGGTTATCTGGGGCGTGCCGGGTTGACCGCCGAGCGTTTTGTCGCCGACCCCCTGGGCGCGGCGGGCGCACGCCTGTACCGCACCGGCGACCGTGTGCGCTGGACGGCCGACGGGGTGCTGGAGTACCTCGGGCGCCTGGATCAGCAGGTCAAGTTGCGTGGCTTTCGTGTGGAACCGGAAGAAATCCAGGCGCGGTTGCTGGCCCAGGCCGGCATCGCCCAGGCCCTGGTGCTGATCCGCGACACCGCCGGCGGTGCCCAGTTGATCGGTTACTACACCGCCAGCGGCAAGTTGGATGAGCAGGACGTGAAAGCCGCCCTGGCCGCCGAGTTGCCGGAGTACATGGTGCCGGCGCAACTGATCCGCCTCGACGTCATGCCCCTGGGCCCCAGCGGCAAAGTGGACCGGCGTGCCTTGCCGGAACCGGTATGGCAGGTGCGTGAACATGTGGAGCCGCAGACCGCCCTGCAACAGCAGATCGCCGGGATCTGGCGCACGGTGCTGGGCGTGCCGCGTATCGGCCTGCGTGACGACTTCTTTGCCCTTGGCGGCCATTCGCTGCTGGCCACGCAAATCATCTCCCGCACACGCCAGGCCTGTGATGTGGAGCTGGCGCTGCGCACCTTGTTTGAAGCCAGTGAGCTGGGGGATTTCGTCGAGCAAGTGCGGCTGATCCAGGCCAGTGGCCAACGCAACCAGCAGACCGCGATCGGCAAGGTGGACCGCCGCCAGGCGGTGCCGCTGTCCTATTCCCAGCAGCGCATGTGGTTCCTCTGGCAAATGGAGCCGGATAGCCCGGCCTATAACGTCGGCGGCATGGCGCGCTTGCGCGGGGTGCTGGATGTGGGGCGTTTCGAGGCGGCGTTGCAAGCCTTGATCATGCGCCACGAAACCCTGCGCACCACCTTCCCGAGTGTCGATGGCGTGGCCCGGCAGAACGTTGCCGCGCAAAGCAGCGTACGCATGAGCTGGCAGGATTTTTCGGCGCTGCACGAGGCTGAACGGCAAGTACGCTTGCAGCAACTGGCTGACCAGCAAGCCCACAGCCCCTTCAACCTGGAAACCGGGCCGTTGCTGCGCGCCTGCCTGGTCAAGGCCGGCGAGCAGGAGCACTACCTGGTGCTGACCCTGCACCATATCGTCACCGAAGGCTGGGCCATGGACATCTTTGCCCGTGAACTCAGCGCGCTCTACGAAGCCTTTATCGATGAGCGCGAATCGCCCCTGGAACCGCTGCCGGTGCAGTACCTGGACTACAGCGTGTGGCAGCGCCAATGGCTGGAGGCCGGTGAGCGCCAGCGCCAGCTCGACTACTGGACCACGCAGTTGGGCAACGAGCATCCGCTACTGGAATTGCCCGCCGACCGGCCACGCCCGGCGGTGCAAAGTCACCAGGGCGAGCTGTACCGTTTTGACCTTGGCGATGAACTCGCCGCCAAGGTGCGCGCCTTCAATGCCGAGCAGGGCCTGACTCTGTTCATGACCATGACCGCGACCCTGGCGACGCTGCTCTACCGCTACAGCGGCCAGACCGACCTGCGCATCGGCGCGCCAGTGGCCAACCGTATTCGCCCGGAAAGCGAAGGGCTGATCGGCGCTTTCCTCAACACCCAGGTGCTGCGTTGCCAGCTCGACGGGCAGATGCGCGTCGCTGAGCTGTTGGAGCAGGTGCGTCACACCGTGATCGAAGGCCAGTCCCATCAGGACCTGCCGTTCGACCACCTGGTGGAAGCCCTGCAACCGCCGCGCAGCGCCGCGTACAACCCGCTGTTCCAGGTGATGTGCAACGTGCAGCGCTGGGAGTTCCAGCAAAGCCGGCAACTGGCCGGGATGACCGTCGAATACCTGGCCAACGATGCGCGCGCCACCAAGTTCGACCTCAACCTGGAAGTCACCGACCTCGACCATCGCCTGGGTTGCTGCCTGACCTACAGTACCGACCTGTTCGATGAGCCGCGCATTGCGCGCATGGCCGCCCATTGGTGCAACCTGCTGGAGGCGTTGATCGTCGACCCGCAACAGCGCTTGAGCGAACTGCCGCTGTTGCACGTCGATGAACAGCATGCGCTGCAAGACAGCCTCGGCATTGAGGCTGGCGAGCACCGTCTCGACCAGTGCATCCATCAGTTGTTCAGCCAACAGGTCCAGGCCCGTGGCGATGCCCCGGCATTGACCTTTGCCGGGCAGACCCTGAGCTACCGCGAGCTGGACCGCCGCGCCAATCGCCTGGCCTGGATGTTGCGCGAGCGTGGGGTGGGCCCGCAGGTGCGGGTCGGCCTGGCGCTGCCGCGCTCACTGGAAATGGTCATCGGCCTGCTGGCGATCCTCAAGGCCGGTGGCGCCTATGTGCCGCTGGACCCGGAATACCCGCTGGACCGCCTGCACTACATGATCGAAGACAGCGGCATCGGCCTGCTGCTCAGCGATGGGGCGATGTTCAAGGCCTTGGGCGAGTTGCCCGCCAGCGTCAGTGGCTGGTGCCTGGAAGATGACCTGCCGGCGCTGGCCAACTACCCGGCCAGCGACCTGCCGACGATCAGCCTGGCGCAGCACCAGGCGTACCTGATCTACACCTCCGGTTCCACCGGCAAGCCCAAGGGCGTGGTGGTGTCCCACGGTGAAATCGCCATGCATTGCCAGGCAGTGATCGAGCGCTTTGGCATGCGCCCCGACGATTGTGAGCTGCACTTCTATTCGATCAACTTCGACGCCGCCACCGAGCGCCTGCTGGTGCCGTTGCTCAGTGGCGCGCAGGTGGTATTGCGCGCCCAGGGCCAATGGGATGCCGAAGAAATCTGCGGGCTGATCCGTGAGCACCGTATCAATATCCTCGGCTTTACCCCCAGCTATGGCAGCCAGTTGGCGCAATGGCTGGCCACGCAACACCAGACCTTGCCGGTGCGCATGTGCATCACCGGCGGCGAAGCCCTGACCGGCGAGCATTTGGCGCGTATCCGTGCGGCGTTCCAGCCGGCGCTGTTTTTCAACGCCTACGGGCCGACCGAAACCGTGGTCATGCCCCTGGCCAGCCTGGCGCCGCAGGTGCTGGAGGAGGGCGCCGGCAGTGTGCCGATCGGCAGCATCATCGGCGCCCGGGTTGCCTATATTCTGGATGCCGACCTGGCGCTGGTGCCCCAGGGCGCGACCGGCGAGTTGTACGTGGGCGGCGCCGGCCTGGCCCAGGGTTATCACCAGCGTCCGGGCATGACCGCCGAACGTTTTGTGGCCGACCCCTATGCCGATGGCGGGCGTCTCTATCGCACCGGCGACCTGGTACGTCAGCGCGCCGATGGCCTGGTGGAGTACCTGGGGCGCATCGATCATCAGGTGAAAATCCGCGGTTTCCGTATCGAACTGGGCGAGATCGAAACCCGTCTGCTGGAACACGAGGCGGTACGCGAAGCCGTGGTCCTGGCCCTGGACACGCCGGGTGGCAAGCAACTGGCGGCGTACCTGGTCAGCGCTGCCAGTGACCACACCGCCTTGCGCGAGGCACTCAAGAGCCACCTGAAGGCGCAACTGCCGGACTATATGGTGCCCGCGCACCTGATGGTGCTCGACAGCATGCCGCTGACCGCCAACGGCAAGCTCGACCGCCGCGCCTTGCCGCAGCCGGACCCCGAGGCCAATCGGCAAGCGTATGTGGCGCCGAGCAATGCGCTGGAGCTGAGCCTCGCCGCGATCTGGTGTGCGGTGCTCAATGTGCGGCAGGTCGGGTTGCACGATAACTTCTTTGAGCTGGGCGGCGATTCGATCCTGTCGATCCAGGTGGTCAGCCGGGCGCGGCAGGCGGGGATTCACTTCAGCCCCCGCGACCTGTTCCAGCACCAGAGCGTGCAGGCCCTGGCCGCAGTGGCCACGCGCAGTGAGCAGATCACTGCCGAGCAAGGTGTATTGACCGGCCCTTCGGGCATGACGCCAATCCAGCACTGGTTCTTCGACAGCGAGATCCCGGCGCGCCAGCACTGGAACCAGGCCTTGGTGCTGGCACCGGTGCAGGCCCTCGATCCACGTCGCCTGGAGCAGGCGCTACTGGCTGTGCTGGAACACCACGACGCCTTGCGCCTGGGCTTTACCCAGCGCGACGCGCAATGGCATGCCGAGCATCTGGCAATACCGGAGGGCGGCGTGTTGTGGCTGGCCCAGGTGGCGGATATGGCGCAGTGCGAGGCGCTGTTCGCCGATGCCCAGCGCAGCCTCGACCTGGAGCACGGCCCGCTGTTGCGCGCTTTGCTGGTGGACGGGCCGCTTGGCCAGCAACGCTTGCTGATCGCCATCCATCACCTGGTGGTGGATGGCGTGTCCTGGCGTGTCTTGCTGGAAGACCTGCAAAACGTCTATCGCCAACTGAGCGACGGCCAGGCCGTCAGCCTGCCGGCCAAGACCAGTGCCGTGCGCGACTGGGCCGCCCGTTTGCAGGCCTATGCCAGCAGCGAATCCCTGCGCGAAGAACTGAGCCTGTGGCAGCAACAGTTGGCCGGCCCGGCGGTGGCGCTACCGGTGGACCGGGCGCACGGCAGCCTGCGCCATCGCGACGCCGAGACCGTCAGCGTGCGCCTGGATGCCGAGCGCACCCGCCAATTGCTGCAACAGGCGCCGAGCGCCTACCGCACCCAGGTCAACGACCTGTTGTTGACGGCATTGGCCCGCGTACTGTGCCGCTGGAGTGGGCACACATCGACCCTGATCCAACTGGAAGGCCATGGCCGCGAAGCCCTGTTCGATGAGATCGACCTGACCCGCAGTGTCGGGTGGTTCACCAGCGCCTACCCACTGCGCCTGACGCCACAGGAGGCCGGGCCGGGCGCGTCGATCAAGGCGATCAAGGAACAATTGCGCGCTGTCCCGCACAAGGGCCTGGGCTATGGCGTGCTGCGCTACCTGGCCGACAGCCCTTGTCGCCAGGCCATGGCGGCGTTGCCGAGCGCTTCGATTACGTTCAACTACCTCGGGCAGTTCGACCAGAGCTTCGACAGCCAGGCGCTGTTCCACCCGCTGGAAACGCCTGCCGGCCCAGCCCATGACCCGGATGCGCCGCTGCCCAACGCCCTGAGTGTGGACAGCCAGGTGTACGGTGGCGAACTGGTGCTGCGCTGGACCTTCAGCCGTGAACGCCACGAGCGCCAGACCATCAGCGACCTGGCCGACGCCTACCTGGACGAATTGCACAGCCTGATCGCCCACTGCCTACATGAGGATGCCGGTGGCCTGACGCCGTCCGACTTCCCCTTGGCGCACCTGACCCAGGCGCAACTGGATGCACTGCCGGTGCCGGCCAGCGCCATCGAGGACGTGTACCCGCTGACGCCCATGCAGGAAGGCCTGCTGTTGCACACCCTGCTGGAACCGGGCACCGGCCTGTATTACATGCAGGACCGCTACCGCATCCACAGCGAGCTCAACCCCGAGCGTTTTGCCCTGGCCTGGAAAGCCGTGATCGCCCGGCATGAAGCCTTGCGCGCGTCGTTCTGCTGGAATGTCGGCGAAGAGATGTTGCAGGTGATCCACAAGCCCGGCAGCACGCCGATTGAATACCTGGACTGGACCGGCACCCCGGCCGAGCAACAGGAGCCACGCTTGCAAGCCCTGCTCAAAAGCGAGCGCGAGGCCGGTTTCGATCTGCTCAACCAGGCGCCGTTCCACCTGCGCCTGATCCGCGTCGGCGAGGCCCGCTACTGGTTCATGATGAGCAACCACCACATCCTGATCGATGCCTGGTGCCGCTCGTTGTTGATGAATGACTTCTTCGAGATCTACATGGCCCTGGGGGAGGGCCGCGAGGCACAACTGGCCGCGCCGCCACGCTATCGCGACTACATCGCCTGGCTGCAACGCCAGAACCTGGCCGAGGCGCGGCAGTGGTGGCAACAGAACCTGCAAGGCTTTGAGCGCACCACACCGATCCCCAGCGACCGGCCATTCCTGCGCGAACACGCCGGCCACAGTGGCGGCATGGTCGTAGGCGATTGCTATACCCGTCTGGATTCGCGCGATGGCGCGCAATTGCGTGAGCTGGCCCAGGCTCATCAACTGACCGTCAATACCTTCGCCCAGGCCGCATGGGCCCTGGTGCTGCGGCGCTTGAGCGGCGAGCGTGACGTGCTGTTCGGCGTCACCGTGGCCGGGCGCCCGGTGGACATGCCGCAGATGCAGCGCACGGTCGGCCTGTTTATCAACAGCATCGCCCTGCGGGTCAAGGTGCCCGAGGACGATCAGCCGTGCAGCGTGCGCCAGTGGTTGAGCGCCTTGCTCGACAGCAATATGCAACTGCGCGAGTACGAGTACCTGCCGCTGGTGACTATTCAGGAGCACAGCGAACTGCCCAAGGGCCAGCCGCTGTTCGACAGCCTGTTTGTATTTGAAAACGCCCCGGTGGAAGTCTCGGTGCTGGACCGCGCGCAAAGCCTCAACGCCACCTCGGACTCGGGCCGTACCCACACCAACTTCCCGCTGACGGCGGTGTGCTACCCGGGCGATGACCTGGGGCTGCACCTGTCCTATGACCAGCGTTATTTTGATGAAAGCACCGTGCAGGGCATGCTCGCCGAGTTCAAGCGCCTGCTGCTGGCGCTGGTGCAGGGCTTCCATGGTGAGATGGCCGACCTGCCGCTGATGGGCGCGCAGGAACGCGAGTTCCTGGTGCACGCTTGCAACCAGAGCGCCCATGAGTACCCGCTGGAGCGCAGCTACGTCGAACTGTTCGAGGCGCAAGTGGCGCAGCATCCGCAGCGCATCGCCGCCAGTTGTCTGGAGCAGCAATGGACCTATGCCGAACTGAACCAGCGCAGCAACCGCCTGGGCCATGCCCTGGTCGCGGCGGGTGTCGGCCTGGACCAGCCGGTGGTGCTGCTGGCCGAGCGTGGCCTGGACCTGCTGGGCATGATCATCGGCAGCTTCAAGGCCGGTGCCGGTTACTTGCCGCTGGATCCCGGCCTGCCGAGCCAACGCTTGAGCCGGATCATCGACCTGAGCCGCACGCCATTGCTGGTGTGCACTGCGGCCTGCCTTGAACAGGCGCAGGTGTTGCTCGACGACTTTGCCTGCGGCGCGCGGCCGAAGTTGCTGGTGTGGGAAGACATCGTGGGCGCAGATAGCAATCCGGGGATCTACAGCGGCCCGGACAACCTGGCCTATGTGATCTACACCTCCGGCTCCACCGGGTTGCCCAAGGGTGTGATGGTCGAGCAGCGTGGCATGCTCAACAACCAACTGAGTAAGGTGCCGTACCTGCACCTGAGCGAGCAGGATGTGATCGCCCAGACCGCGTCCCAGAGCTTTGATATTTCCGTGTGGCAGTTCCTCGCCGCGCCGCTGTTTGGCGCGCGGGTGGATATCGTCCCCAACACCATCGCCCATGATCCGCAGGGCTTGCTGGCCCATGTGCAGGCCCAGGGCATCACCGTGCTGGAAAGCGTACCGTCGCTGATCCAGGGCATGCTTGCCCAGGAGCGCATCAGCCTGGAGGGCCTGCGCTGGATGCTGCCGACCGGTGAGGCAATGCCGCCGGAACTGGCGCACCAATGGCTGCTGCGTTACCCGCACATCGGCCTGGTCAATGCCTACGGCCCGGCGGAATGCTCGGATGACGTGGCGCTCTTCCGCGTCGACCTGGCCTCGACCCGCGGCACCTACCTGCCGATCGGCATGCCGACGGATAACAACCGCCTGTACCTCCTTGATGGCGCGCTGGAGTTGGTGCCGCAAGGCGCGGTGGGCGAGTTGTGCGTGGCCGGCACCGGTGTGGGGCGCGGGTATGTCAGCGATCCGCTGCGCACCGCCCAGGTGTTTGTGCCGGACCCGTTTGGCGCACCCGGGGAGCGTCTGTACCGCACCGGCGACCTGGCGCGGCGGCGCAGCGATGGGGTGCTGGAGTACGTCGGGCGTATCGACCACCAGGTGAAGATTCGCGGCTACCGCATCGAGCTGGGTGAAATCGAGGCGCGTCTGCATGAACAACCCGAAGTGCGCGATGCTGCCGTCGGCGTGCAGGAAGGGGTCAATGGCAAGCACTTGGTCGGCTATCTGGTTGCCAGCGACGCCAGCCTCAGCCCTGGCGAACGCCTGGACCGCATCAAGCAACGCCTGCGCAGCGAGTTGCCGGAGTATATGGTGCCGTTGCACTGGTTGTGGCTCGAGCGCCTGCCGCTGAACGCCAACGGCAAGCTCGACCGCAAGGCCCTGCCGGCCCTGGAGATCGGCCAACTGCACAGCCAGGACTACCTGGCGCCGCGCAGCGAACTGGAGCAGACCCTGGCCACGATCTGGGCCGAGGTGCTGAAGGTCGGGCAGGTGGGCGTGCTGGATAACTTCTTCGAGCTGGGTGGGCATTCGTTGCTGGCCACACAAATCGCCTCGCGGGTGCAGAAGAGCCTGCAACAGGATGTACCGCTGCGGGCGATGTTCGAGTGCAGCACGGTGGCCGAGCTGGCGAGCTATATCGAGGGCTTGGCGGCCCATGAGATCAGTGCCGGCACGGTGGACCGGTTGAGTGATTTGATGGCGGAGCTGGAGGGACTCTAAACAGGAGTGGGGCTGCTGTGCTGAGCAGGCAGCGGCGCCACTTTTCCATGCAAACTGTGAATTCTGACAGTAGAAAATTACTTTTTTTGGGCGTTTGCTAGGCCAGTGCCAATGGGGCGTAAGGCTTAAGCCTCTGGCAAAACGGCCATTGAAAAGGAGTTTTCATTATGTCAGGTACATTGCCACCTCTTGAGCTGCCTGCCCCCATCCTCGTTGAGGCTGAGGGCGCACTGAAAGTCGATTCGCTGAAATTGGTGGCGGGAGCTACCATTCGGGTCCGCTATGAGGAGATGACTCCGCGTCACCGGATTACGGTCCGTTGGCCTATCTCTGGTGGGGAGTACGCTCCTGTCAGCGCTCAGGATGGAGTCGAGGCCGGGTGTGTCGATTTTGTGATTCCTGCGCAATACGTGGGGATAAACATCAGCATTGCCCCCATCTCGTTCTCTTACATCGTAACGGTAGATGGCCAGGCGTATCCCCCTTCGGCGGCAGGGGCAGTTGTCATTGATCGGCCCTCGAATGCACCTTCCCCACTCTTTTTAGGCATGCACAAGGACGTTCTGGATCTGGCTCTACTGTGCTGCGATGACCCGGTTATCCATGTCGAGCCTTGGGCATTTATCGCCACGACCAATGTGGTCGAGCTTTATGTTGCTGGGGAATATATCGACGGTTCGCGATTCAGGCGTACTTACTACCGTAACGAGGCGGTCACGGCGGACGAAGTGCGTAATGGCTGGAGTAGGGCTCTGCCTCGAGCCGATCTGGCAGCGCTCAAGCATGGCAGTGAACTGTATGCGTATTTTTATGTAGCGTTTCGCCCCAGTACGGGTCCGAATCCTACTTACATTGGGTTTCCGGGCCTTGTTACGACGTTGCTCACCGAACCCCATCTGGCACTGACCGCGCCCCATCTGGTCGAGTCCGTGGACTGCGGCGCCGACGGCTGGGTACTCAACCCGGTGAACACAGTAGACGGCGCACATCTTCAGGTGGCCTACGAGTTTATGTGTCCAGGGGACCGGGTGTGCCCAACGGTTATCGGCACGCCAGGGTCGGGTTCGCCAGTGTTGGAGTGTCAGCAGGTGGCGGATGAGGCCAGTCTTGAGTTTTGGGTGCCGCCTTCTGCCATCAGTGCCAATTTCAACCAGCCCATTCTGCTGGCCTACCGCGTGATGCGCTGCGATGGCAGTGAGTGGCAATCGCCTGCGAGGGAGGTCGAGGTTTTAGGTCTCAGTGGCTTGCCGACGCCAAGGGTGGAGCAATCAACCGGTAATGTTTTGGACCTCAATACGTTTAGCGGCGATGCCACTGCCTTGGTGGTGGTATGGGACTATATGGCCTTGGGGCAAGCGTGCTGGATGTGGATCACAGGCGAGGAGGAAGATGGCAGCCCCTACCGCTTTGAGGTATTGGAAGGTGAACCGGTCACCGAAGAGTGGCTGGCCAGTGGCGTCAGTGCGCAGCTGCCGCGCCTGGCGTTGCAGGCACTGGCCGATTGCAGTGATCTCCAGGTGCATTTTGCGGTGAATTTCAACGGCCGGTTGGACCGGGGCAGTGCGCAGACATTCCCCGTGTTGAGCCTGGAGGTTGTCCAGGAAGACCTGGTGCTCAACGCCCCAACGGTGCGCGAAGCGGTGGGTTCCCAACTGACGGTGTACAACGGCCGGGAGGGTGTGACGGTACGGGTAGCGTATGAGCGCATGAGTGCCAGCCATGGGATCAGCGTGTGCTGGAAACGCTCGGACGGTACATGCCTGCCGCTGATGTCCAAGCCAGGCAATAACGACCCGCAATACGTGGACTTCCATATACCTCGGGAAGCGGTGATCCATGGGAGCGGCAAGACGGTAAAGATCCACTACACCGTCACCAGCCTGTGCAAAGTGGCGACTTCTGCGGACCTTGATTTGCAGATCAGTGTGCCGGTGCGTTTGCCGACGCCGGTGGTGCCACAGGCGACCAATGGCATCCTGGATTTGCGCACCTTTACCGGGGATGCGGACATCAGGGTTGAGCCCTGGTGGTTTATCTTGCCAGGTCAGAAGGTGTGGCTGCGGGGTATCGGGACGCGTAAGGATGGCAGCCCTTACCTCTTCAATATTTACCTGGGCAAAGAGGTGACGGCAGGCGAGGTCACTGCCGGCTTGCGGCAAGCCTTGAAACGAATCGAGCTTGAGCTATTGAAGAATTTCAGCACCTTGACCTTTACCTGCAAAGTCACTGCTGATGGGAGCAATCAGGAAAGTGCGGCGGTGGTGTTCCCCGCCTTGATCCTGAGTGTGCGCATGGAGCCAGAAATACGTTATGAAAACTTCACCGGGCAGCCCAATCGCAAAATTTCCGCAGGTCAAAGCGTTGATATTGCAACAATGACGATCACACTATTACCGGGGTCTGGGGGGACATCCGGTATTGAGTTCTACGCGTGGACCACCCCCGGCATGTTGGATGGCCCGGCGTTAGTGGTTTGTAGCAATAGCTCTAACCAGGTTCCCGAGCAGCGCATACGGGTTGATTTCAAATTGGCTAGCCAAAGAGTCAAATTTGCCTACACATGGCAACAGCATCCGGTTGACATTGTGTTTTACGATAAGACCGGTAGGAGCATTGGTTCACGTTACCTCCCCCCGGCACCTTCGGATAATGATCAGCAAAATCACTGGATTGATTTTACGGCGCCTGCTGACAGTAGCATTACGTCAATGATCGTCAGGGCATCAGATCATGCGTATATAGACTTTTTCACTTTTTGGGGGGCTTGAAACCGGTGCTCCTTCCGTTGAACCAGTGGGGGAGTACCTTCTCTTTTACTGAGACATGGCCCTGCTAGCAGGGCCTGTCTTTTAACGGGCAATTATTTGCTGCCAAGGATTTTCCCCAACTTGTCCGGCGACGGCGCCCCTTGCTGTTGCTGCAACTGACCCTTGTCATCCAGATAGAAAATCGCCGGGGTGGCCGACAACTCCAGCTCCTCCATCAGCTTCATATTGGCATCGAGCTTGGCCTGGATCTGGGCGGGGATCTTGTTCAGTGCCTTGAGCTTGCTGGCTTTACCCGCCGACTCATGTTCTTCCAGGGCCTTGGCCGTATCGTTGCTGGCCAGCAGCGCCGCCGATTTGCCCGGGCTGTCCTCGCGGATAATCCCCACCATGATGTGGCGCAATTGCACCTTGCCGGCCTTGACCCAAGGCCGCGCCTGTTCCCAGAACATATTGCAGTACGGGCAGTTGGGGTCGCTGAACAGGTAGACGGTGCGCGGCGCATTTTTATCGCCGTCCTGGATCCAGCTGCTTTGCTCCATCTTGGCCCAGATTTCCTTGGCCATCGGCGCGTAGACCAGCTTTTCCAGGGGCGCGGTGCTCAGGTCATTGCCCTTGGCGTCGTACAGGTTGCCGGCCAGCACGTGCTGGCCGTCGGCGGTCAGGTACAGCGCCATGCCGCGGTTCTGGTATTGCGCGGCATAGCCCTTGAGCCCGCCCGGTGCGTCGAAGCTACCGATGATCTTGGCACCCTTGGCTTCGATCTGTTTGATCGGTGCCGGCCATTCTTCGGCATGGGCGAGGCTGGCGGCGAGGGTCAGGGGCAGTAGGGTCAGCAGGTGGCGGAGGTGGGGCATAAGGGTTTCCTTGCAGGGGCCGTCTTGGCGGCAGTCGAGTCCGTGGGGGCGAAAGATTCCATGGCGCGGGCCAGGCTGGCCTGGGACAGCTCGCCCAGGTGGCTGTTGATCAGCCGGCCATCGGCTTGATAGAAGAGGGTGGTGGGCAGGGCCATGGAGCCCACGGCCTGGCCCAGGCGGCCGCTGGCGTCGAACAGCACGTTGTCCAGGTTCAGGCCCTGGGTGGCCAGGTAGGTGCTGACGCTTTGCATGCTTTCGGCCTGGTTGACGAACAGAAAGGTCACATCCGGCCGTTGTTTCTGGGCGTTTTCCAGCACCGGCATTTCCCGTCGGCAGGGTGGGCACCAGGTGGCCCACAGGTTGATCACCAGTGGGCCGCCCTGGTAGTCGGCCAGTTGCACGGTTTCGCCATCGGCATTGCGCAGGGCGATATCCGGCAGGCGCGTGCCTTTTTCGTAGATATTCAACGAGAAACTGGCCAGCGCCCAGAAGGCCAGGCCGCTGACCACACCGGCCGTGAGCGGCTTGCGCAGGGCCGGGCGGCGCCAGCTCCACAGCAGGGCGGCGATGATCAGCACGATCACCCCAGGCCAGGCCAGGAAACCGCCGTCGCGCAGGTCGACGATCTGCAGCGGGTCGTCGCGGTAGTACGACCAGTACATCAGCACAAAACCGATACGCGCACTGAGCATGCCCAGCAGGAACAGGCTGAACAGCACGGATTCGGGGTTCTCGCCGCCTCGTTTGGCCACGCGCCAGCCCACCAGGGTGGCGAGGATCAGCGCACTGATCAGCAGCAGGTGGTTCAAGGCGATGGCGAAGGTGCCGATGGTCAAGGTCAGCATCAGCGCGCGTCCCGGGTCTGGGTCCAGCGTTGCAGGAAGGCGGCGGCATCCACTTCGCCAGTGATGCGTTGGGCGCGGCGCTCTTCACCGTCCGGGCCGATCCACACAAAGCTCGGTGGGCCGGGGACTTTGTAACGGCCCAGCAGTTCGCGGCTGGCGGCGTTGTCGGCGGTGACGTCCAGGCGCAGCAGGCGCACGTTCTTCAGGGCGTCCAGCACTTCGGCTTTGCCGAACACCTGTTTTTCCATGATCTTGCACGATACGCACCAGTCGGCGTAGTAGTCCAGCAACACCCATTGGCCCTGGGCCTTGGCGCTGTCGAGCTGGGCTTGCAGGGCTATCGGATCGTTGACGGTGATAAAGCTGTCATGGGCGCTCGGCGCGCCAGCGACCGGCGAGCCGCCGAAAACCTTGAGCGGCTGATAGAGATCATCGCTACCACCGGCGGCGCCGATCACCAGGATCGCGCCCCACAACCCCAGGACCAGGGAACCGGCACCCAGGACCCTGGCGACCAGCCCGTGCTCGCGGGCCAGGCTCCAGCCGCAGTAGGCCATGACCAGGGCCAGCACGCCCCACAAGCCGAGCCACAGGCTTTCGTCGACGACCGGGCGAATCATCAACACGGCGGTCGCGAGGAACAGGAAGCCAAACACGCCCTTGAGCACATTCATCCAGTTGCCCGGCTTGGGCAGGAAGCGATTGCCCACCGTCACCAGCAACAGCAGGGGCACACCGATACCGATACCCATGGCAAACAGGATCAGGCCGCCGTGCAGGGCATTGCCGCTTTGCGCGATATACAGCAGGGCGCCGGCCAGGGGCGCGGTCATGCACGGGCCCACCAGCAGGCCGGACAAGGCGCCGAGCACCCCGGCGCCGACCAGGCTGCCGCCACGTTGCTGGCGGGTGGCGTTGTCCAGGCGATCGCGCAGGAAGGCCGGCAGTTGCAGTTCAAAGAAACCGAACATTGGCAGGGAGAGGATCACAAACAAGGCGGCGAAGCTACCGAGGATCCACGGGGTTTGCAGCAGCGCGGCCAGGTTGCTGCCGGCCAGCGCGGCCAGCACGCCGAGGGCGGCATACACCAGGGCCATGCACACCACATAACTGGTGGCCATGGCAAAACCACGGCGTGGGCTGGCACCGCTGCCCACCACCAGGCCAGCCAGGATCGGCAGCATCGGCAGCGAACATGGGGCAAACGCCAGCAACAGGCCCAGGCCGAAGAACACCAGCAGGCTCCAACCCAGGCTGCGTTGTTGCAGGCCGCTGGCCAGGCTTTCATCCTGGGCCTCGGCGGTGGCGGCCACGGCGGGGTTGCCGCCCAGGTCCACGGTGAGCGATTGCGGCGGGTAGCACAGGCCGGCATCGGCACAGCCCTGCCAGCCCAGTTTCACCTGGCCGGTGGCGCCGGCCGGGAGCTTCACTTCCAGGCCCTGGCGATACACCTGTTGCTCGCCAAAGAACTCGTCGCTATGGGCCTCGCCCTGGGGCAACACCGGTTGCTCGGCCAGGCCCTCGAACTTCATGCGTTGCTGGTACAGGTAATAACCATCGGCAATCTGCCAATACAGCTGGGTTTCACCGGAAGCCAGGCGCTCGGAGGTAAAGGTGAAGGCCTTGCCCACCGGGAGGAATTCGGTTTTGGTCTCGAACGGATTGCTGCCAGGCGCGGCCTGGGCCAATCCAGTGAAAAATACCAGCAGGAAGATAAACAGATGCCGCATGGTCAAGCCTTAGTTCGATGCAAGTGGAGCACACAATGTGGGGTGCTGATTAACCGATGATTAACCGGGCTATATTCTAGAGTGTAGGGATTTTCGGAGCGCGCATCTTTTTCGGCATAATGCACGCTTAATCCGCCCGCCTTTAAATCAGCATTTTTGCAAAGGGTTCAGCATGCACGTACTGGTCTGTGAAGACGATGACCTGATCGCCAGTGGCATCGTTGCCGGTCTCGGCGCCCAGGGCTTTACGGTCGAGCGCGTAGCCACGGCCGCCGCCGCGCGGGCGATGCTCAAGGCGGCGGAGTTCGACATCATGGTGCTCGACCTCGGCCTGCCAGATGAAGACGGCCTGAAACTGCTGCAGCAACAGCGCAGCGCGGGCCTGGAGATTCCGGTGCTGATCCTCACTGCGCGGGATTCGGTGACCAACCGTGTCGATGGCCTGCAAGCCGGTGCCGACGACTACCTGCTCAAGCCCTTCGACCTGCGCGAACTGGCCGCGCGCCTGCAAACCCTGTTGCGTCGCGTGGCCGGGCGCAGCGTCAACCTGATCGAACATGGCCAGCTGACCTACAACCCCAGCAGCCGCGAAACCCTGCTGGGCGGTCAGCCCGTGGACCTGTCCCGTCGCGAACAGGCCCTGTTGCAGGCCCTGCTGCACAACCGTGGCCGGGTGCTGTCCAGCGAGCAGCTCAAGGACAGCGTCTACGGCTTCAACGATGAGCTGGAAAGCAACGCCCTGAACGTGCATATCCACCACCTGCGCCGCAAGCTGGGCAACGGCATTGTCGAAACCGTGCGCGGCCTGGGCTATCGCCTGGGCCCGGCGGCCGGTGCAGAGGACGCCTCGTGATGAGCCTGCGTCTGCGCCTGACCTTCAAGTTGGGCGCTGCTTTTGTGCTGATCTGGGTGCTGGCGGCGGCCTGGATGCTCAACGACCTGCGTAACCAGATGATGTTTTCCCTGGACCAACGGCTGGTGGCCTCGGCGCGCATGGTGGCCGGGCTGATGGAGCAGATGCCGGGCCTGGCCAGCGTGGGCGAGGGCAAGCGTTTTGGCGCCGAGCAACTGAATGTGCCGGGTGGCATGGCGTGCCAGGTCAGCTCATTGCGTGGCGAAATCCTGGCCCGTAACCACAACACCCCGGACCAGGGCCTGGAATCCCGGCAAAGCGGCTTTCGCGACCAGATCATCGACGGTGCCGCCTGGCGTAGCTTTACCCTGGCCCGTGGCGATTTGTTCATCACCACGGCGGATCGCCAGGTAGAGCGCGAGGCGTTGAACCTGTCGATCCTGCTGGCGGCCTCGGTGCCGGTGGGCGTGGCCCTGCTCGGCTGCCTGTGCCTGTTGTGGCTGGGGATCGGCCAGAGCCTGGTGCCGCTCAACCGCATGCGCGACGCCTTGATGCGCCGCAGCGCCGACTCCCTTGAGCCCTTGCAGATTCACCCGTTGCCCAGCGAACTCAAGCCGTTGCTCGACACCCAGAACCAGCTGTTGCAACGCATTGCCAAGACTATCGAGCGCGAGCGCCGGCTGACCGGCGATGCCGCCCACGAGCTGCGCAGCCCGCTCACGGCGATCAAGACCCACCTGCAAGTGGCGCGTATGACCGACGGCGCGGCCCGCGACCAATCCCTGGCCCATGCCGAGGAGGGCGCCGACCGCCTGCATCGCACCCTGGAGCAATTGCTGCTGCTGGCGCGGGTCGAGGGCAGCCTGTCGTTTGACGACGGTTTGCAGTCCAGCGCCGAGCAAGTGGCGCGCCTGGCGATCCAGGACGCCCATGCCGGCGATAACCGGCGTATCGACCTGGTCCTGCCGGACAACCTGCCCGATAACCCGGTGGAAATGCCCGTGGGCCTGGCAGTTGCCGCCTTGCGCAACCTGTTGGATAACGCCCTGCGCCATACCCCGGCCGAGACGCGGGTGCAATTGAGCGTGTTTACCCAGGGCCATCAAGTGGTGTTCCGCGTGCGCGACCATGGCGCGCCGATCTCCAGCGAAGACCTGCAGCACCTGACCGAGCGTTTCTGGCGCAATGGCAACAGCGGCGGTTGTGGCCTGGGCCTGGCCATCGTGCAGGCGATTGTCCAGCGTTGTTCCTGTTCCCTGGTCTTCGACAGTCAGCCCGACGGCCTGCGGGTCGACCTGGGGATGCCGTTGCGCCGCTGATCCTTGCTTGCACACACATAACTACCGCCATCCTCAGGCCCGACGCTTCAGGATGGCGTTAATTTTTGTGTTTGCAGGTTTGCCGGCTGAATGACTCAGCCTGTATTGAAAAGGACAGCGCTTATGTTGGTCATCGATTCCACTTACCCCGCCAAGGATTTTAATGCGCGCAATGGCGAAGCCGTGCGCCAGTTGGTGGTGCATTACACCGCCGCGCCCTTTGCCTCCTCCCTGCGCACCCTGACGCAGCTGGGTGTCAGTGCCCATTACCTGTTGCCCGATCCCCGTGAGGCCAGCTACCGAAACGCCGGCTACGACGAACTGCGGGTGTTCCAGTTGGTGGACGAGCGCCAGCGGGCCTGGCATGCAGGCGCCAGCCATTGGGCGGGCCGCGATAACGTCAACAGTCGTTCCATCGGCATCGAGATCGTCAACCTGGCCCGCGATGAGGGCGGTGTATTGACCTTTCCGGCCTATGACCTGGAGCAGATCGCCGTGCTGATCACCCTGATCCGCGATATTTGCGCCCGTCATCCGCAGATCGGTGCCAGGGATATCGTCGGCCATGCGGATGTGGCGTTCTGGCGCAAAAGTGACCCGGGGCCACGCTTGCCCTGGCACGATTTGTTCGAGGCCGGCATTGGCGCCTGGTTCGATGAAGAGGTCAAAAATGCCTATGTGCGGCGCTTTCGCCTGGGGTTGCCCCAGGAGGTGGAGGTCGAACGGGCCTTCCAGCGCTATGGCTACGCCCCGGCAAAAAACCGCCAGGCGTTCGAGCAGCGGGTGCGGGCCTTCCAGATGCACTTCCGGCCCGCCGACTATCGTGGGCAGCTGGATATCGAGACCTGCGCGATTCTTTATGCGTTGAATGAAAAGTACACCAGTGCCGGCGAGTGACCGGCTATTTGCCGGTTTTTCGCCGGCACTGGTGTAAATCCCCGCGCCGCTGAAGCGTTTCCAGAACAGGAAACCCGTGTGCACGCCACATCAACGGGTTGGCAGTTTGGTCACCATCATTCGCGTATTGAGGGATCTAGAGATGTCAGTCGCTACCAGTCGCATTGAAGAGTTGCAGGTGTCGGCCAGCCCGACTCCGGTGGAAACGCTGTACCAGTTCGATGAATCACCGCTGCTGGCCCGCCAGCGCCTGCAGGAGTCCAATGCCCGCAGCTACCCGCGGCGTATCCCCCTGGCGCTCAAGCGGGCCAAGGGTATTTATGTCGAGGACGTTGAGGGTCGCAGCTTTATCGACTGCCTGGCCGGGGCCGGGACATTGGCCCTGGGGCATAACCATCCGGTGGTGATCGAGGCGATCCAGCAGGTGCTGCTGGACGAATTGCCCCTGCATACCCTGGACTTGACCACACCGGTCAAGGATCAGTTTGTGCAGGACCTGTTCAGCCTGTTGCCCGTGGAACTGGCGCGGGAGGCAAAGATCCAGTTTTGCGGCCCCACCGGCACCGATGCGGTGGAAGCGGCGCTGAAGCTGGTGCGTACCGCTACGGGGCGCAGCACGGTGCTGTCGTTCCAGGGCGGTTACCACGGCATGAGCCAGGGCGCGTTGAGCCTGATGGGCAGCCTGGGGCCGAAAAAGCCGTTGGGGGCCTTGCTGGCCAATGGCGTGCAATTCTTGCCATTCCCTTACGACTACCGGTGCCCGTTCGGCCTGGGTGGGGCCGAGGGGGTCAAGGTCAACCTGCATTACCTGGAGAACCTGCTCAATGACCCGGAGGCCGGGGTGTTGCTGCCGGCGGCGGTGATCGTTGAAGTGGTGCAGGGCGAAGGTGGTGTGATCCCGGCCGACCTCGATTGGCTGCGCGGCCTGCGGCGGATTACCGAGCAGGCCGGGGTGGCGTTGATCGTCGACGAGATCCAGAGCGGTTTCGGGCGCACCGGCAAGATGTTTGCCTTTGAACATGCTGGTATTGTGCCTGATGTGGTAGTGCTGTCCAAAGCCATTGGCGGCAGCTTGCCGCTGGCGGTGGTGGTGTATAGCCAGTGGCTCGACACCTGGCTGCCGGGCGCCCATGCCGGGACCTTCCGTGGCAATCAGATGGCCATGGCGGCGGGCTCGGCGGTGATGCGCTACCTCAAAGAGCACAAGGTGGCCGACCACGCGGCGGCCATGGGTGAGCGCCTGGCTGAACACCTGCGCCTCCTGCAACGGGACTTCCCGCACCTGGGGGATATCCGCGGGCGCGGCCTGATGCTGGGTGTGGAACTGGTGAACCCGAGCGGCACGCCCGATGTCCAGGGCCACCCGCCGGTCCATCGGCAACTGGCGCCGTTGGTACAGCGCGAATGCCTCAAGCGCGGGTTGATCCTGGAGCTGGGTGGGCGCCATGGCAGTGTGGTGCGTTTCCTGCCGCCGTTGGTCATCACCGCCGCAGAAATCGACCGCGTGGCAGAACTCTTCGGGCGGGCGGTGGCGGCGGCGGTGGCCAGCCTCTAATTTTCCTGCGCCGCTGTACGTTCCTACATACATCAGCCACGCGCAGTGCGTGGCAGCCTTTAAGTGACGGAGAACCGCAATGACCTCAGTATTTGACCGCGAAGACATCCTGTTCCAGGTAGTGGTCAACCATGAAGAACAGTATTCCATCTGGCCCGACTACAAGGCCGTGCCAGAAGGCTGGCGCACCGTGGGTAAAAGTGGGATGAAGAAAGAGTGCCTGGCCTATATCGAAGAAGTGTGGACCGATATGCGCCCGCTGAGCCTGCGCCAGAAGATGGACGCCCAGGTTGCTGCTGGCTGAACACAAGCAAATGTGGGAGCGGGCTTGTGTGGGAGCGGGCAAGCCCTAATGCCGATCAGTTAAGCGAACGCAATGCTCAAAGCAGCGCAGATCAAATGTGGGAGCGGGCTTGCCCGCGATGGCGGTGGATCAGCCAACACAGTTGTTAACTGACATACCGCTATCGCGGGCAAGCCCTAATGCCAGTCAGTTAAGCGGATTCTGCTTTCTGTAGGAGCGAGCAAGCTCGCTCCTACAAAAAGGCTTAACTGACTGGCATTAGGGCAAGCCCGCTCCCACACAAGCCCGCTCCCACATGGGTATTGTGTTGCTTTCAGGGCGCCAATGCCTTGATCACCTGATCCACATTCCCTTCCAGCTCCGCCACCGGGTCCGCGCCGTCGGTGTTCAGCACCAGCAGCTTCGAGCCCCCCGCACTGATAGCCGCTTTCACCGCCTCAGCCGGTTGGCGATGATGCAGTACCAGTGCCACGTCGTTGTCCTTCAGGCTGGCAGCCAGCGCTTGTAGCGCCTCGGCAGACCACTCGGCATCCGGCCGTGGATCAGTGCTGAGCAACTCCAGGTTCAACCCACTCACCAGATAAGCAAAATGATCGCTCAGGCTGACCACGCTCAGGTTGTCGGTCTGGGCCAGGCGCGCCTCGCTGTCGGCAGTCAGCTTGAGCAGGCGTTGCTTGAGGCTGGCCAGGTTGCTGTCGATTCGGGCCTTGGCGCCGGGTGCCAGGCGGCTCAGGTCGGCGGCCATGACATCGGCCATGCGCCCCAGGTTGTTGCTCGATTGCCACGGCTGGCTATTGAGACCATCGACAGTGCCTGGCTGCAGGGCCACGCCCGGCAAGCCACCGTCTACCGGGCGGGCCGCGTCCACTTCGACGATGCGGATATTGCTGCGCCGGGCCACCGGGTACAACGGGTCATCCGGCCACAGCGAACGCAGGCCGATGGCCGCGTCGGCGTCCAGTGCCAGGGTATGCAAGGCCGGCGCGCCACGCCCGGTAAAGTAGGCGGTCTGGCGCGAACCCGGCAAGTTGGCCGGTGCTGCGCGTTCAAGCTTGACCGGGGTGCCCTTGAGCAGGGCGTCGGCCAGCCCGTAGGTCACGGGCAAGGCCGCCAGGACCTTGACCGGTTTGGCGGACTGGGCTGCCACCGGCAGCGGTTTGGCCGTGTCGGCCGCCAGCAGCGGGGTGCTGATCAGGCAGGCGATGGCCAGGGCGAGGGGGCGTAGAACAGGGCGCATTATCCAAGATTCCCTTTCAGGCTGGGGACCGTGCCGCGCGCGATGGCGGCCAGGGCGAAGGCGATGCCGGCGACGAGGATGATCGCGGCACCGGACGGGATGGGCAGGTCGAAAATGATCGGTAGCAGAATCCCGCACAGGGTGCTGACCGTGGCAATCACCACCGAGACCCAGAAGAACCCCTTGAGCGACTGGCTCAGCAGGCGTGCGGCCGCGGCCGGAATCACCAGCAGCGCGCCGACCAGGATGGCGCCGATGACCTTGACCGCCGCCACCGTGATCAGGGTGACGAGGATCACGAACAGGTAGTCCAGGGTCTTCACCGCCACGCCACGCACGGCGGCCAGTTGCGGGTTGAAACTGGCGAGCATGATGCGGTTGTACAGCGGCAACGCCAGGGCCATGACCAACGAGCCGACAACCGCCAGCACCAGCAGGTCATTGCCGTTGACGGTCAGGACCGAACCAAACAGCACGTTTTCCAGGATATGCACGTTGATCTTGCCCGCCAGGATCAGCAACAGGCTCGCGCCCAGGGCCAGGGACACCGAGAGGAACACGCCGATCAGCGTATCGGGGGCCAGGCCGGTGCGGTTGCGCAGGTAGTTGAGCAGGATGCCGAACAACAGGCAGTAGCCGAACAGGCTGCCATAAGGCCCGGTGTAGGGTTCCCCCAGCAGAATGCCCACGGCCACGCCGGTCAGCGCGGCATGGCCGACGGCTTCGGAGAAAAACGCAAAGCGCTTGACCACCACCAGCGTGCCCAGGCCGCCCAGTACCGGGCCGATCAGCAGGCCGGCGAGCAAGGCATTGACCACAAAACCATAGGCCAGGGCTTCCGGCAGGTAGCCGGAAGAGGCCCAGCCCTGGACCATCAAGCGAAAGGCTTCGTAGCTCATTGGGCTGCGCTCCGTGGGTGAGTGGAAAACAGCGTGAGCAGGCGCTCCGGGGTCAGGGCTTGTTGCGGCGTGGCGTCGAACAGCACGCGGCGGTTCAGGCCGGTGACGCGATCCGCCAGGCGGCCCACGGCCTCCAGGTCGTGTTCGATCCACAGCACGGTGATCCCGGCCTGGCGCCAGTCGCCCAGCAGGCGCTCGAACACCTGGATCCCGGCTTCGTCGAGGGCCGACATTGGCTCATCGAGCACCAGCAGTTGTGGGGCCGGGATCAAGCCCTGGGCCAGCAGCACCCGCTGGCGCTCGCCGCCGGACAGCGCGCCCATGCGGCGCTTGCGCTTGTCTTGCATGCCCACGCGCGCCAGCGCCTCGCCAATCGCGCCGGCGTAATGCCGGGACAGGCCGAGAAAGGCCGGGCGCCGCTGGCACATGGCAGCCATAAAGTCATCGACGGTCATCGGCAGGCCACGGTCGAACTCCAGGGCCTGGGGCACGTAGCCGATGGTGCCGGGGGTGCCCGGCCAGTGCAGGCTCAGTTGGCCCTGGTGCGGGGTTTGCCCCAGCAGCGTCTTGATCAGCGAACTCTTGCCGCCGCCGTTGGGGCCGACCAGGGCGTGGATACTGCCCGGTTGCACCTGAAAACTGACGTTATCGAGGATCGCCGTACGGCCCAGGGTCAGCGAGATGTTATTGAATTCAAGCGTCGGGCCGATGCTGGCCGCGCTCAGGTGTTCAGCTGCCGTCATGCCCCCGACTCCTGGATGGCCCGGACCACGGTGTTGAGGTTGCCGGTCATTTCCACTTCGTACTTCTCGGCGCTGTATTCACCGTAGGAAATATGTGACAGCGGGTACAGCTTGACCCCTGATTCGCGCTGGATGGTATCGACGTAGGAGGACGGGAAGTCCATTTCCGAGAAGATCACTTTCACGTCCAGTTCGCGCAGTTGGTCGATGGTTTTCTTCAGTTGGCTCGGGCTTGGCTCGATGCCATGGGCCGGTTCGACCACGGCGGTCACTTCCAGGCCGAATTCACGCAACAGGTAGTCGTAGGCGGCGTGCACCGTGGCCACGCGCAGGTCGGCGTTGGGTGCGCGGGTGAGCTTGGCCAGGGCGTCGGCGCGCATCTGGCGCAGGCGCTTGCCGTAGGCGCGGGCGTTCTGGGTGTAGGCGCGGGCGTTGTCCGGGTCGAGCTTGCCCAACTCCCGGGCGATGTTGTTGACCTGGGCAATGGAGGCGCTGATGGACAGGAAGGTGTGCGGGTTGACCACCTTGCCGGCGCCGCGGGCCGCGTTGCCGGTGGCGGCCAGCAGCGGCACATTGGCGTTGGCCTCGATCACCGGGATGTCCGGGCGTTCGCTGGTGGCGATCATGCGGTCGGCAAAATCATCATGGCCGACGCCATTGAGCACGATCACGTCCAGGGTGCCAATGCGTTTGATATCTTCGGCGCGCGGTTCGTAGGCATGGGGGTTGAAGCCGGCCGGAATCAGCGGCACCACTTCGGCCTTGTCGCCGACGATATTCGCCACGTAGCTGTAGTAAGGGTGCAGGGTGATACCGATACGCAGGCGCTTGGCCGCCTCGGCATTGGCCAGTGGTGTCAGCAAGACGCTGAACAGGCCCACCAGCAGCAGGCGGAGCAAGGGAGATGACATAGACATGGGTAATCGATCTTCTCTCGGGGTCAGTGGCGATGCTGGCGGGTGACGCCAGCGTCGAATTGCGCAACGACCTGCTGCCAGCCAGCGGCGATCAGCCCCTGGTCGCTCAGGTCGGTAGGGGCGGCCAGGTTGGCGCTGCGGTTGAGCCAGATATCCGGCTCGGCACCGTTCACGCGCATCAGCAGCGAACCGCTGGTGTCGTTGGCCTGGCTCAGGCCCAGGTACGCCGAAGGCGCCAGCAGCTGCCAGCGGTGCTCGCCACGGCTGACTGAGCTGGCGTCCTGGGCGAACGGCGCAAAGCCTTCTTCGGCCAGCTGCGCGGGTGTGGGCAGGGTGCTGTGTTCCTGCGCCAGCAGCTGGATTTCATCCAGGGTCACCCGCAGGTCGGCATAGATGCCTTGCTCGGCGGCGCTCAGGTCGCGGCGGGCGTCCAGTTGGTGGCTGGCCACGGCCTCGACGGCCTGGGTTTCGCCGTGCAGGGACACCACGGTGCCGGCGACGGCCAGGATGATCAGGCACAGCAGCAGGACGTAGAGGGTTTCGTGGCCGGCGCCGGCGGGCCGGACCACCTGGGTGCTGCCTGGGTTCATGCCGCTCATGGCGCCTGGATATCCGCTTGGTCGATCTCGACAACGTGGCCGGGACCGGCGTCAAACAGCACGTAGAACTCGCTGGCAGGTTTCTTGAAGGTCAATGTCGAGTCAGCCCCCAGCTTGCCGGGCACCAGGATGGTCTCGTCGTAGCCGATCACATCCAGGGTCACGCCGGGCGCGCCGCTGCCGTCGGAGAAGCCGCCGGTGCACTGGATCTGCTCGCCGGGGATTTCCTTGCATTCGCACATCGGGTTGTGGGCCAGGGCGTAGTTGCTCGCACCCAGGCCGAGGATCAGCGCGGCGCAGGCGCGGGTCAGGCGCAGTACAGTCATGGTTTAACTCCTTGCTTGTTCAACCAGGCGACAGTGGCAGGCGAAGCCTGACTCAAGGGAATGGAGGCCTGTTGCATGCTGCCGTCCCAGCCTTCCATGGTGATCCACAGTTCGGCGTCGGGTGGGGTGCGTTCAGGGATCGGCAGCACGGCGCCCATGCGGTACGGGGTGCCGAAGAAAATCACCCCGGCGGCGCGCAGGCTGCGGGGCTTGCCGATGCGCAGGTAGGTGGCCTTGACCTGCTCGCCGCAGGTGGCGCACAGGGCGGCGTTGAAGGATTTCATCGGGCCGGCCGGATCGGGGCGCGGCGCTTCATTGCGCAACTCGGCGAGGGTGATGCTCCAGGGGCCGACCTGCACTTGGCCAACCTCGCGCTCACCCAGGCCGGCGTCGCCGCGAAACAGCGCGGCGTCGGCAAAGTACTTGGGCATAAAGCCCAGGGGCACCAGCAACAGCAGGATATTGATGTGGAAGCGCCACTTGAGCCAGAAGGCGCGCAGTGGCGAGGGCGCTTGAACGGGGGTGGCCTTGCTCATTATTTGCCCTCCGAGGTTTCAGCCTGCAGGGCGCCGATGAGGTTGGCGGGCGCCGTGTTGCGCGGGGCCTTGGCGCTGCGCTTGAGAGCGTGCAGCGTGGCCAGGGCTGTGCGCTTGCTCCAGATCAACAGACCGCTGAGCACCATCATGCTCAGCAGCAGGCCGAAGAAGAACCACACCAGCTTGATCCAGATCCCGCCAAAGTCGCCGGTGTGCAGCGGGCGCATGGACTCGGTGACGAACTCCAGGCCCGAACGGTCGGACAGCAGGTGCGTGGCGGCGATTTCACCGTTGTAGGGGTTGATGTCGGCCGTCTGGTACATCAACGGGTACCAGCCGCGGCCGCCGACGCTCAAGTGGCTGTAGGCATTGCTTGGCAGGCCGACAAAGCTGACCTCGAACCCCGGGATACGCTGGGTGGCAATATTAATGGCATCGTCCAGGGGAATCATGGGCGCCGGTACGCCAGGGGCCGAGAGCGGCACCTTGTCCCGGGAGATCACCGGCACGATAGGCTGGCTGGAGAGGGTGATCTGGTTGTCCGCGAGAATCGCCTGGATCAAGAACCAGGTGCCGGTGATGGAAATCACCGCGATAAACCAGATCGACCAGATGCCGCTCAGGCGGTGGAAGTCCCCCCAGAAAATCCGCGCCCCATGCCTGAAGCGCAGGGTCGGCTTGAAGAAGCCTTTCCAGAACCGCTTGTACACCACCAGGCCCGTGACCAGCGACGCGAGCATCGGCAGCCCGAGGAGCGACACCAGGTACCAGCCCCAGCTGAAGCCATTGGTAAACGGCACCAGCCACCAGCCATGCAGGGCGCGGGTGAACTGGGGGAAGTTGAACGATGGGCTGATGCCCTGGATGCTCCCGGTGTACGGGTTGACGTAGACCGCCACGGAACGGCCGTCGGGGTAGCTGATGTCGACGGTGAGGGCAAAGTGCGACTCGTCTGGTGTGACGATGGCTTCGACAATGGCCGTGGGCTCGGCCTGCTTGATCGCGGCGAGGACCTGGTCGTAACTGAGCAGTTCGGCATCGTCCGATGGCTTGCTGGCGCGGATTTCCGGGTTGGCCAGCCAGACGATTTCCTGGCTGACCACCGCCAGGGTCCCGGTGACGCAGACGATCAGTACGAAGAACCAGATGGGCAATGCCAGCCAGCTGTGGACGAGAAACCAGAGTTTGGAGCGTGACTTCTTCGACATGTCTATGGGGGTCTTGATCGGAGGGGGGCAAGGATGGCCCGGGAAAGGCCGGTCGTAGCTTTTGCTGACGCGACAGGCTGTATCTAAGTTAAGACGGATGAGAATCGCAAAACCCTAAGGCGCAAATGAAAGCAAATGTTTCAAGCGCGCGAAAAACCCCTGTCGGGGCTGGCTTGTCGGGGCGGCGCATCGCAGCGCCAATCGCCAACGACCGATAACGCGGGGTGCCTGGTACCCCGCGTGGTTCTCGGTTTTTTCGCCGGCAGGCCGGCTCCTCCAGATGATCGGGGGCTTACGCAAACAGCGCCTTGGCACGCTGGCGAACTTGTTCCTCGGTCAACTCCTCTATATGGGTGGCGAGGAACCAGACATGCCCGAACGGATCCTTCAGCGTCCCGCAGCGGTCGCCGTAGAACTGGTCCTTGGGTTCGGAAATTACGCTGCCGCCTGCCGCGATCGCCTGTTTGTACTGCGCATCGACGTCCTTTACATACAGATGCAGGCCAACGCTGGTGGGGTGCGCTCCAGGGCTGCCGAAGGCCATTTCGTCACAGGGCGAGGCCAGCATGATCGGTGAATCGCCAATGCGCAGTTCGGCGTGGCCGACCTTGCCGTCTGGCATGTCCAGGCGCATGAAAACGGTGGCATCGAAGGCTTTTTGGTAAAACTCGATGGCTTGCGCGGCCTGGTCGATACCCAGGTAGGGCGTGATGCTGTGATAGCCCTCGGGGATGGGTTTGACGCTCATTTCGCTCTCCTTGAAGGTTGCCAGTGGGCCGGTTTTCCCGGTCTTTTCACTATAGGCCAGGTCTTTCGTGGCCTCTGGGCAACCGACGACTGTCCTGTCACTGCCTGTTGAAGCTTGACCTCAACTTGACTAGAGGTTTTACCCTGCGTGGCATCGAATCGCACGATTGCACTTACAGTTAAAGGGGATGAGTCATGCAGGCATCAGTGAAAAGCCATGGTTTTACCCAACTGATCGAGTTTCAGATCGAGCCGCGGCAGCAATCTGCGCTGGTGCTGGCGCTGTCTGAGCAGGCCGAGCGCCTGGCTCAAGGCCATGAGGGGTTTCTGAGTGCCAGTGTGCAGGTCAGTGAGGATGGACAGCGGGTGCTCACCTACCTGCAATGGCAGACCCGCGCCGATGGCGATACGGCGTTCCTGCGCCTGGAGCGCGCGGGCGAGGACTTCTGGCGATTGATTCGCGCCCACCAGGCCACGGCCGTGACCTTTGGTTCATTCCAGGTGCTGCGCAGTATCGAGCGCAGCGTCGACAATGCATTGATGTGCAACCTATATCGATAGATGCAGCATGCGTTCGCCTTGCAGGTTTTGCTCGGGGCGGCGCTTGTTGACCGCCAGTTCGCCGATCTTGATCAGGCGCGTGCGCGTGATATTGCGGCTCAGGCCCAGCAGGTTGGCGGTGTGGACCTGGTTGTAGTGGCTGAAGCGGTAGGCGGCGCGTAGCAAGGCGTCCTCGACCTTCTCATGCAGGGCGCCGGCCTGTTCGTCGAACAGCTTCTGGAAGGCGCGCTCCAACAGGGCTTCGGCACTGTGGTCGAGGCCGTGCTGGCTATCGTCCTGGCGTTCGATGCGCAGGTTCGACAGGCGCAGGTCATCGCGCTCGATCACACCATTGCGGCAAATCAGCAAGGTGTGATGAATGACGTTTTCCAGTTCACGGATATTGCCCGGCCAGCTGTAGCCCTTGAGCTTGTGCTCGGCTGCGGGGCTGAGGGTGACGGGGCCGTAGCCCAGGCGCTGGCTGTAGGTGTCGATAAAGTGCCGGGTCAGGGGCAGGATATCGCCGGGGCGCTCGCGCAGGGGGTTCAGTTCCAGGCTGACCACGTCCAGGCGGTAGTACAGGTCCTCGCGAAAATGCCCGGCGTTGATGGCTTTTTCCAGCTGTACATTGGTCGCCGCCAGCACCCGCACATCGATGGGAATACTCTTGCGCGAGCCCAGGCGCACCACTTCGCGTTCTTGCAGGACACGCAGCAGCTTGACCTGGATGGCCATGGGCAGGTCACCGATCTCATCGAGGAACAGCGTGCCGCCGTCGGCCTCTTCAAACCAGCCGGCCTTGGCGCCGAGGGCACCGGTGAACGCGCCTTTTTCATGGCCGAACAGCTCCGCTTCCACCAGGGATTCGGAAAACGCCCCGCAGTTAACCGCCACGAAGGGCCGCTTGCGCCGGGCGCTGAGGCTATGGATATGGCGGGCCACCAGCTCTTTGCCGGTGCCGGTTTCGCCGATGATCAGCACGCTGGCTTCGCTGGGCGCCACTTGCTGCAGATGCGCGAGCAGGGCCTGGGACTTCGGGTCTTCAAAGACTTGCGCGGTGGCGCGAATCGACGTGGCGAGGGCGGGCGAGGGCGGTAGGGTCAAAAGCTGCATGGGCATCTCTAGGCAGGGTGGGCCGGCGTGCCTGGTATCAGCGTTCAGGCAGGACATTGTTGGCAATCATTTCGTCGAGCGGCCCGCTGAGGTTGGTGATGCCGCGTCCGGCCAGGCTGGCAACAGTGGCGGCGTCGGGGAACCGATATAGAACATAGAGCGCATTTTTTATTCCGTAAACTAACGTATTTCTATATTTATAGATCTATAAAGAATATAAGGGATTGGCTGATAGCGACTATCAAAGAGGATGATTTTTCCCTGGGAAGGGGCGGGAGTAGCCTGTGTTCATTGCCCTAACGCCCCATTCGCAGGACCTTTGCCATGAACCGTTTACTGTCTGTTGCCTTGTTGTTGGCCGCCTCTTTCCTTGCCGGTTGTGCCACCCATCCGGCGCCTGAATTGCGCCCGTACTCTGCCGAGGAAACCAGGCAATTGGCGATGGAGGCGCTCAACCGCCGGGGGTTGTCGTTTGACGACTATCAACAGCAGAAAGCCAAGCTGGCTGCCCAGCCACAGAAGCCTTTTGGGTTTGATCGCCAGGGTGAAATGAACGCCGAGCGCAACGTGACGTTGCCTGGCCGTCCCAGCTAAAGACACTGGCAGTGGTCCCAGGGCCCGAGGTTCCGAGCAGGAACTTCGGGCTTTTTGTTTTCCATCCTTTTCATCGAGCCTGTTAAGCTCGATTTCAGGAGCGTTCCTACGCACTTTAAATTCTTTAACGGCATCCGATCGGGTTAACCTGACGATCTCTGTACTGATCGCTGCCCCTGGGACGCTGATCTCGGGAACATGCTCTGCGGGTCTTTAATGTCATGAATAAACGTCCTTTGTATTTCGACTACGCCGCCACCACACCGGTGGATGAGCGGGTCATCCAGGTCATGGTCGAGTGCCTGGGTTTCAACGCCAATTTCGGTAACCCTGCGTCCAGCTCCCATGCGTTTGGCCAACAGGCCCGGCAAACGGTCGAGCAGGCGCGCCGGCAGGTGGCGCAGTTGGTCGGCGCCCAGGCCGAGCAGATCGTCTGGACCTCGGGCGCCACCGAATCCAACAACCTTGCGCTCAAGGGCGTGGCCCAGGCGCGGGGTGTGGCCGGTGGCCATATCATTACCAGCCAGATCGAACACAAGGCGACGCTGGACACTGCGCGCCAATTGCAGGACGCCGGGGTTGCGGTGACCTACCTGGTGCCGGACGCCGACGGCCTGATCAGCGTCGAGGCGGTCAGCCAGGCGCTGCGTGAAGACACGTTCCTGGTGTCGCTGATGCTGGTCAACAATGAGCTGGGTACGCTCAACGACATCCCGGCCATTGGCGCGCGGGTGCGTGAGCATGGCGCGCTGCTGCATGTGGACGCGGCGCAAGGGGCGGGTAAGGTCGAGATCGACCTGGCGCGCTGGCCGGTCGACCTGATGTCGTTTTCTGCGCACAAGTTGTATGGCCCCAAAGGCATCGGCGCGCTGTATGTCGGGCCGCGGGCGCAGCAGAACGTCACGGCGCAGATCCACGGCGGCGGCCATGAAGGCGGGTTGCGCTCGGGCACCCTGGCCACCCACCAGATCGCCGGCATGGGCAGCGCCTTCGCGTTGGCGGCGCAATTCTTTGCCGAAGAGTCGGCGGGCATTGTCGCCCTGCGCCAGCGTTTGCTTGAGCCATTGCTGAGCCTCCCCGGCGTGCGCCTGAACGGTAGCGCCACCCAGCGGATCCCCCACACCTTGAGCCTGACCTTCAGCGAAGGCGAGTTCAATTCGGCGGCCTTGAGCGCCGGGATCGCTTTTTCGGCGACCTCGGCCTGCAATTCGGCAAGTAATGCACCGTCCCATGTGCTGCTTGCCCTGGGGCATGATCCACGCAGTGCCGGTCGCACGATTCGCCTGAGCCTGGGGCGGTTTACCACCGAACAGGATATCGATCAGGCAGTGCAGTTGATCACGGCCGCACTGGCCAGCGCCCCGGTTTTTTGGGCGGTTTGAAACCTATAACAATTATCAGTGGTTAGCAGGAGACAAGATGAGTACGCAGCCTTTGACCCATGGAACGGTTCCCCAGCGCCTGGCGCGCACCCGCGAGCTGATGAAACGGGAGGGTATCGATGCCCTGCTGGTGCCATCGGCCGACCCGCATCTGTCCGAATACTTGCCGGGCTACTGGCAGGGGCGGCAGTGGTTGTCGGGGTTTCATGGGTCGGTAGGCACGCTGATTGTCACGCCTGATTTTGCCGGCGTCTGGGCTGACAGCCGTTACTGGGAGCAGGCGACCAAGGAACTCAACGGCAGCGGCATCGAGTTGGTGAAGCTGCAACCGGGGCAACCCGGCCCGCTGGAGTGGTTGGGCGAACAGACCCCGGAAGGCGGGGTCGTGGCGGTGGATGGTGCGGTGATGGCTGTTGCGTCCGCCCGTACCCTGGGCGGCAAGCTGGCTGAGCGGGGAGCGCGCCTGCGGACCGATATCGATCTGTTGAACGAGGTCTGGACCGACCGTCCGGCATTGCCCAACCAGCCGATCTACCAGCACCTGCCGCCCCAGGCCACGCTCAGCCGAGGCGAAAAGCTCGCGGCATTGCGTGCCAGCCTCAAGGAAAAGGGCGCGGATTGGCATTTCATTGCCACCCTGGATGACATCGCCTGGCTGTTCAACCTGCGCGGTGCCGATGTTTCGTTCAACCCGGTGTTTGTCTCGTTCGCCCTGATCAACCCGCAGCAGGCCACGCTGTTTGTGGCCCTTGGCAAGGTCGATGCCCAGTTGCGTGCGGTGCTGGAGCAGGACGGCGTGACGCTGCGTGACTACAGTGACGTGGCGGCGGCCCTGGCTGAGGTGCCGGAGGGGGCCAGCCTGCAGATCGATCCGGCGCGGGTGACGGCAGGCTTGCTGGATAACCTGGCCAGTGGCGTCAAGCGGGTGGAAGGGCTCAACCCGACCACGCTGGCCAAGTCCCGCAAAAGCCTGGCGGATGCCGAGCATATCCGGCGGGCGATGGAGCAGGACGGTGCGGCCTTGTGCGAGTTTTTCGCCTGGCTGGACTCGGCCGTGGGCCGGGAGCGCATCACCGAGCTGACAATTGATGAACACCTGACGGCTGCCCGCACCCGGCGCCCGGATTACGTGTCGTTGAGCTTCAACACCATCGCCGCCTTCAATGCCAATGGGGCGATGCCGCATTACCACGCCACTGAAGAAGAACACGCGGTGATCGAAGGTGATGGCTTGCTGCTGATCGATTCGGGCGGCCAGTACCTGGGCGGTACCACTGATATCACACGGATGGTGCCCATCGGCACGCCGAGCGAGGAGCAAAAGCGCGATTGCACGCGTGTGCTCAAGGGCGTGATTGCCCTGTCGCGCGCGCAATTCCCTAAGGGTATTCTCTCGCCCTTGCTGGACGCCATCGCCCGTGCGCCGATCTGGGCCGAAGGCGTGGATTACGGCCATGGTACCGGGCATGGCGTGGGCTACTTCCTCAATGTCCATGAAGGCCCGCAGGTGATTGCCTACCAGGCAGCGGCCGCGCCGCAAACGGCGATGCAGCCGGGCATGATCACCTCCATTGAGCCGGGGACCTACCGCCCGGGGCGTTGGGGGGTGCGGATCGAGAACCTGGTGTTGAACCGCGAGGCGGGCAAGACCGAGTTCGGTGAGTTCCTCGCGTTCGAGACCCTGACCCTGTGCCCGATCGATACCCGTTGCCTGGTGCCATCGTTGCTGACGACCGAGGAGCGGCAGTGGTTCAACGACTACCATGGCGAGGTGCGTCAACGCTTGAGCCCGTTGCTCAGTGGCGCGGCGCTGGAGTGGTTGCAGCTGCGCACGGCCGCGATATAAGGCCCGGCCGCTCGCAGGTGTAGGCCTGCGAGCGGCTTGCCGGCTTTAACTCAAGGCTTCACGGACAAAGTCCAGGCGATCCTGGCCAAAGAACAGTTGTTGACCGACAAACAGGCTAGGCGCCCCAAACACGCCACGGGCAATCGCCTCTTCGGTCTTGTGCTTGAGGGCGTTCTTGACGTCCTCATCCTGGGCCAACTCCAGCACTTGGGCAGGGTCGAAGCCGTGTTCCGCCAGGACCGCTGCTACGACTACCGGATCACCCAGGTTGCGCCCCTCCACCCAGAGTGCCTGGAACAGGCAGTCGATGAACGGGATAAAACGCTCTGGCTGGCGTAGTTGAATGCCGGTGACGGCGCGCATCAGTGTCAGGGTATTGATGGGGAAGTGCGGGTTGAACGTGAGGGGGACAGCGTAACGCTTGGCGTAGCGTGCCAGGTCTTGCAGCATGTAGCGACCCTTGGCCGGGATAGTGATGGGCGAGGCATTGCCGGTGGCCTTGAAGATGCCGCCCAGGAGGATGGGCTGATACACCAGCTGGCTGCCGGTTTCGGCACAGATTCCAGGCAGTTGGGTATAGGCCAGGTAAGTGGTGGGGCTGCCGAGGTCGAAGAAGAATTCCAGGGTTTTACTCATGTCGGGTGCTCGCGGCTTATTGTTATGGGGGGGCTTACCAGGTTTCGCTCCAGGGGCGCAGGTCCAGCTCGAAGGTCCAGGCGTCCCGTGGCTGGCTGTGCAGGTGCCAATAGTTGTCGGCAATATGCTCGGGATCAAGGATGCCATCCTGGTCCTTGAGCGCGTACTTGGTTGGGAAGTTGTCGCGGATAAAGTCCGTGTCGATGGCGCCATCCACCACCACATGGGCCACATGAATGTTCATCGGGCCCAGTTCGCGGGCCATGCTTTGAGCCAGGGCGCGAATGCCATGCTTGGCCCCGGCGAAGGCGGCAAATCCAGCCGCACCCCGCAAGCCTGCGGTGGCACCGGTAAACAGGATAGTCCCGCGCTTGCGGGTCACCATGCGCTTGGCCACTTCCCGGGCATTCAGGAAACCCGAGAAACAGGCCATCTCCCAGATCTTGAAATATTTGCGCGCGGTTTCTTCGAGGATGCTGCACGGCACGTTGGCGCCGATGTTAAACACCAATGCCTCGATCGGACCCAACTCGCTCTCGATCTGCTCGATCAACGCGATGACCTGATCTTCCTTGCGCGCATCGCAGGCAAAGCCGTGGGCCTCGCCGCCAGCGGCCTGGATACTCTCCACCAGGGGTTGCAACTTGTCGGCACTGCGGCGGGTGACGCAGGCCACATAACCCTCGCGGGCAAAGCGCTTGGCGATTGCACCGCCTGTAGCATCACCTGCACCGACGACCAGGACGATTTTCTTGTTTTCAGCCATGGGGGAGCCCTTTAGTAAACGATCGTTAACTAAACGTACGTTATGCTACGATCTGGCAAGCGTCAAGGTTGTGTATTTTCGGGGGAGTCGATGCGCTATTCGGTCAGTCACAAACAGCAAACCAGAGATAAGCTTTTACAGAGCAGCGCGGCCCTGGCCAAGAAAGAAGGGTTTGCCAGTGTGGGCGTGGACGGCTTGATGAAAGCGATTGGCTTGAGTGGGGGGGCGTTCTATAGCCACTTTTCTTCCAAGGACGCGCTGTTCAGTGCAATTGTCGAGCGTGAGTTGAGCCAGAGCCTTGAGCGTTTGGGGGAAGGGGAGCAGCAGAGCCGCGAGCGCCTGGAGCGGTGCCTGAAGATCTATTTGAGCATGGCCCACGTGGAGCAAGTGCAAGACGGGTGTGCATTGCCCAGCATGGGGGCGGATATTGCGCGCGCTGATATAGCCGTACGCCAGCAGGCGCAGGCGTGGATTTGTCGGCTGCAGGCCAACTGGGCACGGACGTTGGAGAGTGACAGCCTGGCCTAGGCGATTTTGTCCCAGTGTGTGGGGGCGCTGGTGGTGGCCAGGATGCTGGTTGACCCGCAGATTCAGGCACGGGTGATCTCATCGAGCTATGAAGTGCTCAGCCAGAGCATCACCCGGCAATGACCCTCTACTTGCAGAGCACGATCATGCTCCGGCTGGTATAGCCGGCAGGGTTGAGGCCGAAGGGGTAGTCGCCCGGCTCTTCGGTGTTGTCACCGGACTTGGCGATGACCCGGTAGCCCTTCTTGCCGCACGAGTTGGCTGCGCTGGTGTAGCACTGGTCCCAGGAGGAGGACAGGCCAGAGCAGTTGATATGCAGTCCTTTCTTTCCGCGTTTGACTTCTGTCTTGGTGGTCGCGGCACACCCTGCAAGGGCGACCACGACAAGCATTATCACAATTCGCTTCATTACCATCCTTAATAGCCGCGCCGTTGGAAGGTCCGATGCTGGCTTTGCTCGCTCTCAAGTGTAGCGTTCGTGGATGTCCGTATTCAAAAATCTCCATGACTGACACTGAGTTACAGTCTAAACATGGCCTAATTGAGCGGCAAATGCCAGGGCTTCGTTAAATCCTGACTCAATCTGCCGCGACGATGGGTTTCGACTGGCTGCGCATGGTCAGCGTCGCACCCACGGAGGCCAGGATAATGCAGGCGATAGCCAGCCATTGCGCCAGGGACAGGTATTCCTGGAGGAAAAACAGCCCGGAAAGCGCGCCGAATGCAGGCTCGATACTCATCAGGGTGCCGAAGGTGCGCGCAGGCAGTCGGGTCAGGGCGACCATCTCCAGGGTATAGGGCAGGGCGGTGGAAAGAATCGCCACGCCGATGGCGATTGGAATCAGCGCGGGGGTCAGCAGTGCGCTACCGGCGTGGACGATGCCGATAGGCGCAACGAACAGCGCAGCGATCATCACGCCGAGGGCGGCTGTCTGGACGCCATTGTCCGCCCCCGCCTTTTGCCCGAACAGAATATAGAGGGCCCAGCAGATCCCCGCGCCCAGCGCGTAGGCGCCGCCGGTCAGGTCAATGCCCTGGCTGGCTTCACCAACCGGTATTAATAGCAGCAGGCCTACGACCGCCAAGGCTATCCACAGAAAGTCGACGGCGCGGCGGGAAGCATAGATGGCAACCGCCAGTGGGCCGGTGAATTCCAGGGCCACTGCGATGCCCAGGGGCACGGTGCGCAATGACATATAGAAGAGGAAGTTCATGCCGCCCAGCGCCATCCCGTACACGATGACGGTGCGCAGTGACTTGGCGGTGAGTTTGGCGCGCCAGGGGCGAAGCAACAGCAGCATGATGATGCTGGCAAAAACCAGGCGCAGCGTGGTAGTGCCTTGGGCGCCAACAATCGGGAACATGCTTTTGGCCAGCGAGGCGCCCGACTGGATCGAGGCCATGGCAATCAGCAGCAGGCCGACAGGGAAAAGCGCCGAGCTCAGGCTGCGGGATGAGGTGGTCATTGGGGTGTTCGTCCAGGGTCATATAGAGGCAGAAGGCACTATGATGATCAACTGCTAGCCATTGAGCAATATATTGCTCAATGGCTGGGCTCTTCTATATAGAAGGGCGGGGTTTTGAGGGTTATTGGGCTCTTCGATAGAAAAATGAAATTAAGGGTTGACGGCAGATCCTGGAAGTCTATAATTCGCCCCACTTCCGGCGCAGTCGAAACGGAAAACTCCTTGGTAAACAAAGAGTTATGCAGAATTCGACAGCGAGTTGCTTCAGTCCATCGAAGCCCAGAAGGAGTTGGTAGGGCAATGTTGTTTGGCTCTATTAACGTTTCGATCCTCTCGGTCGAAAGCGGAGAAAAGAGGTGTTGACAGCAGCGTGTAACGCTGTAGAATTCGCCTCCCGCTAACGAGAGATCGGAAGCGCAAGTGGTTGAAGTTACAAAGGAAACTTTGAAAACAAAAAGAGGTGTTGACAGCAGCGTGTAACGCTGTAGAATTCGCCTCCCGCTAACGAGAGATCGGAAGCGCAAGTGGTTGAAGTTACAAAGGAAACTTTGAAAACTTCTGAAAATAATCACTTGACAGCAAATGAGGCTGCTGTAGAATGCGCGCCTCGGTTGAGACGAAAGATCTTAACCAACCGCTCTTTAACAACTGAATCAAGCAATTCGTGACTTCTGAAAATAATCACTTGACAGCAAATGAGGCTGCTGTAGAATGCGCGCCTCGGTTGAGACGAAAGATCTTAACCAACCGCTCTTTAACAACTGAATCAAGCAATTCGTGTGGGTGCTTGTGGAGTCAGACTGATAGTCAACAAGATTATCAGCATCACAAGTTACTCCGCGAGAAATCAAAGATGTAACCAACGATTGCTGAGCCAAGTTTAGGGTTTCTTAAAAACCCAAAGATGTTTGAACTGAAGAGTTTGATCATGGCTCAGATTGAACGCTGGCGGCAGGCCTAACACATGCAAGTCGAGCGGTAGAGAGAAGCTTGCTTCTCTTGAGAGCGGCGGACGGGTGAGTAATGCCTAGGAATCTGCCTGGTAGTGGGGGATAACGTTCGGAAACGGACGCTAATACCGCATACGTCCTACGGGAGAAAGCAGGGGACCTTCGGGCCTTGCGCTATCAGATGAGCCTAGGTCGGATTAGCTAGTTGGTGGGGTAATGGCTCACCAAGGCGACGATCCGTAACTGGTCTGAGAGGATGATCAGTCACACTGGAACTGAGACACGGTCCAGACTCCTACGGGAGGCAGCAGTGGGGAATATTGGACAATGGGCGAAAGCCTGATCCAGCCATGCCGCGTGTGTGAAGAAGGTCTTCGGATTGTAAAGCACTTTAAGTTGGGAGGAAGGGTTGTAGATTAATACTCTGCAATTTTGACGTTACCGACAGAATAAGCACCGGCTAACTCTGTGCCAGCAGCCGCGGTAATACAGAGGGTGCAAGCGTTAATCGGAATTACTGGGCGTAAAGCGCGCGTAGGTGGTTAGTTAAGTTGGATGTGAAATCCCCGGGCTCAACCTGGGAACTGCATTCAAAACTGACTGACTAGAGTATGGTAGAGGGTGGTGGAATTTCCTGTGTAGCGGTGAAATGCGTAGATATAGGAAGGAACACCAGTGGCGAAGGCGACCACCTGGACTGATACTGACACTGAGGTGCGAAAGCGTGGGGAGCAAACAGGATTAGATACCCTGGTAGTCCACGCCGTAAACGATGTCAACTAGCCGTTGGGAGCCTTGAGCTCTTAGTGGCGCAGCTAACGCATTAAGTTGACCGCCTGGGGAGTACGGCCGCAAGGTTAAAACTCAAATGAATTGACGGGGGCCCGCACAAGCGGTGGAGCATGTGGTTTAATTCGAAGCAACGCGAAGAACCTTACCAGGCCTTGACATCCAATGAACTTTCTAGAGATAGATTGGTGCCTTCGGGAACATTGAGACAGGTGCTGCATGGCTGTCGTCAGCTCGTGTCGTGAGATGTTGGGTTAAGTCCCGTAACGAGCGCAACCCTTGTCCTTAGTTACCAGCACGTTATGGTGGGCACTCTAAGGAGACTGCCGGTGACAAACCGGAGGAAGGTGGGGATGACGTCAAGTCATCATGGCCCTTACGGCCTGGGCTACACACGTGCTACAATGGTCGGTACAGAGGGTTGCCAAGCCGCGAGGACGGTGACAAACCGGAGGAAGGTGGGGATGACGTCAAGTCATCATGGCCCTTACGGCCTGGGCTACACACGTGCTACAATGGTCGGTACAGAGGGTTGCCAAGCCGCGAGGTGGAGCTAATCCCACAAAACCGATCGTAGTCCGGATCGCAGTCTGCAACTCGACTGCGTGAAGTCGGAATCGCTAGTAATCGCGAATCAGAATGTCGCGAGGAGCTAATCCCACAAAACCGATCGTAGTCCGGATCGCAGTCTGCAACTCGACTGCGTGAAGTCGGAATCGCTAGTAATCGCGAATCAGAATGTCGCGGTGAATACGTTCCCGGGCCTTGTACACACCGCCCGTCACACCATGGGAGTGGGTTGCACCAGAAGTAGCTAGTCTAACCTTCGGGAGGACGGTTACCACGGTGTGATTCATGACTGGGGTGAAGTCGTAACAAGGTAGCCGTAGGGGAACCTGCGGCTGGATCACCTCCTTAATCGACGACATCAGCTGCTCCATAAGTTCCCACACGAATTGCTTGATTCATTGAAGAAGACGAAAAGAAGCAGCCCGAAATTGGGTCTGTAGCTCAGTTGGTTAGAGCGCACCCCTGATAAGGGTGAGGTCGGCAGTTCGAATCTGCCCAGACCCACCAATTTTGTGTGGGAAACGCCTGTAGAAATACGGGGCCATAGCTCAGCTGGGAGAGCGCCTGCCTTGCACGCAGGAGGTCAACGGTTCGATCCCGTTTGGCTCCACCACTACTGCTTCTGTTTGTAGAAAGCTTAGAAATGAGCATTCCATCGTTGCGATGGTGAATGTTGATTTCTAGTCTTTGACTAGTTCGTTCTTTAAAAATTTGGGTATGTGATAGAAAGATAGACTGAACGTTACTTTCACTGGTAACGGATCAGGCTAAGGTAAAATTTGTGAGTGGCTCTTAATTGAGTATGATCGAATTTTCGGCGAATGTTGTCTTCACAGTATAACCAGATTGCTTGGGGTTATATGGTCAAGTGAAGAAGCGCATACGGTGGATGCCTTGGCAGTCAGAGGCGATGAAAGACGTGGTAGCCTGCGAAAAGCTTCGGGGAGTCGGCAAACAGACTTTGATCCGGAGATGTCTGAATGGGGGAACCCAGCCATCATAAGATGGTTATCTTACGCTGAATACATAGGCGTAAGAGGCGAACCAGGGGAACTGAAACATCTAAGTACCCTGAGGAAAAGAAATCAACCGAGATTCCCTTAGTAGTGGCGAGCGAACGGGGACTAGCCCTTAAGTGGCTTTGAGATTAGCGGAACGCTCTGGAAAGTGCGGCCATAGTGGGTGATAGCCCTGTACGCGAAAATCTCTTAGTCATGAAATCGAGTAGGACGGAGCACGAGAAACTTTGTCTGAATATGGGGGGACCATCCTCCAAGGCTAAATACTACTGACTGACCGATAGTGAACTAGTACCGTGAGGGAAAGGCGAAAAGAACCCCGGAGAGGGGAGTGAAATAGATCCTGAAACCGTATGCGTACAAGCAGTGGGAGCCCACTTTGTTGGGTGACTGCGTACCTTTTGTATAATGGGTCAGCGACTTATTTTCAGTGGCGAGCTTAACCGAATAGGGGAGGCGTAGCGAAAGCGAGTCTTAATAGGGCGTCTAGTCGCTGGGAATAGACCCGAAACCGGGCGATCTATCCATGGGCAGGTTGAAGGTTGGGTAACACTAACTGGAGGACCGAACCGACTACCGTTGAAAAGTTAGCGGATGACCTGTGGATCGGAGTGAAAGGCTAATCAAGCTCGGAGATAGCTGGTTCTCCTCGAAAGCTATTTAGGTAGCGCCTCATGTATCACTGTAGGGGGTAGAGCACTGTTTCGGCTAGGGGGAGAAAGGCTAATCAAGCTCGGAGATAGCTGGTTCTCCTCGAAAGCTATTTAGGTAGCGCCTCATGTATCACTGTAGGGGGTAGAGCACTGTTTCGGCTAGGGGGTCATCCCGACTTACCAAACCGATGCAAACTCCGAATACCTACAAGTGCCGAGCATGGGAGACACACGGCGGGTGCTAACGTCCGTCGTGAAAAGGGAAACAACCCAGACCGTCAGCTAAGGTCCCAAAGTTATGGTTAAGTGGGAAACGATGTGGGAAGGCTTAGACAGCTAGGAGGTTGGCTTAGAAGCAGCCACCCTTTAAAGAAAGCGTAATAGCTCACTAGTCGAGTCGGCCTGCGCGGAAGATGTAACGGGGCTCAAACCATACACCGAAGCTACGGGTATCACCTTCGGGTGATGCGGTAGAGGAGCGTTCTGTAAGCCTGTGAAGGCGAGTTGAGAAGCTTGCTGGAGGTATCAGAAGTGCGAATGCTGACATGAGTAACGACAATGGGTGTGAAAAACACCCACGCCGAAAGACCAAGGTTTCCTGCGCAACGTTAATCGACGCAGGGTTAGTCGGTCCCTAAGGCGAGGCTGAAAAGCGTAGTCGATGGAAAACAGGTTAATATTCCTGTACTTCTGGTTATTGCGATGGAGGGACGGAGAAGGCTAGGCCAGCTTGGCGTTGGTTGTCCAAGTTTAAGGTGGTAGGCTGGAATCTTAGGTAAATCCGGGATTCTAAGGCCGAGAGCTGATGACGAGTTACCCTCTGGGTGACGAAGTGGTTGATGCCATGCTTCCAAGAAAAGCTTCTAAGCTTCAGGTAACCAGGAACCGTACCCCAAACCGACACAGGTGGTTGGGTAGAGAATACCAAGGCGCTTGAGAGAACTCGGGTGAAGGAACTAGGCAAAATGGCACCGTAACTTCGGGAGAAGGTGCGCCGGTGAGGGTGAAGGACTTGCTCCGTAAGCTCATGCCGGTCGAAGATACCAGGCCGCTGCGACTGTTTATTAAAAACACAGCACTCTGCAAACACGAAAGTGGACGTATAGGGTGTGACGCCTGCCCGGTGCCGGAAGGTTAATTGATGGGGTTAGCTAACGCGAAGCTCTTGATCGAAGCCCCGGTAAACGGCGGCCGTAACTATAACGGTCCTAAGGTAGCGAAATTCCTTGTCGGGTAAGTTCCGACCTGCACGAATGGCGTAACGATGGCGGCGCTGTCTCCACCCGAGACTCAGTGAAATTGAAATCGCTGTGAAGATGCAGTGTATCCGCGGCTAGACGGAAAGACCCCGTGAACCTTTACTATAGCTTTGCACTGGACTTTGAATTTGCTTGTGTAGGATAGGTGGGAGGCTTTGAAGCGTGGACGCCAGTTCGCGTGGAGCCAACCTTGAAATACCACCCTGGCAACTTTGAGGTTCTAACTCAGGTCCGTTATCCGGATCGAGGACAGTGTATGGTGGGTAGTTTGACTGGGGCGGTCTCCTCCTAAAGAGTAACGGAGGAGTACGAAGGTGCGCTCAGACCGGTCGGAAATCGGTCGTAGAGTATAAAGGCAAAAGCGCGCTTGACTGCGAGACAGACACGTCGAGCAGGTACGAAAGTAGGTCTTAGTGATCCGGTGGTTCTGTATGGAAGGGCCATCGCTCAACGGATAAAAGGTACTCCGGGGATAACAGGCTGATACCGCCCAAGAGTTCATATCGACGGCGGTGTTTGGCACCTCGATGTCGGCTCATCACATCCTGGGGCTGAAGCCGGTCCCAAGGGTATGGCTGTTCGCCATTTAAAGTGGTACGCGAGCTGGGTTTAGAACGTCGTGAGACAGTTCGGTCCCTATCTGCCGTGGACGTTTGAGATTTGAGAGGGGCTGCTCCTAGTACGAGAGGACCGGAGTGGACGAACCTCTGGTGTTCCGGTTGTCACGCCAGTGGCATTGCCGGGTAGCTATGTTCGGAATAGATAACCGCTGAAAGCATCTAAGCGGGAAACTAGCCTCAAGATGAGATCTCACTGGAACCTTGAGTTCCCTGAAGGGCCGTCGAAGACTACGACGTTGATAGGTTGGGTGTGTAAGCGCTGTGAGGCGTTGAGCTAACCAATACTAATTGCCCGTGAGGCTTGACCATATAACACCCAAGCAATTTGACTACTCGAAAGAGCATCAGATTGCGGTGTGTGAAGACGAAATGAACCGAAAGTTCGATACTCACAAAACACCGAAAGCTGTCACATACCCAATTTGCTGAAGCGAGGCATCTGCCGCGACTCAGTACCCGAATTTCTTGACGACCATAGAGCATTGGAACCACCTGATCCCATCCCGAACTCAGTCCCAATTTGCTGAAGCGAGGCATCTGCCGCGACTCAGTACCCGAATTTCTTGACGACCATAGAGCATTGGAACCACCTGATCCCATCCCGAACTCAGCAGTGAAACGATGCATCGCCGATGGTAGTGTGGGGTTTCCCCATGTGAGAGTAGGTCATCGTCAAGATTAAATTCCGAAACCCCAATTGCGAAAGCATAGTGAAACGATGCATCGCCGATGGTAGTGTGGGGTTTCCCCATGTGAGAGTAGGTCATCGTCAAGATTAAATTCCGAAACCCCAATTGCGAAAGCAGTTGGGGTTTTGTTTTGGGCGGTTGAAAAGGTTATGGCATGTCGACATCCAACTGCCCTTCGGTCAATTCAATACAAAGTGTTTCGGTAATTTTGGTAAGGTGCAGCAGCTTTTTCAGGGACGACCTTTTCAACCGCAGGATGCGGCATCGCCCTTATTCAACGAGATGCTGTAGAAATGCCTCAAGCCATACCGATCAAAGACCACGAAAAAGAACACCGCCTGGTCAACAAACGCCTGCTGGCCTGCGCCGTGCTGGTACTTGGCATCACCTGTACCCTGGTCGCCCGCCTGTATTTCCTGCAAGTGGTGGAGTTTGACTATCACTCCACCATCTCTGAAAACAACCGTGTCCACGTCCTGCCTATCACCCCGACCCGCGGTCTGATCTATGATCGCAACGGTGTGGTTTTGGCCGATAACCGTCCCAGTTACAACCTGACCATCACCCGTGAACGGGCTAGCGACCTGCAAGGGGAGTTGGACTCGATCATCACGTTGCTGCATCTGCCCGCTGCAGACCGCGTAGCCTTCGACAAGGCCCTGAAGCAGGCGCGTCACCCGTTTGTACCCGTGACGTTGTTCTATGAATTGACTGAAGAGCAGATCGCCCTATTGGCCGTCAACCAATTCCGCCTACCCGGCGTGGAGGTCGAGCCACAGTTCGTGCGTCACTACCCGTTGGGTGCCCACTTTGCGCATTCCATTGGTTACGTGGGCCGCATCAACGAAAAAGAGTCCAAGGCGCTGGATTCAGTCGAGTACCGTGGCACGCAATCGATTGGTAAAACCGGCATCGAGTGTTTCTATGAGTCGCAATTGCACGGCCATGTGGGTTACGAAGAGGTCGAGACCAATGCCCAGGGCCGGGTCCTGCGGGTGCTTAAGCATACCGACCCGGTCCCTGGTAAAAACATCGTCCTGAGCCTGGATATCAAGCTCCAGGAAGCCGCCGAAGAAGCCCTGGGCGATCGTCGCGGTTCAGTGGTGGCCCTCGACCCGCAAACCGGCGAAGTCCTGGCGATGGTCAGCAAACCCAGCTTTGACCCCAACGCGTTCGTCACCGGCATCAGCTTCAAGGAATATGCCGCGCTGCATGACTCCCTCGACCGCCCCCTGTTCAATCGGGTGCTGCGCGGGCTGTATGCACCCGGCTCGACGATCAAGCCGGAAGTGGCCATCGCCGGTCTCGACAGTGGTGTGGTCACCGCTCAGACCCGGGTCTTCGACCCCGGCTACTACCAACTGCCGGACTTTGATCACAAATACCGCAATTGGAACCACAATGGCGATGGCTGGGTGGATATGGACGCCGCCATCATGCGCTCCAACGATACCTACTTCTACGACCTGGCCCACAAACTGGGGATCGACCGCCTGCACGACTACATGGCCGAATTCGGTCTTGGCCAGAAAGTCTCCCTGGATATGTTTGAAGAGTCCGCCGGCCTGATGCCATCCCAGGCCTGGAAGCGTGCGACCCGGCGCCAGCCCTGGTTCCCCGGGGAAACCGTGATCCTTGGCATCGGCCAGGGCTATATGCAGGTCACCCCGTTGCAGCTGGCCCAGGCCACAGCGCTGATCGCCAACAAGGGAGTATGGAATCGCCCGCACCTGGCCAAGAGCATCGACGGCGTGCCACCCGTGGACGAAAACCCGATGCCCAATGTCGTGCTCAAGAACCCCCGCGACTGGGATCAGGTCAACCACGGCATGCAAATGGTGATGCACGACCCGCGCGGGATTGCCCGGGCGTCGGCCGCCGGCGCACAGTACCGGATCGCCGGCAAGAGTGGCACCGCGCAGGTGGTGGCAATCAAGCAGGGCGAGCGCTACAACCGCCTGAAGACCCGCGAGCGCAACCGCGACAACGCGTTGTTTGTCGGCTTTGCCCCGGCCGAGCACCCCAGGATCGTGATTTCAGTGATGATTGAAAACGGCGAGGCGGGCGGTCGCGTGGCTGGCCCGGTGGTACGCCAGATCATGGATGCCTGGTTGCTCGACCAGCAAGGCCATCTGAAACCGCAGTATGCAACCCCCGCCAAGGCAGCGGGCGACCCACGCGTCTGATGCCGGGCTAAACGTCACAAATACACGGCCAGAAACGCACAGCGTCCCTGGCCGTGTCCTACGAGTGGTGAACTACTTGATCACCACCGGGTTCACCGGCGCGCCGCTGCCGCCGACAATCTTCAACGGTGCGGCGGTGTAGAGGAACTTCCACTGGCCGTCGTCGGCACAATCGGCGGCCAGTTCCTCCAGCAGCACAATCTCGGTAAAGGCAATGCCGAGGTTGCGCATCAGCGCGCAATGCAATGGAATCTGCACCCCCGACACCGGGTCGGTGATCACCTCGTTGGCGATGGTATCGGTCACCAGGTTGGGGATTTCCATGGCATGGAACCACTCCACCAGTTCCCGGCTGTAGGTCAGGCCGGGCTCCACCAGGTCCTTGAAGAACTCGGTCTTGCCATACTCGTAGAACGCACCCATGGAGCCGGTACGGATGATCAGGATGTCGCGCTTTTCGATGGTCACGCCCTGGGCCTTGGCAGCGGCCAGCAAGTCCAGGTGGTTGAAGGTTTCGCCACGGCCCAGGTATTTCTTGCCACGATGGCGGGCCATGTCGATCAGCACTGCGCGCCCGACCACGCCGCGCTCGGCAATCGCCAGCACACTGGCCTTGGCCATGCCGCCGACGGTGCTCATGGCGTCGTAGCCGTTCCACAGTTGATTGTCATACCAGGCATGCCCCAGGGCATCGTACTGGGTCGAGCCTTGCAGCTGCATGAAGATCACATCGTCGCAATACGCCGCGCCGCCGGTCATTTCGGGTTGCTTGCCGAAGTGATAGTGGCTGTGATCCAGGGTATTGAAGCGCATCGATGGGTTGCGCGCCGGCCACATCGGGTCGCCGCCCGGATGGCCGATCTGCACTTGCAGGGTGAAGGTCTTGCCCTGGCGCACCGCGGCCACGCCGCGCAGCACTTCGGTTTCGGTCAGGTAATTGAGGGCGCCGACTTCATCGTCCGGTCCCCATTTACCCCAGTTCTTTGGCAGGCCTTCGAGTAATTGCCTGGTGTTCGGTTCGTTCTTGTTATGTAAGTCACACATATCGACTCCGATCCCTTTGGTCGTTGAGTTACACGCAGCGCCCACCATCGACTTCAAGGCAGGTGCCGGTGATAAAAGCCGCTTCGTCCGAGGCCAGGTACAGGCAGGCATTGGCCACGTCCTGCGGGGTGGAAAAACGTCCCAGGGGGATGGTCGCCATGAACTTCTGGCGGTTTTGCGGGGTGTCCGGCACGCCCATGAACTCACTGAGTAACGCGGTTGCGCCGACCACCGGGTTCACGCAATTGACGCGGATATTGTCCGGCCCCAGCTCTGCCGCCATGGTCTTGCTCATGACCACCACCGCGCCCTTGCTGCCGTTATACCAGACCAGCCCCGGGCGCGGGCGGATCGCGGCGGTCGAGGCAATGTTGACGAACACGCCGCCGCCCTGGCTGCGAAAGTGCGGCACAAAATGCCTGGCGCTGAGGAAGATGCTTTTGACGTTGACCGCGAACACCCGGTCGAACTCGGCCTCGTCCACCTCCAGCATCGGCCGGTTGCGGTGGGTGGTGCCGGCGTTGTTGATGACGATATCCAGCCCGCCGAATTGCTCCAGGGTCGCGCGCAGCAGCGCGCCCATGCTTTCATCATTGGCCACATTGACCTCGACGAAATGCGCATGACCGCCAGTGGCGGCGATCTCATTGACCACCCGCTGGCCGCCGGTGGCGTTCATGTCGGCGACGATAACCCGCGCCCCCTGTTGGGCGAAGGTCTTGGCGATGCCTTCACCAAAGCCGGAACCGGCGCCGGTGACGATGGCCACTTTGTTTGCTAGACGCATGGAGTGTGCTCCTTTTTTGTTGTTGTAAGGGCTTAGCCGTGTTTGATCGCAATGGTCTTCAAGGTGGTAAAACCCAGCAGGGCCTCGAAACCTTTTTCCCGGCCATAACCGCTGGCCTTGACGCCGCCGAAGGGCAGTTCAACCCCGCCGCCGGCCCCGTAGTTATTGATAAATACCTGGCCACAGCGCAGCTTGCGCGCCAGGCGCATCTGCCGGGCGCCGTCGCGGGTCCATACGCCAGCGACCAGGCCGAAATCGGTGCCGTTGGCCAGGCGGATCGCCTCGGCTTCGTCGTCGAAGGGCATCACGGCCAACACCGGGCCGAAGACTTCCTCCTGGGCCAGGCGGCTGTCGGGCGGCACATCGCGAAACAGCACCGCTTCCTGGAAGTAACCACCACTGCCGGCCTCGGCCACCACCTGGCCGCGCGCGGCCACGGTGATGCCGGCCTGTTCGGCCTCGCGCACGAACTCGCGCACCAGGCGTTGCTGCTTCTGGTTGATCAGCGGGCCCATGTCCAGGTCCAGCGCCGAAGGCCCGGTGCGCAGTTCGCCAAAGCGCTGGCTGAGCTGCTCCACCAGCGCTTCATAAATGCTGCGCTCCACCAGCAGCCGGCTGCCCGCCGAACAGGTCTGCCCGCAGTTCTGCACAATGGCGTTGACCAGCACCGGCAAGGCTTCGTCCAGGTCGGCATCGGCAAATACCAGTTGCGGCGATTTCCCGCCCAGCTCCAGGGTCACCGGGCAGTGCCGTTCAGCGGCGGCTTTGGACACCGCCGTGCCAGTCACGCTGGAGCCGGTAAACGAGAGGTGGTCGATACCCGGATGGCTGCACAACGCCGCGCCGGCCTCGTAGCCGTAGCCGGTCACCACGTTGATCGCGCCGGCCGGGAAGCCCACCTCGGCGGCAATCTGCGCCAGGCGCAGCAACGACAGGCTGGCGTCCTCGGCCGGCTTGACCACACAGGCATTGCCCGCCGCCAGGGACGCGCCGACGCTGCGCCCGAAGATCTGCATCGGGTAGTTCCACGGGATGATATGCCCGGTCACCCCATGGGGCTCGCGCACCGTCAGCACCGTGTAGCCGTTCTGATAAGGCAGGGTCTCGCCGTGCAACTTGTCGGCCGCGCCAGCGTAGTACTCGAAATAACGGGCGAGGGCGGTGGCATCGGCCCGGGCCACTTTCAACGCCTTGCCGGTGTCCCGCGCCTCGATCTGCGCCAGTTCTTCGTGATGCTCCAGTACCGCCGCGCCAAGCCTGGCCAGCAGGCGGCTGCGCTCCAGGGCCGACAAGCTGCCCCATGGGCCATCGAAGGTCTCGCCCACGGCCAGGCGCGCGGCGCAGACGGCGGCGTCGATATCGGCAGCGGTGCCACGGGCGAGGCTGGAATAGGTTTCGCCGCTGCTGGGATCGATCACCGGGATGTCTTCCAGGGACGTCGAGGCCTGCCATTGGTTGGCGATGTAATGTGCGTTGATCATGTTCAGCTCCTGTTCCCGGCGATGCATTCGGCGATGGCCACGCCCACTTCAATCGTACTGGCGCTGCCGCCCATTTCCCGGGTGCGTGGGCCTTGCGCAAGCACCGTCTCGATGGCCGAGACAATCGCAGCTGCGGCCTCCTGGTACAGCGGCTCGCCATTGCCCAGGTGCTCGATCATCAGCGCGGCCGACCAGATCTGCCCGATGGGGTTGGCCACGCCCAGCCCGGCAATGTCCGGCGCCGAACCGTGTACCGGCTCGAACAGCGACGGGTAGCGCCGCTCGGGGTTGAGGTTGGCCGACGGCGCAATGCCGATGGTGCCGGTACAGGCCGGGCCGAGGTCGGAGAGGATGTCGCCAAACAGGTTGGAGGCCACCACCACGTCAAACCAGTCCGGGTGCTGCACAAAGTGCGCACACAGGATATCGATATGGAATTTGGCGCTCTTGACGTCTGGGTAGCGCTGGGCGATCAGGTTCACCCGCTCGTCCCAGAACGGCATGGTGATGGAAATGCCGTTGGATTTGGTGGCGGCCACCAGGTGCTTGCGCGGTCGCCGCTGCGCGAGTTTGAAGGCATAGTCCACTACCCGGTCCACGCCTTCGCGGGAGAAGATCGACTCCTGCACCGCGATCTCGCGCGGCGTGCCTTCCCACATCCGCCCGCCGACGCTGGAGTATTCGCCCTCGGTGTTTTCCCGCACCACGATAAAGTCGATATCCCCCGGCACACGGCCGGCGAGGGGGCAGGGCACGCCGGGCATCAGGCGTACCGGGCGGATGTTGACGTACTGGTCGAACTGACGGCGGATCTTGAGCAGCGACTCCCACACCGCCGTATGGTCGGCGATGATATCCGGGGCACCCACGGCGCCGAAGAAGATCGCGTCATGGCTGCCGATCTGCTCGGCCCAGTCGTGCGGCATCATGGTGCCGTGGGCCAGGTAGTGCTCGCTGCACCAGGCAAAGTGATCGAACGCAAAGGCAATCCCGAAACGCCGGCTGACGGCCTCCAGTACGCGCAGGCCTTCGGGCACCACCTCGCGGCCGATACCGTCGCCGGGAATCACCGCAATACGATGAGGGGTGCTGGTCGTGGAATTGGACACGCCGTGTCTCCTGTTTTTGTTGTTGTCAGTGAGGCGGGGACATTCTTGGCACAGCTGCCGCGGTGGGGGAATTGCTGATTATGGAAGTGGCCTTCGCAAGACTCGAAGGCCAGCGGCAATGCGCAGTACTAGGCAACGAGGTAGTCGAATAGCGCCAGGCTTGTAGGAGAAGGCTTTTCCTGACGCATGCAGAGGTACATCTGGCGGTCGGCCCATGGGTCGTCGATTTCGATAAAGCGCAAGGCCATTTCCTTGCGAAAGATCTGCACCGCACCCTGGGGCAACACGCCAACCCCTTGCCCGGCGGCAATCAACCGGCACACGGCTTCAAAGCTGCGCACCTGGACCCGCAGGCGCAGCGGCATGCCAATCGCGGCGGCGGCTTCGGTGATCAGCGCGGTGATGGCGGCGTTGTCCTCCAGGCCGACAAAGTCATAGCCCAGCAAATCGGCAAAGCGTGCATGGCGCATCTTGAACGGATGATCATCGGGCACCAGCAGGCACAGGCGGTCCTGGCAGTACGGGGCAAAGCGCAAGTCCTCGCCGCCCGGCTGGGTGGTGACGATGCCCACATCGGCCACGCCATCACGCACCGCCTGCAGTATTTCGCGGCTGCGCTCCTCGCGGATATCCAGGCGGATACCGGGATGCAGGGCGTTCCACTGGGTCAGTTGGCTGGGCAGTTGCTGGCTCATCGCCGAACTGTTGGCATACAGGCACACACGGCCGGTGGCGCCCTTGGCGTAGTCGGCGAGGTCGGCGTGCATCCCATCCACCGCGCGCAAGATCGCCAGCCCATGCCCGGCCAGCACCTCGCCGGCCGCCGTGGGCGAGACGCCGGTGGAAGAGCGATACAACAGGGCGACCTTGAAATGCTGCTCGAGCAACGACAGGCGCCGGCTGGCCGCGGACAGCGAGAGGTGCGACTGCTCGGCCGCCCGGGACAGGCTGCCGAGCTTGACTGTCTTGAGGAACAGCGCGATGGAAGTAAGATCGGGGGCCATGCCAGAGTCCTTGTGCGCGGTCTGTGAAAACTACGCAGTTGGGACCGGACTGTCCAATCGTCTGCCCCCTGTTGATACAACGTTGGAGGCACCGCCGATCCCTTGTGGGAGCTGTCGAGCCCCGGCGAGGCTGCGATGGCGGCGGCATTGCCAGCATTGATGGTGACTGACCCTCCGCCATCGCAGCCTCGCCGGGGCTCGACAGCTCCCACCTTTGATCTTTGCTGCCTTGAGTAATGTGTCGGTTAGAACTCGATGCTCGCCGACAGCTTGGCCACCCGTGGGTCGCCCTGGGTCAGCTCAATGGCGCTTTACAAACTAGTGTGTGAGGTACGACGTATCTGAAGGCCAGAAATTTCTATTAAGGCCTGATGGCGGATGCCGAGTAGAATCGCGCCCTGAAAGCGATTCCTGAGGTGCGGCAAGGTGGATTTACAGCAGGGTTTTGTCCTGACCCGGCATTGGCGCGACACCCCGGCGGGCACGCAGGTCAGCTTCTGGTTGGCGACCGACCAGGGGCCGCGGTATATCCGTCTTCCGGTGCAGCCTTCGGTGATGTTTATTCCGCTGGCCCATCGCGAGCACGCGCAACGGGTGCTCAAGGGCGAGCGCGAGGTAGAACTGCGCCCGCTGCAACTGTGCGACTTCCACCACCGCCCGGTCCTGGGCCTCTATACCCGCCAGCATCGCCAGGCGATGGACCTGGAAAAACGCCTGCGCCAGGCCGGTGTGGATGTCTACGAAGGCGATGTGCGCCCGCCCGAGCGCTATATGATGGAGCGCTTTATCACCGCGCCGGTGGCGTTTGGCGGCACGCCGGGCGAGGACGGGATGTTGCTGGAGGCGCAGATGAAACCGGCGCCCGACTACCGCCCGGCGTTGAAGCTGGTGTCCCTCGACATCGAAACCACCGCGCGCGGCGAACTGTATTCCATCGCCCTGGAAGGCTGCGGCGAGCGCCAGGTGTACATGCTTGGTCCGCCGAACAAAACGGACGCGGTGGATTTCAAGCTCGACTACTGCGACAGCCGCGCCCAACTGCTGGAGCGCCTGAACCAGTGGCTGGCGCAACACGACCCCGACGCAATCATTGGCTGGAACCTGGTGCAGTTTGATCTGCGGGTCCTCCACGAGCATGCCCAACGCCTTAAGGTGCCATTGTTGCTTGGCCGTGGTGGCGAGGCCATGGCCTGGCGCGAACACGGCAGCCGCAACCATTACTTCGCCGCCGCTGCCGGGCGGCTGATCATCGATGGCATCGAAGCCCTGCGTTCGGCGACCTGGAGCTTTGAGTCATTCAGCCTGGAAAACGTCGCCCAGACCCTTCTTGGCGAAGGCAAGTCGATTTCCACACCCTACCAGCGCATGGATGAGATCAACCGCATGTTCGCCGAGGACAAGCCTGCCCTGGCGCGCTACAACCTCAAGGACTGCGAGCTGGTGACGCGGATTTTTGCAAAGACCGAACTGCTCAAGTTCCTGCTGGAGCGGGCCAGCGTCACCGGCCTGCCGGCGGATCGTAACGGCGGTTCGGTGGCGGCGTTCACCCATTTGTACATGCCGCTGATGCATCGCCAGGGCTTTGTCGCGCCCAACCTGGGGGACAAGCCGCCCCAGGCCAGCCCCGGCGGTTTTGTCATGGACTCGCGGCCGGGGTTGTACGAGTCGGTGCTGGTGCTGGACTACAAAAGTCTGTATCCGTCGATTATCCGCAGCTTCCTGATCGACCCCGTAGGCCTGATCGAAGGCCTGCGCCACCCTGACGACAGCGCGTCGGTGGAAGGCTTTCGCGGCGCGCGGTTTTCCCGCACCCGGCATTGCCTGCCGTCGATTGTGGCGCGGGTCTCCGAAGGCCGCGAGGTGGCCAAGCGCGAACATAACGCGCCGTTGTCCCAGGCCCTGAAAATCATCATGAATGCCTTCTACGGCGTGCTGGGCTCCAGCGGCTGCCGGTTCTTCGATACGCGGCTGGCCTCGTCCATCACGATGCGCGGCCACCAGATCATGCGCCAGACCCGCGAGCTGGTCGAAGCCCAGGGGTATGAGGTGATCTATGGCGATACCGACTCCACCTTTGTCTGGCTTGGCAGTGCCCATTCCCAGGAGGAGGCCACGCGCATCGGCCAGGGCCTGGTGCAGCACATCAACCACTGGTGGCGCGAACGCTTGCACAGCGAGTTCGGCCTGCAAAGCGCCCTGGAGCTGCAATACGAAACCCACTTCAGCCGCTTCCTGATGCCGACCATTCGCGGGGCGGAGGAGGGCAGCAAGAAGCGCTATGCCGGCCTGGTCAGCCATGCCGATGGCAGTGAAGAGATGATCTACAAAGGCCTGGAGACTGTGCGCAGCGACTGGTCGCCCCTGGCCCGCCAATTCCAGCAGGAGTTGTACCAGCGCATCTTCCACCGCCAGCCCCACCAGGATTATGTGCGTGACTACGTGCGCCGCACCCTCAGTGGCGAGTTCGATGAGCTTCTGATCTACCGCAAGCGCCTGCGCCGGCAACTGGGCGACTACGAACGCAACGTGCCGCCCCATGTACGGGCCGCGCGCCTGGCGGATGAATACAACGACCGCCAGGGCCGCCCACGCCAGTATCAGAACGATGGCTGGATTCGCTACGTGATCACCGTCAACGGCCCCGAACCCCTGGAAGTACGCCAGGCGCCGATTGACTACGACCACTACGTCACCCGGCAATTGCAGCCGGTGGCCGATGCGATCCTGCCGTTTGTCGATGACGATTTCAGCACCCTGGTCGGTGGTCAGATGGGCTTGTTTTAACCTGTGGCTGACGCTTCACCCGGCCCCGGCCCCGGTGCCTGCCTGGCACTGGCCCAAGCCGTAAACCTTGGCAATCAGAAGAAACAATGAGCCCCGAAGCGCCTCAAGCCCTTGCGTCGCGGGCGTCCTGGCCTACTCTTTCTGAAGGTCGCGTAGGAATCATCCTTGAAATTGACTGTCGCAGACATGAAACTCAAAAACTCTGCATGGAATTGGAAGGAGGTACGCATGCTCGTCCGGTCGCTGACCCTGGCTACCTTGATGGCGTTTACGGGGCCGTTGTTGGCTGCGGATAACCGAGGCCCGCTGGAACAGGATCAAGGCAAATTCCGCCCGCTGATCGTGATTGCACCCAGCTCCATCGACCCGACTCAGGTCCAACTCAAGAAAGACCTTGAACAGCCTGAGAACAAACAGAAGTTCACTGAGCGCAACATGGTGCTCTACACCGTGAACTACACGAGCATCGGCACCGTCGGCCAGCGTGACGGCAAGGACCTCGGCGCCCAGGACACCAATGCGTTGATCCGCGCCTTGAAGCTGGGGGCCAGTGCCGGCACCAAAGTGATCCTGGTGGGCAAGGACGGCGAGAAGAAAGTCGAAAAGACCGTGCCCCCCGATACCCTTGACCTTGCAGAGTTCTTTGCGGCCGTCGACAAGATGCCGGCGGCAGAAAAAGAAGCCGCCGCCCCCGCCGAACCGGAACCCGCCGCACCGGCGGCAGGCAAGCCTGGGGCCAAGGCCAAGCCTGGCAAGCACGCGCCGCAACCGCTGGAAGATTGATGCTCCTTGCTGGCGCCTACAGGGGAGGTGCCAGCGAACCCTACAAGCTGTATGCCACTTGCAGGCATTGCGCCATGAAGCATATGATAACCGTTATCATTTACGACTTGCCTTCTGTGCGCACCCTCCATGCCCCCGACCCCTGCGACAAGCCCAACTGACCTGGCCACGCTGTATCAGCAGCAACACCGCTGGCTGCAGCACTGGCTGTGGCGTCGCCTGAACTGTTCGCAGAGCGCCGCCGACCTGGCCCAGGACACGTTCCTGCGTCTGCTGGCCAAGAACCAACCCCTCGAAGTCCAGGCGCCTCGCAGCTTTCTGGCGAAGGTTGCACAGAGTGTGCTGTCCAATCACTTTCGGCGGCAGAAGCTGGAAAAGGCCTACCTGCAAGCCCTGGCGCTGTTGCCCGCAGAGGTGGCCCCCAGCGCTGAGACGCAATGGCTGCTCCTGGAAACCCTGATGGCCCTCGACGAAGTGCTCAGCCGCCTGGCATTGCCAGTGCGCCAGGCCTTCCTCTGGTCGCAGCTCGACGGCTTGGGCCACGGCGAAATTGCCGAGCGCCTGGGCACCAGCATCACCACGGTCAAGCGCTACATCGTCAAGGCCGGTGCGCAGTGCATTGTGCTCGACAGCCAGCGTCCATGAATCCCTCGCCCCTGACCCTGGACGCCGCCGAGCAAGCCATGCACTGGCAGTTGGAGTTGCAGGCGCCGGACGTCACCGAACAGACCCGCGCGCAGTGGCTGGCCTGGCGCCAGCAGGACCCGCTCAACGAGCAGGCGTGGCAGCATGCCCAGCGATTTTTCCAGCGGATGCACGAGGTGCGCGACCCGGCGCACCAGGCGCTGGTCAGCGCCACCCTGTTGCCGGCGATGTCCCGGCGCCGGGTGCTGAAAAACCTGGCCCTGTTGCTGGCCGCCGGCAGCGTGGCGTGGACCGCCCGGGATAGCGGACTGTTGCAACCCTGGACCAGCGATTTCAGCACCCAGGTCGGTGAGCAATGGCGCATCGACCTGGCGGACAACAGCGAAATCCAGCTCAACACCGACACCGCTGTCGATGTGCACTACAGCCCCGCCCAGCGCCAGATCCACCTGTTGCGCGGGGAAATCCTGGTGCTGCCCAACCTGCTGGACGCCCGCCCGCTGTGGGTGAAAACCGCCGAAGGCCTGACCCAGGCCACGGGCGGTCGTTTCAGCGTGCGCCAGCGTGATGGCTTTACCCAATTGGGGGCCGACCAGCAGCCACTGGCGGCGCAGATTCCATCGCGCAACCTGAGCCTTTCGCCCGGCGAAATCATCAGCTTTGACCAACAGACCCTGCTGGCGCGGCGCCCCCAGCGCGCCGGCGAGCTGGCCTGGAGCCGCGGCATGCTCGTCGCCGAAGGCCTGCGCCTGGAAGACTTCCTCAATGAACTGAGCCGCTACCGGCGCGGGCACCTGGATTGTGATCCGAGCGTGCGCGAGCTGCGGGTGTCCGGCACCTATCCGTTGGCCGACACCGACCGTATCCTCGCGGCGCTGCAACAGACCCTCACGCTGGATGTGCAACATTTCACGCGGTTCTGGGTCACGTTGAAACCGCGTCGGGCGCAGGTCTGAATTTATTTTGCATGCAGGTGGTCCGTTTGCGAATCTCACGAGACTTATATCCCCAGACACTCACTTATCTGGGGAACAGGGCATGCACCCGCAACGCACCATCCGGGCAACACTGAAAAAATCACTGGCCGTGGCCGTCGTCCGCGGCATCGCCAGCTTCGGCGTGGCCGCGCCGTTGCTGCTGGCGCCGGCCTGGGTCATGGCCGCACCGCAGCAGGCCTTCGATATTGCCCCTGGCTCACTGGCCAGCGCGTTGAACCAGTTTGGCCAGGTTACGCAGATCCTGCTGTCCTACCCGGCCGCGCTGACAGAAGGGCAGACCAGCCCGGGCCTGCAAGGGCAGCATGACCTCGACAGCGGCCTGGCGATCCTGCTCAGTAACAGCTCGCTGCAAGCCGTGCGCGGCAGCGGCGATAACTACTCCCTGGAACCCCGTCCTACCGGCGGCGCATTGCAACTGGGCACCGTGTCGATCTCCGGCAAGGCGCCGGGCTCGACCACCGAAGGCACCGGTTCCTACACCACGCAGTCGTCCAGCAGCTCCACGCGCCTGAACCTGACGCCCAGGGAAACCCCGCAATCGCTGACCGTCATGACCCGCCAGCGCCTGGATGACCAGCGCCTGACCAACCTGTCCGATACCCTGGATGCCACCCCCGGCATCATCGTATTGCGCGATGGCCTGGGTTCGGAAAGCGACAGCTATTTCTCCCGTGGCTTCCAGATCCAGAACTTCGAAATCGACGGCGTGCCCACCGTCACGCGCATGGACAACTACACCCAGAGCATGGCGATGTACGACCGGGTGGAAGTGGTGCGTGGCGCCACTGGCTTGATCAGTGGTATGGGCAACCCCTCGGCCACCATCAACCTGATCCGCAAGCGCCCGACGGCCGAGGCGCGGGCCAGCGTCACCGCTGAAGCGGGCAATTGGGACCGCTACGGCAGTGGCCTCGACGTGTCCGGCCCGCTGACCGAAACCGGCAATGTGCGTGGGCGCCTGGTGGCCGACTACAAGAGCGAACATGCCTGGGTTGACCGCTACAAGCAGCAGACCCAGCTGCTGTACGGCATCACTGAGTTCGACCTGACTGAAGACACCCTGCTGACCCTGGGCTTCAGCTACCTGCGTACCGACGTGGATGCCCCGGCGCGTTCCGGTTTGCCCACACGCTTTACCGATGGCTCGCGCAGCAACCTCAGCCGCTCCCTGAATACCGCGCCGGCCTGGTCCTATAACGACCATGAGCAGACCAGCTTCTTTACCTCCATCGAACAGAAGTTCGACAGCGGCTGGAGCGCCAAGGCCGAGTTCACCCATTCGCAAAACAAGTTCGATGAGGTGTTCAACTACGTCAATGGCAGCCTCAACAGCGATGGCAGCGGCACCACGCAGTTGCCGGTGCGTTTCTCCGGTACGCCGCGCCAGGACAACCTCGACCTGTACGCCACCGGCCCGTTCAACCTGCTGGGCCGCGAGCACGAGTTGATCGCCGGCGTGACCCTGTCCAAGTACAAGGAAAACGTGCCCAGCCATGGTGGCTGGAACTATGCGTATTCCGGCTCTCCGGCGGGCGCCATCGACAACCTGTTCGACTGGGACGGGCACTCGGCCAAGCCGGACTTCCCGGTGACCGGTAAATCCTCGGTGGATGAAAGCCAGTACGCCGCCTACCTGAGCACCCGCCTGCGCATGACCGACGACCTGAGTGTGATCCTCGGCAGCCGGGTTATCGACTGGAAACGCGACACCGCAGACAGCCCCTACGGCGGCGTCGCCACCCGTACCAGCGAGTCGGAAACCGGTGTGTACATTCCCTACGCGGGTGTGGTCTACGACCTGACCGACAACTGGTCGGCCTACGCCAGCTACACCAAGATCTTCAATCCCCAGGCCAGTTGGGTGCGTGATATCAACAACAAGGCCCTGGAACCCATGGAAGGCAAGGGCTACGAGCTTGGCTTGAAGGGCAGCTTCTTCGACGAGCAGTTGAACACCAGCCTGGCGCTGTTCAAGCTGGAACAGGACAACCTGGCGATCTGGATCGACACCCCGGGCGGCAACACCTACCGCAACGAGAAGGGCACCACCACCGAGGGCGTCGAGCTGGAACTCAACGGTCAATTGGCTGAAGACTGGCAAGCGTCTGCGGGCTATGCCTATGCGGTCAGTACCGATGCCGACGACAAACGCATCGTCACCACCCTGCCGCGCCAGAGCTTGAAGACCTTCACCACCTACCGCCTGCCGGGCGCGTTGAACAAAGTGACCGTGGGGGGCGGGGTGAACTGGCAGAGCAAGGTCGGTGAAGACCTGCACACGTTCAGCCAGGGCAGCTACGCCATCACCAACCTGCTACTGCGCTATGACGTGACACCGCAGTTGAGCACCTCGGTCAACCTCAACAACCTGTTCGACCGCGAGTACTTCAGCTATGCCGGCAACCACGGGATGTACGGCGCACCGCGCAACCTGATGACCAGCGTCAAATACGACTTCTAGACCCACCCACGACCCCCTGTGGGAGCGGGCTTGCTCGCGATAGCGGTAGTTCAGCCACTATTTCTACTAGCTGACACACCGCCATCGCAGGCAAGCTCCCACATTTGAACTGCGGTGTGGCAAAAATCCTATGCCCAACAGAGCCCCCCCTGTGGGAGCGGGCTTGCCCTAATGCCAGTCAGTTAAGCCTTTTTGTAGGAGCGAGCTTGCTCGCGAAGAACTTGAGAGCGCCGCGTTTACCTAGCAAACACGCGTTATCGTTGACGCCCTTCGCGAGCAAGCTCGCTCCTACAGAAAGCAGAATCCGCTTAACTGACTGGCATTAGGGCTTGCCCGCGATAGCGGTAGTTCAGGCACTATTTCTACTAGCTGACACACCGCCATCGTCGGCAAGCCAGCTCCCACATTTGAACTGCGGTGTGGCAAAAATCCTATGCCCAACAGAGCCCCCACTGTGGGAGCGGGCTTGCCCGCGATAGCGGTAGTTCAGGCACTATTTCTGCTAGCTGACACACCGCCATCGCAGCTTACGCCTTCCACGGCTTGAACCACAGCCCCAACCCTGCCAATACCACGATGCCCGCCAAGGTACTCAACCCCAACTGCCAGCCATCGTTGTGCAGCGGGTGCAGCACCAGCGCCGCCGCTGCCAGCAACACCACACTCAGCCCCCACTGCAACGGCCAGCCCAGTTGCCCGAGCAGGTGTTGGCGTTGCATCAGCAGCAGGTTGGTGACGATCACCCCGCCCAGGGCCGCCAAGGCAATCCCCGGCAAGCCCAGGAAGTACGGCAGCAAGACCAGCAGGCCGGCATTGACCAGGCTGCCCAGCAATTCACAGTTGAGCGGCAGGCGTGTGTCGCCGCTGGCGTAGGCATAGCGCGCGAGCATGGCGTTCCAGGCGCCGAACACCAGGGGCGTGGCGAACCAGGCGAGCAGGGCGGGCAGCGGGCCGTCGGCGCTTTGTGCGGGCATCAGCAGGTGAATCAGCACGGGGCTGGCGCCAATCAGGCCGAGGGCGGCGGGCAGGCTCAGCAGGGTGGCGGCGTCCAGGCCACGGCGCAGCAGGGCCAGGCGTTGTTGGCCTTGCTCTGCGCTCATCATCCCCAGCAATACCTGGTTAAGGCTCATCAGCGCAATCAGCGGCAGGTTGATCAGCTTGCGCGCCAGGTTGACCCAGGTCACCGCGCCTTCGCCCAGGTAGCTGGCGATCAACCGTTCAAGCAAGGCCAGGCCCTGGCTGGCGAGATTGCTCGCCAGCAGCGGACCGATACGCCCCAGCAACTCGCGGCCGGCCAGGGCATCGCCCTTGAGCTGCCAGGGGCGCCAGCCGAATGACCAGACCGGCGCCAGCAGCGGCAGGCACATCAATACGCTACCGGCAAAAAAACACATCGCCAGTTCCGCGCTGTCGCTGGCCGGGCCGCGGATAAACAGGTACAGCACCGGCGGCAGGTTGAACAGCAACGAGCCCAGCCCCGGCAGCACAAAGCGCTGGCGCGCCTGCAACGGAATACTGAACAGGCCATGCATCACCAAGCCCGGCGCACAGGCGGCCAGCCAGCGCAGGTTGGCGGCGGCCTGGTCGTGGGCGGCAGCGTCCAGCCCCGGGCCGATCAGCCGGACCCACAATGGCGCGCCAAGGGCCAGCACGGCGAACAGCGCCAGGCCCACGCCAAGCAGGCGCGGCGACAGGCTGGCCAGCCAGGCTTGCTGGCGTTGCGCATCACGCTGTTGATAGAGGGGCAGGGCAGCGGCGGCGAGCAAGCCGGCGGCCAGGGTCATGCGCAGCGCTTCGGGCAGAAACACCGCCACCAGGAACCCGTCGCTGCGGCTGCCCGCACCCCAGGCCGCCACCAGCAGCCATTCGCGGGCAAAGCCGGCCACCAGCCCGGCCAGGGTTGCCAGGGTCAGCCACAGGGTGCTGCCAAACATCAGTGGAACAGGGTGAACAGGCCCTTGCCACCCACCTTGTAGTTCAGCCCGCGAACGCGCTCGCCCATGACTTTGGCGCCGGTGCCGCCGACAATTTTGTACGGCGCAACGGTCTTGGCCACCACCGTATTGGCGGTCACCACCGAGCCCTCGCACAGGTGGGTGCCGAAGCCGATCAGCGCACGGCTGCCGATCCACACATAGTCGTCGATATAAATCGCCCCGGAAATCGACCAGAACTCCGGTGCCTGCAAGTCATGGCTGCCGGCGATGATCAGCACATGGGAGGCAATCGCCACATGGTTGCCGATCACCAGGCCGGAGCGCGCATCCACCTGGCAATGCCAGCCGATCACCGTGTCGTCGCCGACCCTCAGGTTGTGGATGCCCAGCACCTCGGTGTTGCGCCACAGGCTCGAGCCCTTGCCGATCTTGGCGCCGCCCAGGCGCAGCCAGCCGATACGGATATGGTGGCTGGGGATCTTGTTGATCAGGATGTTGTAGGCCATGTCCCAGGCGCTGCGCCAGCGGTCCTTGAGGGTTGCCCAGTTCTTGCCATAGAGCGGCAGGAACTGCGCCGGCACATCCTGCTTCAGGCGATGGAACAAACGGCGTGCCACCGGATGCTCGATGGTCGGCTCCACATCGATGGCGCTTATCCAGAAGCGTTTGTTCTCGCCTTCGCCTTCTTCAAAGACCACCTCGTTGGCCAGGCACCAGGCCAGGCCGTCTTGCAAGTCTTGCAGGCTCACGCCCAGTTCACTGGCCAGGGCGGGCAGGCGGTCACGCAGGTCGGGGGAGTGAATAGTGCGATGTTTCATGGTCGGTCATCCTTTGGCACGGAAACAGGAGCGGTCAGGGTCGGGCTCAGGCGTACCTGTTGCAGGCTGATGCCCATCAACAGCCAGAACAGTGCGATCAAGACAAAGGTGAAGCTGAAGTAGTGGTCGAAAATTCCGGTCAGCAGCGCCGCCAGCACACCGCACACGCAGCCCAGCCACAGGGCATTGTCGGCAGTGACCTTGCGCACCGAGCCCAGCGGCCGCACTTCGCGCCACCACAACACGGTGACGGCGATAAACAACAGCATCCCGGGGATGCCGATCTTGTAGATGAAGTTCAGCCACAGGTTGGAAATCCCTAGCAGGTTGCTGCCCGGCACCGGAGGGTCGATCTTGAAGCCGATGCCCAACGGGTACTTGGCCATCACGTCGGGGAACCCGGCGTACTCGTCGAAGCGGATCTCGGTACTGGCGTTGGTGGTCGAGAACATCGTCATCAAACGGTCCTGCAACGGCGGATAGAACAGCACCAGGGCGACCACAAAGGCCACGCCGATACCGATGATCCGCCCGCTGTGGGGCACGCGCTTGTAGGTCAGCCAGATCAGGATCAGCGCCAGGGCCACAATCGCGCCCCGGGAGATACTCAACAGCAGGCCGGCGCAACCGAGTACCGCCACTGCCAGGCCCAGGGCGCGGCGCCAGCCGTTGCGGGTCCAGCCGTAGAACAGCGCCAGCGGGATAAACAGCACCAGCACGCCACCGGTCAGGTTTGGGTGGACCCAGGGCGAGGCCATGCGCTTGTAGTTGGCCGAGAAGATGTCCTTCACCGCCTCGGGGTGGGCGTACTTGAGGTCGGTGAGAATGTCGATCATCGACATCGCGTTGCGCGTCTTGAGGAACATGAAGATCGACAGCAACAGCATCGCCAGGTTGCCCAGCAGCAGGGCGACCACCACTTTGTCGCGGTCGGCATCGGTGCGCAGCAGCAGCGGCACGATAAACAGCAGCGACAGGTTCATCAGCCAACGCACCCAGTTCACCGGGCCGTTGCCCTCGGCGTGGATGATGAGCATGCCCCAGATAAACGGGATGGTGCTGAACAGCATCAGCCACATCAAGGCCCGCTCGGTGGGGCGCCAAAGCAGCAAGCCACGGGTCTTGCCGATAAACGATTGCCAGAACACCCCAGCCCAGGTCAGGCCCAGCACCGCCTCGCTGACGGTGGTGCGGATCCCCAGCTGCAAGGTGGTGTAGGGAATGCTGGTGGCCAGTACGGCAAAGATCAGCAAGCCCCACTACGGTTTGCGGATCAGGGTCAGCGCCACGCCCAGGCCGACCACGATCATCAAGACCTTCATCGGCGGCAGTGCCAACAGCAAGCCACCGAAGACCAGGCCCAGGAGCAGACTAACGAGTTTTCCTGGCAGCATTAGCGGTTCAATTCCTTGAGCAGTTTATCCAGGTGCAGGCGATAGGCCGGTTCGGCAAACTGCCGGGCCCATGTGCGTTGCAGTTCGCGGTCGGCCGTGGCCCCGGGGGGCGCCAGTAAGAGCATCAATGTTTGCAGTTGCTCGGCGTCGTCGGGCGCAAAGCGCGGTGCGGTGGGCGGCGCCACTTCATCCAGGGCCGAGCCACGGGCCACCGCGACCGGCGTGCCGACACTCAGCGCTTCCACCACTGGCAAACCAAACCCTTCAGCATAGGACGGCTGCCACAGGTACGCGGCATGCCGATAGAGCGCCTGCAACTGGCCGTCGGACAAGCCGCTGCACCAATGCAGGCCCGGCAATTCGCCCAGGGTGGCCGGCACATCGCTGGCATGGCCGACCAGTACCAGGTCCGGCACGTTCGGGTCCTGGGCGCGGCTGGCCTGCCATTGCGCCAGGAAAAACGCCATGTTCTTGCGCGGCTCACGGGTGCCCACCACCAGCCAGTAGCGCGCTGGCAAGCCTTCGGGCAGCGGCTCGGGGGCTGCGCTGAACTCCGGCACCAGGTTGTTCAACACGCGGAACTTGGCCCGCGCCCAGGGGAACAGGCGCGCCGCTTCATCGCACGAAAACTGCGACGGGCACCACACCCGGTCCGCCTGCCACACCGACCAGGCAATCGACGCCCCATCGATCAGGCGGTAGGCCAGGGCCTTGAGCCGGGAGCGATGGAAATTGCGCTGGGTCAGTTGAAACAGATCGTGCAGCACCAGCACATAACGGGTGCCGGCGGGCTTGCGGCACAGGGGCAAGCCCATGTTGGCCGTGGCGATGTACAGGTCGATCTGCTGTTGGTGGATTTCCCGGGGCAGGAAACCGCGCTCAAAGCGCCAGCGCACCTGGGGCCGTTGCAGGCCTTCGAGGGGGCTGGCCCAGGGTGGGCACACCGCCGTGTCGCGCTGGGGATGATCCAGCGGCGCTTCGGTAAACAGCACCACTTGCGTCGTGTCCCGTGCGCGCAAGGCGTGCTCCAGGGCCAGCACCTGGCGGGCGATGCCCGACGAAGGTGCGACCGTGGCCGGGCGGTAATCCAGGGCTACGCGCATGCTTGGGGCTCCTGTTGGGTGGGCAAGGTGCGGTAGATCTGCTCCAGTTCATTCGCGGCCACCGCCCAGTCGTGATGGTTGCGCGCATACTCCCGTGCAGCTTCCGCCAGTTGGCTGGCCAGCGCCGGTTCGTCCAGCAGGCGCACAATTCCCTCGGCCAGGGCCTCGGCGCTTTCACCGGCCAGGTAGTGCGCCTGCGCCTCGACCGCCAGCCCGGACACGCCCTGGGCGGTGCTTACCAGCGGCAGGCCGGCGGCCATGGCTTCCAGCACTTTGAGTTTGGAGCCGCCGCCATGGCGCAGCGCGGCGACAAAACCTGCGCAACGGCGCTGCAAGGCGCTCAGGTCGGGGACAAAACCCTGCCAGTCAATACGTTCGTCCGGCCAGCGCTCGCGCCAGTGTGCGGGCAAGCCGAAGCCGGCCACCGCCAGGCGGGCAGTGGGGCACTGCAACCAGACCCGGGGGAAGATATCGTCGAGCAGCCACTGCACCGCATCGAGGTTCGGCGCGTATTCGTAGTTACCGACAAACAGCAGGCGCTGGCTCTGCGGGTCGGCGCTGACGGCGCTGAACGCGCGGCTGTCGACCCCATTGACCACCACACTCACCGGTGTGGCGGTCAACTGGCCGATGGCCTGGGCATCGGCCTGGGTCACGGCCACCACATGGCACGCCGCGTCAAACGCCTTGCGTTCCCACTGCCGGCAGCGCCACTGGTCGTAGCGCACGAACAGTCCGGCCCATTTGGGGAAGCGGTCATAGGTGGCACCGCCCAGGCTCGATTCCAGGTTGTGCTCGGTGAGCACGAAACCCTGCGATTGCTGGCGCAGGATAGTGAGGTACGGTTGCAGGCTGTAGCTGTGCTCGACCTGGATCACATCCCAGGTTTCGTCCAGCAGCTCGTTAAAGCGCGCCTGCAACGCTGGCGACAGGCCGTTGACCGTGGTCAGCAGCGGCCAGGGCGCAAACACCCCGGCAAGCAGGGTCATGGGGTGTTTCAGCGGCCGGCGCGGCACTACGACCAGGCGTTCGAGCAAGGGCTCAAGGGCGGCGTGCACGGCAGCATCGGCCGGAGTTTTCGATTGCACCAGCAAAGTGATGCGATGCCCGCGCTCACTCAAGGTGCGCAGCAAATGGTACTGCCGGGTCTTGCCGCCGCTGGTCATCGGCCACGGCAGATAGGGCACAATCCACAGGATTCTCACGTGCAGCTCTCCATGCCTGGGCGTGCTACCACACCACTATCTGTAACGTCGGTTTCACCGGGGGGCGAATGCCGTTGTAGTCGTTAAGGGTCTGCCTAGCGCCGGTCAGCGGGTCCAGCAGTTCGGCGCGCTGGATCTCGGGCAAGTGGATGCTGGTGCCTTTGGCGCTCCAGTACATCAACAGGCGTTTGCCGTCGTCGCGGGTCCAGGCCACGCTGTACAAGGTGTTTGGCACATCCTTGAGCTGCGGTGTGGCGCCGGGCGTGAGGCGCGGGCCGGTGATGTCGAGGAAGCGGGCGAGGGCGTTGTAGACCGGCTTCGGTTCGCCGTTGAGGTCCAGCAGGCCGTAGTGCTGGTCACGCACGGAGGCGCGCGCATCCAGGTCGGACAGGGCAAACAGGAAGATCTTCTGGTAGTCCTGGGACGCCATCAGCGCCAGGCGGCGCAAGGTGAAGTCGGCCTGGCCGTCGACGCCGATCAGGTCCTGCATCTCCTTGGGCCCGGCATAGCTGGACCAGCCCCATTCGGTGGCCCATACATCCTTGACCCCGGCCCCGTGCAGCACCGCATTGAGTTGGTCGCCGCGCAGCAGCACTTCATTCTTGCCCGGCTCGTCGGTTTCCGGGGTCATCGAGTACGGGTGATAGGCCGCCACCATGCCCAGGCTTTGCACGCCGAGCGCGCCGAGGGCTTCAAACATCAGGGTCTTGCCACGCGGCGGCATCTGGCTGTAGTAGGCCATGCCACCCATCACCTGGATCTTGTCCGGTGCGGCGATATTCAGTGCCTGATGACTGGCCAGCAGCAAGCGCCCGTATTCTTCGGCGTTGACCTTGGGGCGCCAGTTATTGGGCAGGTTCTGTTCGTTCCACACCTGCCAGGCGTTGATATTCGGGTAGCGCTTGGCCAATAGCGCCAGGCGCAGGGCATACACGTTGGCATCCCGGGGCCGGTACTGGTCCTGGAACTCCGCGCCCGGGGGGGCCGTGGTGATAAACGGCGCCGAGCCCACCAGGTAGAACACCGAGCGGATCTTCTCGGCGGTCAGGGTGCGGTCCAGTTCGTCGAAGGTGCTCAGTTGGTAATCTTCTTCCTTGGGCTCCAGGCGGTCCCAGTGCAGGTCGACGCGCACCCAGTCCAGCCCCAGCTTCTGGTATTGGCGGATCTGCTTCTGGTACTGCTCGGGCTTGAACCACAGAAAATGCGCGTTCACCCCCAAGAACTCGCGCCAGACCACGGTGCGCTGGGGCGCCAGGTTGACCGGCTCCGCGTCGACCTTTTCACTAAGCAGCAGCGCGCCGCCCACGGCCAGGGCGATCACCAGTGGCAGGTAGCGCCACATCCGGCGAGTAGACGAAGGGTTCATCACAAAGGCTCCTTGACTGCGGCCTGGAACAACTCGGCAAAGTGCTGGGCGGTGCTGGCCCACTGGCGCTGCCGGCCGATCTCGGCAGCGTGGTCGGCCCACTGGCGGGCCTGTTGCGGGTCGAGGATCAGGCGGCTCAGGGCATCGCTCAACGAGGCGATATCCCCCTGTTGATAGGTGATGCCATTGCCAGCGGCGACTTCTTCGGCAAAGGCGCGGGCATTGGAGGTAATCACCCCGCGCCCGCAGGCATTGGCCCAGGACAGTGCGCCGCTGGTGCCACGCATCTGCCCCAGGAAACCGAGCTTTTTCGATTCGCGGTACGGCAGCACCAGCACATGGTGGGCCTGGAGGGTGTGGGGAATGTCCGCCGAAGGCAGGTCCAGTTGCCAGTCCACCACATCGCCCAGGTGCAGGGTGGCGATCAGTTGGCGCAGGCCATCGAGGTAATTGCCGGCCGGGTCGAAGGTCATTTCCGGCGCGGTGCCACCGGCCAGGGTCAGGCGCACCTGGCCACGGCATTGCGGGTGGGCGGCCAGGGAGCGGGCCAGGGCCTGCAGCAGGTCTTCGATGCCCTTGCCACGGTAGATAAAGCCGAAATACAGCAGGCGCAACGGTTGCAACGGCGGCAAGGCCACGGGGGCGATGGGCAGGTTGCCGTGGGCAATCACCGCCACTTGCTCAGGCCTTAGCCCCATGCGCTGGCGCAGGCAATCGCCACCCAGGCGGGTGAGGGTGATCAGGCGGCGCAGGCTTTTGGCCAGGCGCCGCTCTTCGTACAGGGTCAATGGGTCAGCCAGCAACGCCGCGGCCTGGGGCAGCGGGTGGGGCAGGCGTTCAAGCAGGGTCAGCGGGAAAAACAGCTTGGCCCGGCGCCAGATCAGGCGCTCCGGGTCGTGTACGGTGGCAGTCAACGGCAACTGCGGCTGGGCCCGGCGCAGGTAGTCCAGGGCCTGGAACTCGGCAAAGCGCCCACCGCCCAGCTCGGCATGCACCAGGTCCACGCCGCGCCAGTCAAAGGCATGCAGGCGCTGCAACTGTTGCGCCAGGTCCAGGCAACCTTCCAGGGGCGTCAGCACCTCCAGGCCCCGTTCGCGCAACGCGCTGCGCAAGTGCGCAGCGTAGTCGGCGATCCCGGTCTGCTCGGGGGGCAGTGGCGCCAGTAACACAATGCGCATCAGGCCGCACCGCGCCAGCTGTTGAGCCGCGCCAGGACAGTGGCCGGCACTTCAAAACGGCGGCGGTTGAGGATCATCCCGTCGACTTTGCCGAATGCGGTGGTCAGCAGCGACAGAGCGTTCTCGATGGTCGGCACGGTGCTGGTGCGGGCTTCAATCACCAGCACAATCTGCTCAGCGCGGCGCAGGGTAAGGAACGCCTGCGGGTTGGACGACAGGGCCGAGGCATCCAGCAGCAGCACTTCACCCGGCTTTGCCGCTTCAGTGCCGTTGACCGAGACCCGGTGGCCGCGCTCTTCGAGCAGGCGCTTGAGTTGCTCGATGATAAAACTCACGCCTTCGCCATGCCGTGCCGAGGTCAGACCCAGGGCAAAGCCCTCGCTGGCGATGCGCTCGGCGGGCAGCAGGCTGTACAGGCGATAGATGCTGGCGGTGAGGGCGGCTGGCGTGGCGTGTTGCACATCGGGGATGCTGCTCCACAGCGGTACACCGAACATTTCCTGCAGGCGCGCGCCATCGTGGATGCGCTGGTCCAGCAGGTACAGCACGTAGATAGTCAGCAAACCTACAGCCAGGCCCGCAGGAAGGGTGAACAACAGAATCAGCAGGCTCTTGGGAAACACGCGCGCAGGGTTGAGGGTGGCGTGCTCGATCAGGGCGATGTTGCTGATCTGGCTGCTGTCCAGCTCGTGGTCGATGCGCGCCTGCTCAAGGTTTTCCGAGTACAGCGCGTAGCTTTTCTCGGCGGTGCGCAGTTGCTGGGTCAGCTTGTTCAACTCGGGTTCATCGGTCATCGCCTGGTCACGCTGGGCGCGCAGTTCAGCGAGGGTCTTCTCGTAGTTCTCGATTTCCCCGGCCAGTTTGCGCTCCTGCAACTGGGCGTCGATGATCTGTTGCTTGACGTTGATTACCAGGCTGTTGGGCGCGGTGTTTTGCGAGCGCTCCAGGCGTGTGGCTTCCTGGGCGCTGAGGGCTTCGATGTCGCGGATGTTCTGCTCGATCTGGTTGACCTGCGGCGTGTTCGGCAGGTAGGTGCGCAGCAGGCGCGCGCGTTCTACTTGCAGGGCGTTGAGCTGACGCTTGAGGTCCAGCTGGGTCGGGTTGAGGCTGGTTTCCCGGCCCGTGACCACTTCGGCCGGCTGGTTCTTGATCTGCTGGCTGGCGTTGGCCAGGAAGCTGCGGATCCCGGCGATCTGGTTTTGTGCGGTGACCTTGGCGTCGGTGACGCGGTCGATCTGGTTGGTCAGGTTTTTCAGGCGCGCATCCACGCTGATCGAATCGATCTGCTTCAGGCGGCCCTGCAATTGATCCTTGAGCCCCTGGATCGTGGTCGCGACCTTGGTCCGCTCGGTTTCATAGAAGGTATGCAGGCTCTTGCGCCCGAGAATCCGCGCGCGCTCTTCCAGGTAGGCATCGACCCAGGTCTCGACGACTTTTTGCGCGATGGCCGGATCGTCCCAGGTAAAGGAAATCTCGATCACCGAGGAGCCCGGTTCGTGGCCGGCTTCAAAATTCTTTTCCAGCTTGGTCGCCAGGCGTTCCAGCGGGCTTTGCTTCTCGGCCAGGCCCACGAATTGCAGGACGCTGCGCACCGCATCGAGCACGTCGCCGGCGGCTTTTTTGAGGTAGAACTTGGTGACTTTCCAGAAGCCCTGCGGCGGCTCGGATGTCATTGCCAGGTAGCGCTCGGCCACGATATGCACGATGGGCCGGCCGGTGAGCATCTTCTCCTCATCGACAATCGGGTCGTGCTGGGTGCTGGGGGCAATTAGCGTCTGGCGGTTGGCGGCTTCGATCGGCAAGGTGGTGTTGTCCCGCCCTGGCTTGACCAGCAAGCGCGCGTCGGACTCGTAGCGCGCCGGCAATAGGAAGGCACCCAGCACGGCCACCACAATCGTGGTGATCACGGCCAGTTTGAATTCGCGGCGGAAGATGAAAAACAGCCGCAAAAGGTCGCGTAGAGAGCGGATTTCGATCACAGGATCACTCCATTGATGGGGAGGTGAAAGCTTCTATTTAGGGAAAGGGCGTGATCATTAATGACTAAAAGCAAGTGCCACCCCGGCAGTCGACATTGTTCCCGCTGTTTTTAACGTCGCTCTGATTTAGGTCGTAATTCAAACCAACACCAATCCCCTTGTTAACCGGAAACAGCCGTGTGAAGTACATATCCACCGCTTCCACCGTGGCGCCGATGCCCGACTGCGGCACATAGATCAGGTCGCCACGTTGCAGGGCCACCCGTGGGTGATTGGGATCGGTCAGCATGTTGTTCAAACTGATGAAGTAGGTCTTGTACTTGCCATCCGGGCCGGTACGCATCAGGGCCACGTTGGAGGCGTCCGCCGAGGCCAGCACACCGCCGGAGCTGAGCAACGCCTGCTCCACACTGACATTGCCCGCCAGGTCGAAAAACGCTGGGTTAGGCACTGCACCGCCGATAAACACCTTGTTGCTCGGGGCGCTGGCGATGTTCACCGTCACCGCCGGTTCCCGGTAGATGCGCTTGTACTTGTCGGTGATTTCCTTGCCCAGGTCTTCCGGGGTGCGCAAGGCCGCCTTGACCCGACCGATGTTGGGAATAGAGATCACGCCGTCGGGGCGCACGACGAACACGCTCATGTCGTCGGCCGCCGCCGGCTCCTGGGCATCGCGCACGATGCGCAGCAAGTCGCCGCTCTGGATCAGCACCTGCGGGGGCGGCAGGTCGGCCAGGGACAGCGCCGCCTGGTGGCCGGCCTTGAGCGTGTTGTTATCAGGAAGCGGCACCCGCGCAGGGGTCGAACAACCCGCCAGCCAGATCGAGGCACTCAACAGGCTGAACAGGGTAAGACGGGAACGTCGGTTGGTAGTCTTCATGACGGCTCAAGTCCAGTAGGTGGAAAACATGCCCAGGCGCTGCTTGAGCGATTTGGGCAGGTAGCGTTCAAGGTGGCCGAGGCGATAGCCCAGCAATTTAAAGGCACTGCGCACCACCACTTCGGGGGCGCGGTGCAAGGCGTTGGCCTCGCGCAAGGCCCGCAATTCGGCCAGTACATAGCGTTTACCTTCACCGCCGGCGTCGCCGAAGGCCTGGCGGATCCACGGCTCGCGGCCATAGAACACGCCAATGTCGAAGTAGCGGTGAAACTCATCCATGAGTCGGTAATCGTGGGAGTGGTAGACCCGGGCGCTGGCGGCGTACTGTACCTTCCAGCCCGCCAGCAGCAGGCGCGCGGCGACGTAGGCGTCCTCGCTGCCGATCACATCGGCCGGGAAGCCGCCCACCGCTTGCAGGGCGCTGCGCCGGTACACGGAAAACGAGTCGGAGCTAAAGCAGGTCTTGATCCCCAGTTGCGGCGCATCGGCCAGGCTTTTGCTGCGGCTGTGGGCCGGGTAGTTGAAGTGCCGCGACTGCGCGCCCAGCACCCCCGCGCCGGGGTGCGGCAGTTGCCGGCCATAGGCGACGCCGTTGAGCGGGTCCTGTTGCAGCTCGGCGAGCAGCTTGGCGAAGGTCTCGGGCTCGGCCGGGATCGCGTCCTGGGTCATCACGATCAGCGCGTCGCCGCCCACCTGTTCGCTGGCCCAGCGCCGGGTGCCGCCGTGGTTGAAGTCGCGGGCGGCGATCACTTCGACACGCGCACCGAACTCGCGAAAGCGCGCCACCGTGGCATCGCTCGAGGCGCTGTCCACTACCAGCATTTCGTCGGGTTGCAGGGTCTGCATGCGCAGCGCCGGCAGCAGCCGGTCGAGGTGGCCGGCGGCGTTGCGGGTCGGGATGATCAGGGACGTACGCATCAGGGCTTGGGCTCGCTGGCGGGCGCACGGCCGTAGATGTCGTCGAAGCGCACGATGTCGTCTTCGCCCAGGTATTCGCCGCTCTGCACCTCGATCATCACCAGGTCGATGATGCCGGGGTTGGTCAGGCGGTGTTTGTGCCCGGCGGGAATATAAGTGGACTCGTTCATGTTGAGCAGGATCTCGCGCTCGCCATTGGTGATCATGGCTGCGCCGCTGACCACCACCCAGTGTTCGCTGCGGTGATGGTGCATTTGCAACGACAGCGAGGCCTTGGGCTTGACCACGATGCGCTTGATCTTGAAGCGGGTGCTTTCCTCCAGCACGGTGTAGGTGCCCCAGGGCCGGGTGACGGTGCGGTGCAGGCTGAAGGCCGGATGGTTCTGGCGCTTGAGCTCGGCAACGATATGGCGCACATCCTGGCTGCGGTTGGCGTCGGCGATCAGGAGCGCGTCGGGGGTGTCGACGATAATCAGGTCGCGCACCCCGACCGCGCCCAGCACGCGCTTGGGCGAATCGATATAGCAGTTGTGCACATCGTGCAGGATCGCTTCGCCATTGATCTGGTTGCCGTTGCCGTCACTGGGGGTCAACTGGCGCAGGGCTTCCCAGGAGCCAATATCGCTCCAGCCGATATCACAGGGCACCACGGCGACCTGGGTGGATTTCTCCATCAGGGCCACGTCGATGGCGATGTCCGGCGCGGTGCCAAAGCCTTGCGGGTTCAGCTCGCGCTGGCGGCTGTTGCTGTTCTGCAGGCTGGTGCTGTGTTCCAGCGCCGCCCTGGCCGCGTCCAGCACGGCCGGGGCGTGGGTCGCCAGCTCTTCGAGCACGGTGGCGGCCTTGAAGCAGAACATCCCGGCATTCCACAGGTGCTTGCCGCCGTCCAGGTAGGCTTGGGCGGTGGCCAGGTCGGGTTTTTCCACGAAACGCTGGACACTAAAGCCCTGGGCCAGGGCCGGGCCTTGTTCGATATAGCCAAAGCCGGTCTCGGGGCGGTCGGGCTGGATGCCGAAGGTCACCAGGTAGCCGGCGTCGGCCAAGGCGCGGGCCTGGGCCACGGCCTTGGCGAAGGCGCTTTCATCGAGGATCAGGTGGTCGGCCGGCATCACCAGCAACTGCGCGTCACCACCGAAAAACTCCTGCACGTGCAGGGCGGCGACCGCGATGGCGGCGGCGGTGTTGCGGCCGAACGGTTCGAGCAGCAGATCCAGGCCCAATTGGGCGGTGTTGACCGCGCGGTAATCGTCGAGGGTGCGGAACAGCAGGTCGCGGTTGGTCACCGTCAATACGCTGTCGACCCCTGGCAGGTGGCTGGCGCGCAGGAAGGTTTTCTGCAACAGGCTCTGGTCGTCGCGCATGCGCATGAACGGCTTGGGCATGTTCTGCCGCGAAACCGGCCACAGCCGCGTGCCCGAGCCACCGGAAATAATGCAGGGAATCAATCCGTTGAGGGGGTTCATCAATAGACTTCCTTGGTAGAAAGGACGGCCGGGATCGTCAAGAAAACGATGTAAAGGTCAAACCACACCGACCATTTGGCGATGTATTCCAGGTCGTATTCGACCCGTTTCTGGATCTTGAACAGGGTGTCGGTTTCACCGCGGTAGCCATTGATCTGCGCCCAGCCGGTGATGCCCGGCTTGACCCGGTGCCGCGAGCTGTATTCGCTGACCGCTTCCTCGAACGGAATCCCGGCGGCCTTGGTGGCGGTGGCATGGGGGCGCGGACCGACCATCGACATATTGCCCAGCAGTACGTTGAACAACTGCGGCAGCTCGTCGATGCTGGTCTTGCGGATGACGCGCCCGACGCGGGTGATACGCGGGTCGCGGCGGGTGGTCTGGCTCTCGGCATTGAAGTCGCTCTGCTCCACGTACATCGAGCGGAACTTGAACACCCGGATCAGGTTGTCGTTGTAGCCATAGCGCTTCTGGCGAAACAGCACCGGGCCCTTGGAGTCGAGTTTGATGGCCAGGGCGGTCACCAGCATGATCGGTGAAAACAGCAGCAGGCTGACGCTGGCCAGCAACAAGTCTTCGCAGCGCTTGATAAAGGGCGACCAGCCGCGCAGCGGCAATTGCGACGTGTTGAACATCAGGATGCCGCCGACATCGGTGATGCGGTTATGGCCATAGCGCAGGGCGGCCATGTCCGGCACCAGCATGACGTTGACCGACATCTGCCGCAGGCGCTTGACCAGCCCGTTGACGCGCTGTTCGGCAGCCCAGGGCAGGGTGATCATCACCTGGTTGACCTGCTCGGAGCGGATCAGCTTTTCCAGGTCGCGGGTATTGCCCAGCAACGGCAGGCTGCTCAATTCCTTGGGAATGCGTTCGGTGCGGTCGTCGATAAAACCGATCAGGCCGGAGCGGATATCACTGTTGCGCGACAGGTGTTCGGCCACATGGATGGCGGTGTCGGTAAAGCCGAGGATCACCGTGCGCTGCAGGAACTTGCCGTTCTTCATCAGGTTGCGGTACAGGCGCAGCATCAGGATGCGTTCCACGCCAAACAGCACCAGGCTCAGGGAAAACCAGAACATCAGGTTGCGCGGGCTCAACTGCGGGAACAGCAGCAGGATCTGGTACATGAACAACAGGATGCAAAACGCCGAGATCCACGCGACCAACATCACGCGAAAACGCAGGCGATTGCTGAACAGTTCCTCGGAGTACACCCCCAGGGCCTGGAACAGAATGATGGTCAGGATCGCAAAAAACAGCAGCAGGCCGAGGTAGTGGTTGCGCATTTGCGGGTCGACCGGATCCGGGTAGAACAACAGGATCATTGCCGGCAGGACCGCTGTCAGGCCGTGGAGCAATTTGACGAAAACCACAAAGAATTCAACAAAACCGGTACGAGTCAGAAACAGACTGTCGACTGACGACTTCTCACGCATAAATCATCCCTCAATACAACCACCAGGACTTCCCTGTTCTATTTGCTCATCCATAAGGCAGTTCTGCTTTATAAGTGGCGCAAGGCGAACGACTGCTTTCGCTGGGTCACGGGCAATTACCTGTCTGGGTGCAGGTATTTGCTAAATAATGTCTAAATGATGGCTCCTTTCAAATGTATCGTCAAGGTTTTGACTTTTTTAAAGGTTTTCGCCGTCGAGTTTCATAAGATACTCTTATCATGACGGTTTGTTGACGTGTTTTGTCGGTTTGCTCAGATTTATCGAGAATAAGTAATGGCTTTTTGGAGTGTAGAAATAAAAGCGGGAATAATCCTGGCGGGCAGGAAACCCTTTCTTGACGGGTGTAGGAGCCGGCAAACCGGCCCCTACAGGGGGATGGGAGTCAGAAGTCGCCCTTGAGGCTCACCGTGAAATTACGCGGTTCACCGTAGAAGTTACCCCAGGACGCGGTGCCTTCGCTGGCGGCGTATTGGGTGTCTTGCAGGTTGCGGCTGTGTTGGCGATGTCCCTGTATGAACCCCGGTTCTGCTGGCTGACCACTGCCCGGCCGCGTGCGTATAGGCTGGTATCGGTGGCTGGGGTAGGACTAATCTACGGTTTTCCCTGGCGGATGAGTTGAGCATGATCGATCTCGCAACCCTGGCGGTTTTCTCTGGTTCCGTGCTGCTGTTGCTGCTGTCGCCCGGGCCGAACATGGCCTTTGTCATCAGTCATGGGGTGAGCTATGGCTGGCGTGGCGGGGTGGCGGCCGGCCTGGGGATCGGGGTGGCGGACCTGCTGTTGACCGCATTGACCGCCACCGGCGTCACGGCCCTGGTGGCCAGTTGGCCGCCGGCCTTTGACCTGATCCGTTATGCCGGCGTGGTCTACCTGCTGTGGCTGGCGTTCAAGACCCTGCAGAAAAAGCCATCCCTGGACACCGCCCAGGTTGAGCGGGTCCGTCTGGGCAGGGTGTTTATGCGCGCCATGCTCAACAGCCTGCTCAACCCCAAGGCGCTGCTGTTTTTCATGGTATTCCTGCCGCAGTTCGTCAAGCCCGAGGCCGGTCCCATTGCCTTGCAATTGGTGCAACTGGGCCTGGTCCTGACCTTGATTGCCGGGGTATTTCACGCGGTGCTGGGGATTTTTGGCGGGGCGATCAGCCGGTATTTTGCCGGCAGTAAAAGAACCGCCGGCTTGCAGAAATGGGGGCTGGCCACGGTGCTGACAGTCTTGGCCGTGCGCCTGGCGGTGATGCCGCGCACCTTGTAGACGGCAGGCGCATCTCCTTGTGGGAGCGGGCTTGCCCGCTCCCACAGGGGAAAATAGTTCGACCTTCAGCCCAGCCGCGCCGCCGCCCGCGCGGTAATTTCGCCCCGGGTCTTGCGTGATTCAGTCGTGCGCTTATTGGCCTCGTCCAGCACAGACCGTGGTGCGGTGTCCGGCCGGCCGGCATTGAAGGGCGGGGCCGGCGCATATTCCAGCTGCAACTGCACCAACTGCGCCGCTGCTTCGCTGTACAACTCGGCGGCCAGGGTCAGGGCAAAGTCGATCCCTGCCGTGATGCCGCCGCCGGTAAATAGATTGCCATCTCGCACCACACGTTCCTGTACCGGGATCGCGCCAAGGGTGGCCAGCATGTCGTGATAGGCCCAGTGCGTGGTGGCCCGCCGCCCGCGCAGCAAGCCCGCCGCGCCCAGCACCAGCGCGCCGGTGCACACCGACGTCACATAACCTGCAGTCCGGGACTGCGCCCGCAGAAAGTCCAGGGTCGGCTCATCCTCCATCAACGGCCCAACCCCCGAGCCGCCCGGCACGCAGATCACATCCAGGGTCGGGCAGTCGTCGTAGGTGATGGTCGGCGCCAGCACCAACCCGCTGCTGGAGGTGATCGGCGCCAGGTCTTTACAGATCAGGTGCAGCGCCACATCCGGCAAGGACGCCAGCACGTCGTAAGGGCCGGTGAGGTCCAGTTGCTGGATGCCGGGGAACAACACAAAGCCGATCTGCAAGGTCATGGTCAAACTCCAGGAAAGGGATGGACGGCTTCACTCTAGTGGCCTAGGCTTTGGCGTATACGCCATTGAGCCCACGAATCGCGCCAATCATGCCGAAAATCATCCATGTACTGGCCTTTGCCAATGTGCAAGTGCTCGACGTCACCGGGCCCTTGCAAGTGTTTGCCTCGGCCAACGACCTGGCGCGCCAGCAAGGCTGGCCGCTGCCCTATGCAGTCAACGTGATTGCCGCCCAGGCCGAGCCGGTGATGACCTCTGCTGGCCTGGCCCTGGTGGCCGAGCCATTGCCTGGCGCCGAGACGCCCTGCGACACCCTGGTGATCGCCGGCGGCTGGGGCGTGTATGGGGCGGCCGAGGACCCGCAACTGGTGGCGTGGGTGCGGCAGAAAGCCACGCAGTCGCGGCGCATGGCCTCGGTGTGCACCGGCGCCTTCCTGCTGGCCGCCAGTGGCTTGTTGGACGGCTGCCGTGTCGCCACCCACTGGACGCGCTGCGAGGAGCTGGCGCGCAAATACCCCAGGCTGCAGGTCGAGGCCAACCCGATCTTTATCCAGCAGGGCTCGCTCTGGACCTCGGCGGGGGTCACGGCCGGTATCGATTTGTGCCTGGCCCTGGTGGAACAGGACCTGGGCCGCGCAGTGGCCCTGGACGTGGCGCGGCACCTGGTGGTGTTTCTCAAGCGCCCCGGTGGGCAGGCGCAGTTCAGCGTTACCCTGTCCCTGCAAAAGGGCGGCAGCCGTTTCAGCGAATTGCACGCCTGGATGGCCGAACACCTGCACCTGGACTTGAGCATCCCGACCCTGGCCGCTGTGTGCGGCATGAGTGAGCGCAGCTTTGTGCGCCACTACCGCGCCGACACCGGCCAGACCCCGGCGCGGGCGGTGGAACTGCTCCGCGTGGAAACCGCACGCCGGCAACTGGCCGACAGCGCCGTGGCAATCAAGCGCATCGCCGCGCAATGTGGTTTTGGCAGCGAAGAAACCATGCGCCGCAGTTTTATCCGCGCCTTGTCGATCACCCCGCAGCTTTACCGCGAGCGGTTTTCGGCGCCGGCCTGAGTCTGTTCCAGCAATTCAAACAGGGCGTCCAGCGTGGCTTGCGGTGCTTCCTGGGGAATATTGTGGCCGACCCCGGCGAGTACCCGGCGCCGATAAAACCCGCTGAAATTGCCCACGTCGTCATCCACCTCGGGCGCCGGGCCGACCCCGTCGTCGGCGCCGCACAGCGAAATGCTTGGCACCGCAATCGGCGGCGGCTGCACCAGCGCCTGTTCAATCCCTTCCAGCGCCGGATCACCCTCGGCATACATAAAGCGATGGCGATAGGAGTGGATCACCACCTCGACAAAATCCGGGTTATCAAATGAGGGTGCCGTTTGCGGGTAAAGGCTTGGCCCCTCGGCCCAGGAGGGCGACCAGAGTGACCACAACAGCTCACACAACTCGCGGCGGTTAGCGGTCAGGCCATCGACGCCCCGTTGGGTGTGGAAGTAGAACTGGTACCACAACCGATGCTCGGTGACCGGCGCGCGTGGCTGGATGGACTGGGCAATATCTTGAATGTTGTAGCCATCGCCCGTGACCAGGCAGCGCACACGCTCGGGCCAAAGCGCCGCGACAATGCACGCGGCGCGCCCACCCCAGTCATACCCGGCGAGGGCGGCCTGCTCGATGGACAGGGCGTCCATGAAATCCAGCAGGTCCTTGGCCAGCGCCGCCTGTTGGCCGGAGCGCGGCACCTGGGCGTGGGCAAAACGGGTCGGGCCATAGCCGCGCAGGTAAGGCACCAGCACGCGGTAGCCAGCCTCGGCCAGCACCGGCGCAATGGCATCGTAGCTGCGGGGGTCATAGGGAAAACCATGCAGCAGGATCACCACCTCACCCCCGGCCGGGCCATGGGCTTCGTAGGCGATGTCGAGCATGGGCGTGCGGATAGACAGCAGCGCGATCGAGGGGCTCATCGGGACTCCTTTCGGGTCACAGCAGTGAGCCTGGACTTTAGCGCGAAACCGCTATGTGTTCACGGGCCCAGCGCGGGTTCTTGAATAGAGGAGGGACAGCTCCCACAAGGGTTTTGCTGCGCTGCTCGATTCTTAAGGCTGCCACACGTTTTTCTGCCCACTCAACTTGCGATCCAGAAACGTCGCCGCGCTGATCAACGCCAAATGGCTCAAGGCCTGCGGGGTGTTGCCCAGGTGCCGTGCCTGGCTGTCGAATTCCTCGGCATATAACCCCAGCGGGTTGGCATAGCGCAACAGTTGCTCGAACTCCAGATGGGCCTTTTCCACTTGCCCCGCGCGCGCCAGGCATTCGACATACCAGAATGAACAGGCGGTAAACGCACCTTCGGTGCCTTGCAAGCCGTCGATCTGGCTGTCGTCATTGCGGTAGCGGTACACCATGCCGTCGCGCACCAGGCTTTTCTGGATCGCCTCCAGGGTCGACAACCAGCGCGGGTCGGTGGCCGCGACGAAGCGCACCAGCGGCATCAACAGCATCGAGCCATCCAGGGCCGTGCTGCCAATATGCTGCACGAAATGCCCGCGTTCCTCGTTCCAGAAGTTGCTCCAGATGTCTTCATAAATCGCCTGGCGGGTCTGGTCCCAGCGGGCGAAGGGCGCCGGCAATGAGCGTTTGGAGGCCAGGCGGATGGCGCGGTCGAGCGCCACCCAGCACATCAGCCGCGAGTGCAGGAAGTGATGCTGTTCGCCGCGCATTTCCCAGATGCCGACGTCTTTCTGGTTCCAGGTCTCGCACACCTGGTCCACCACTTCCCGGGTGTGTTTCCAGCCCTCATGGGAGATGGCCTCGCCGTACTTGTTGACCAGGTACACCGCGTCCATCAGTTCGCCAAAAATGTCCAGTTGCACCTGGTCAACGGCCCCGTTGCCAATGCGCACCGGCTGCGCGCCGCCGTGGCCGCGAAGGTGAGGCAACTCGGTTTCCGGCAACTGTTGGCGGCCGTCGATGCCATACAGGATGTTGATTTTCATCGGCCGCCCCTGGCAGTCGCTGACGCGCCCGCGCAGCCAGCGCATGTAGTCATTGGCTTCCTGGACAAAACCCAGGCGCATAAAGGCGTAGACGGTGAATGAGGCGTCGCGGATCCAGGTGTAGCGGTAGTCCCAGTTGCGTTCGCCGCCGGGGGCTTCCGGCAGGCCGAAGGTGGCCGCTGCGAGGATCGCGCCGTGTTTGCGCGAGGTCAGCAGTTTCAGGGCCAGGGCCGAGCGATTGACCATTTCGCGCCAGCGCCCGCGGTAGTTGGACTGGGCCAGCCAGCCCCGCCAGAAGGCCAGGGTGCGCTGCAGGCACAGGTCGGTGCCGCGGCTGTCGACGCGTACATCGTCGAGGGCGCCGAGAACAAATTCGGCGCCCTGGTCCTGGTCCAGGGTAAAGCAGGCGACGGCGGCATCGTCCTCGATCTGCACGGGCAGGCTGCTGGCCAGGCGCAGGCCGGGCAGGCCCGGGGCTTTAAAGCACACGTCGGCGTTATCCGCCGTGGCCCGGGTGGGGGCCCGGGCATAGTCATGGCGTACCGCGCAGCGCATATGCACGGTGGCCTTGCCGCTGATCACCCGCACCCGACGGATCAGCAGGGGCAGGTCATCGACGTCATCGCTGATGCTTAGCAGGTCGGTGATTTCCACCACCGCCTCATCGCTCAGCCAGCGGGTTTGCAGGACGTTGGTGTCCGGCAGGTAGATCTGTTCCCGGCGCGCCCCGGGCAGGTCCGGGGTGAGCTGGAAGATCCCGGCGGCGGGGGCGTCCAGGAGCGAGCAGAAGATCGACGGGCTGTCGAATTCCGGCCAGCAGAAAAAGTCGATGCTGCCCTGGTCGTTGATCAGCGCCGCACTGCGCATGTCGCCGATGATGCCGTGGGCATCGATGGCACTTTGAGGTTCGTTGTTCAGATCGCGCATTGTCCACCCAACTTTTCTTCCAGGAGTCCCTTGAGCTGACTGACGGCGTGCGGCACAAGTTCAGCGGCTTGTCTGGAATGCGACGATGGCTGTCTATATCTATCGTTTTCGCCATGGGGCTTTTGGTTAGAATCACCGGCTTAACGACGTGAGACGCTGCCCATGACAACTGCGCACCGGCCTTGGCTTGAGGCTTATGCTGACAATTACCGTAACGATGAAGTGGTGCATCCCCATTGTCATACCCAGGCGCAATTGATTCACGGCGTCTCCGGGGTGATGGTGGTCAGCACGGCCCAGGGCAGTTGGCTGGTGCCGTCCGGGCATGCGTTGTGGGTACCTGCCGGCACGCCCCACGAGATCCGCATGGCCGGCGAGGTGCATATGCGCACCTTGTTCCTGTTGCCCGAGGTGGAGCCGAGCCTGGGCCGGACCTGCCAGGTGATCGAGGTCTCGGCGTTGCTGCGCGAGCTGATCGTGGCGGCTACGCTGATTGCCGGCGAAGTCAACAGCCCGCGCTTGCAGGCCATGGTGGAGGTGATCCGCATGGAGCTGCTGGCCGCGCCGGTGGTGGCCATGCATGTGCCAGTGCCCGGCGAAGCACGGCTGGCCAAATTGTGTACCCGGTTTATCGGCAACCCGGCCGATGACAGCAGCCTGGAATCCTGGGCCGACACCCTGAATATGAGCGCGCGCACCCTAAGCCGGATCTTCCAGCGGGAACTGGGCATGAGCTTTGGCGAGTGGCGTAAACGCGCACGCCTGGCCTTGAGCCTGAAGTTGCTGGCCCAGGGCGCCTCGATCCTGGAAGTGGCGCTGGAACATGGTTACCAGAGCCCGAGTGCGTTCAGCGCAATGTTCCGGCGCTCGCTGGGTTATCCGCCGAGTCATTTCCGCCCCCGGGCCTGATGTTGCTTCATGTAACCCAATTGTCCATTTGGCGACGATACATGGCCTTGGCGCGGGCGAATCCGCCAGGGCGCGTGCCTACTCTGCAAAGCTCATTCTTCAGCGAGCTTTGTGATGCCCAGCCTTGTCGTTCATCCCCCCACTAGCAATCGATCCCCGGTAGCCCTGGCCCTGCTTCTGCTGGGCACGCTGGCCGGATGCAGTGGCCTGCCCGACGAGCCAGCAGCGCAGTTGACAGCCCAGGCGACGCCGCCTTTGTCCAGCGGGCCGGCGACCCAGGCGTTGCCCGCGCGCTGGTGGCAGCTTTACCGTGACCCGCAATTGGATCTGTTGGTCGAGCAGGCCTTGAGCCACAACCAAGACCTTGAGGCCGCCGCCGCCCATGTCGACGCGTTATTGGCGCGCCTGGAGCAGGTTGAGGGCGAACGCCAACCCTCGACCCGCCTGGCCTACAGCGTAGGCTACGGCCGCAGCCGGGATGACCAGACCCTGGCCCAGGCCAGCGGTGAGCAGGCCGATGCCGAGTGGAGCCACGCCCCCGGGTTCTCCCTGAGCTACACCCTGGACCTGTGGGGTGAGATGCGTTACCGCCTGGCCGCCGCCCGCGCGGATGCGCAGGCGGCGCGGGCGCTGGAGGATGAATGGCGGGTGACGGTGGCCGCGCAGACCACACGGGCCTATGGCCAGGCCTGTGTCTATGCGTTCAGCCGCCAGGTGCAGCGCCATTCGGTGCAGGTGCTGGAGCGCAGTGTCGACGTCACTCGCCGGCTGCAGAAGGCCGGCGCGGCGACAGCGCTGGACCTGGCGCGCCTCAATGGCCTGCTGGAAGAAACCCGTGCGCCGCTGCCCCTGTTGGCTGCCCGCCATCAGGCGGCGCTGTATGAACTGGCGGTGCTCAGTGGCCTGCCGCCGTTGGCGGTGGCCCGGCAAACCTGTGCCCAGCGCCCGCAATTGCAGGCGCCGCTGCCCGTGGGGGATGGCTGGGCGCTGGTGCAGCGGCGTGCCGATATCCGGCGTGCCGAGCGCCAGCTGCAATCGGCCACGCTGGCCATCGGCATCGCCCGCGCCGCACTGTATCCACGGGTGACGTTCGGTGCCGCGCTGGCGTCTTCCGCAAGCAGCCTGGGCAAGCTGGGGGACAGTGAGGCGCTGGTGTATTCCGTGGGGCCGTTGCTGTCCTGGCGCTTTCCCCAGCGCGGCGTTGCCCGGGCCCAAGTGGGGCAGCGCCGGGCCCAGGCGCGGGAGGCCCAGGCGCGTTTTGACGGCACGGTCCTCAGCGCCTTGAAACAGGTCGAGCAAGCCCTGGTGCTGTACCAGGCCGAACAGCAGCGCCGCCAGGCTCTGCAAGCCGCGCTGGACCACAGCCAGCAGGCGTTCGAGCTGGCCACCCGCAGTTATCGGGCCGGTGCCCTCGATGCCCTGCACCTGCTGGACAGCGAGCGCCGCCTGGTCACCCTGCAGGCCACCCTGGCCCGGGCCGACCTGCGCTTGATCAACCGTCAGATCGACCTGTTCCAGGCGCTCGGTGGCGGCTGGCAACGCGACGATCAACCTCAACCCTTACCCCTTGCTGCCCTTGGAGCCAAGCCATGAACCAGGCTGTTGAACCCGCGACCCTGCCATCCACCTCCGGCTTGATGGCGCGCCATCGCCGCGTACTGCTGACGGGCGCATCACTGGTGACGTTGTTGGGGGTGGGGTTGTTTGCCGGGTATTGGTGGCAGGTGGGGCGCTTCCTTGAAGAAACCGACGATGCCTATGTACGCGCCGATTGGGTGGCGGTCAGCCCGCGGATTGCCGGCTACGTGGCCCAGGTCCTGGTGGAGGACAACCAGCCGGTCAAGGCCGGGGATGTCTTGGTGCGTCTGGATGACCGCGACTTTATCGAGCAGTTGCGCAGCACCCAGGCCCGGTTGCTGCAGGCCCGGGCGGCGGCGACGGCCCGTCAGTCGAGCCTGCATACCCTCGATGCACGTCTCGATGAGCAGCAGCAACGCATCGCCCAGGCCGAGGCGGCCTTGCATAGCAGCGAGGCCGAGGCCCAGCGCGCGCGCCTGGACTTTCTGCGCTACCGCGATCTGGTGGACCAGCAGATTGCTACCCGTGAGCGCCTGGAAACTGCCAGCGCCGGCCAGGCCAAGGCCCTGGCCGCCGTGGCCCAGGCCCGTGCCCAAGTGGCCCGGCAGCAGGCCCAGTGCCAGGTGTTGCAGGCGCGCCGCCAACAGGCCCAGGCGCGGATTGCCGAGTCCCAGGCCCGGGTGGGCGAGGCCCAGGCCAACCTGGCCCTGGCCCAGAATGCCTTGAATGACACGGCGATCCGCGCGCCGTTCGACGGGGTCGTGGGCCAGCGCAAGGTGCGTCGCCAGCAATATGTGATGCCAGGCCTGCCATTGCTGGCCGTGGTGCCGGTGGAGCAGGCCTATGTGATTGCCAACTACAAGGAAACCCAGTTGCAGCACATGGCCCCGGGGCAATCGGTGGATATTGCGGTGGACAGTTTTGCCGGCCAGCGCTGGCGCGGCGAGGTGGAAAGTATCGCCCCCGGTTCCGGCGCGGTGTTCGCCTTGTTGCCGCCGGACAACGCCACCGGCAATTTCACCAAGATCGTCCAGCGTTTCCCGGTGAAAATCCGCCTGGTCGAGGACGAGGCCAATGCGCCCGCCATCTTGCCGGGGATGTCGGTGATTGCCACGGTGGACACCCGTCCGGCCAGCCAGCAGGACCGGGCCCATGGTGGTTGATGCGCGCCCCGCGACCGTCTCGTTTCGCGCCTGGGTCGCGGTGATCGGTGGCTTGTTCGGGTGCTTCATGGCCGGCATGAACGTGCATGTCACCAGCGCCGCGCTGCCGGAAATCGAAGGCGCCCTGGGGGCCACGTTCGAGGAGGGCTCGTGGATTTCCACGGCTTACCTGGTGGCCGAAATCATCATGATCCCGCTGACGGCGTGGCTGGTGCAGGTGTTCTCGTTGCGGTGGGTGATGCTGTGGGGCTCCGGAGTATTTCTGGTGGCCTCGGTGGCGTGTTCGATGGCGCCGAACCTGCCGGTGATGATCATCATCCGGGTCATCCAAGGCGCGGCGGGGGCGGTGCTGATCCCGTTGTCGTTCCAGTTGATCATCACCGAACTGCCCGCCAGCAAGATCCCCCTGGGCATGGCCCTGTTCAGCCTGGCCAACAGTGTGGCCCAGGCGGCGGGGCCGTCCATGGGCGGCTGGTTGACCGATGTCTATTCGTGGCGCTGGATCTTCTACCTGCAACTGTTCCCCGGCGTTGCCCTGTTGGCAGCCGTGGCCTGGTCCATCGAGCGCCAGCCGATGAACCTGGGGTTGTTGCGCCAGGGCGACTGGCTGGGCATCGCCTGCATGGTGCTGGGGCTGGGGGCCTTGCAGATCGTGCTGGAGGAGGGCGGGCGCAAGGACTGGTTCGGCTCGGCCTTTATTGTGTGGATGAGCCTGGCGGCGGCGCTGGGCCTGGTGGTTTTTGTCGGCCGGCAAGTGTGGGGCGGCAAACGCTTTATCAACCTGCGGCTGCTGGCGCACTACAACTTTGGCGTGGCCAGCGTGGCGATGTTTATCTTCGGCGCCAGCACCTATGGCCTGGTGTTCCTGGTGCCCAACTACCTGTCACAGATGCAGGGCTATAACGCTAGCGAAATTGGCATTAGCCTGATCGCCTATGGCCTGGTGCAACTGGTGCTGGCACCGTTCCTGCCACACCTGATGAAGTGGCTGAGCGCCAAGATCCTGGTGGCCTCGGGTTTCGCGATCATGGCCCTGGGCTGCTGGATGGGCGCGCATTTGTCGGCAGACAGCGCCAGTAACGTGATCATCCCGTCGATCGTGGTGCGGGGCATTGGCCAGCCGCTGATCATGGTGGCGCTGTCGGTGCTGGCGGTGCATGGGCTGGCCAAGGCCGAGTCCGGTTCGGCCTCGGCGGTGTTCTCGATGTTGCGCAACCTGGGCGGCGCGGTGGGCACGGCCTTGCTGGCGCAACTGGTGGTGGTGCGCGAGCAGGTGCATTCGGCGCGTATCGGTGAGTCGCTGAGCATCTTTGAACCGGCCTTGCAGCAACGCTTGCCGGGCGGCGGCCTGCTGCAGGAGCAATGGCCGGATCAGCAGCAAGCGCTGGGCTTGCTCGACCAGGGGGTGCGGCAGCAGGCCTTCTTGATGGCTTACAGCGATGCGTTCTACCTGGCGTGTGTGGCGTTGACGTTGTGTGCGGTGGCGGCGTTGTTGCTTCGGCGCACCTGATGGCTGTCGCGGGCTGTCAGCGCTGGGGTTTCAACCCCCGCAGCAGCAACTCCAGCCCTTGCAGCGCTTGCTCCAGGCATTCATCCGGGCGTTCGGCATGGGCAATCCATTGCGCTGTATCCACCAGGCTGCCATTGATCAAACGGGCCAGCGCCAGGCTGGGAGCCTGTTCAATCAACCCGGCGTGCATCAACCCCTCCAGCAGCCCGCGCAATGATTGGATGCATTGCTGCTGGGCTGCGGTATTTTCGCCAAGTACCGCCGGTGCATCTTGCAGCACGATGCGCTGGATCTCGGGGTCCTGGGCCATACGCAGATAGGCGCGACAGCGTTCGCAAAAACCATTCCAGGGGTTGGCGGCCTGGGCGCTGATCTGCTGTAGACGCTCGTCCATTTCGTTGTCGAGTTGCGCAACCACCGCAGCCAATAGCCCTTTTTTATCGCCAAAGTGATGGTACAGCGCCCCACGCGTAAGGCCGGCGCGGGCGGTGAAATCATCCATCGAGGTATTGGCAAAGCCTTGGCTGGCAAAGGCCTGGCGGGCACTGGCCAGCAGGCGGGCGCGGGTTTGTTCGATCATCTCGGCGCGGGCTCGGCTCATGGGAAAACGCTCGCTATCGGCGGGTGAGTGGTTGACATACGCTGCGTATGTTACTCATTATTTGTCACATACGCAGCGTATATCTTTTCCCCGGATGGCATTGAATGGCACGCTCCAGGGTTCCCAGCAAGAGGTCACGCACCATGGCAAACCCCTACGCCGAGTTGTTCCAGGCGCCAGGTTCCAGGGCTTTTGTATCGGCCGGCATGCTCGCCCGCATGCCGATTTCCATGACCGGTATCGGCTTGATCACCATGTTGTCCCAACTGCGCGGCGGCTATGGGCTGGCGGGCGCGGTGGCGGCGACGTTTGCCCTGGCCACGGCCTTTTGCGCGCCGCAGGTTTCACGGCTGGTAGACCGTTACGGCCAGGGCCGTGTCTTGCCGGTGGCGGCCATGATCGGTGGTACTGCGCTGCTGTTGCTGTTGCTGTGCACCCGTTTGCAGGCGCCGGACTGGACCCTGTTTATCTTTGCCGCCCTGGCCGGTTGCATGCCCAATATGTCGGCCATGGTGCGGGCGCGCTGGACCGCGATCTACCGTGGCCAGCCGCGGTTGCAAACGGCCTTTGCCCTGGAATCGGTGCTCGACGAGGTGTGCTTTATCCTCGGCCCGCCGCTGTCGGTGGGGTTGTGCGTGCTGCTGTTTCCCGAAGCCGGGCCCCTGGCGGCGGCGATTTTGCTGGCAGTCGGCGTGACCAGCTTCGTCCTGCAAAAACAGACCGAGCCTGCGATCCATGCGCATCATGGCCCTCAGGGACGCTGGTTGATCGCCTCCCCCAAAGTGTTGGTGCTGATGCTGCTGTTAATGGCCATGGGCACCATCGTCGGCGTGGTGGATGTGGTCAGCGTGGCGTTTGCCGAGCATCAGGGCCAACCGGCGGCCGCCAGTATTGTGCTGTCGGTGTATGCCATTGGCTCGTGCCTGGCCGGGTTGGCCTTCGGAGCCCTGCGCTTGACGATGCCATTGCACCGCCAGTTCCTGTTCTGCGGCCTGGCCACGGCCCTCACCACCCTGCCGTTGCTGTGGGTGGGGGATATTCTCGGGCTGGCGCTGGCGATCTTCGTTTCCGGGCTGTTCTTTGCCCCCACACTGATTGTGTCCATGGCCCTGGTGGAAAAAGTCGTGCCGGCCAGCCGCCTGACCGAAGGCATGACGTGGTTGATCACCGGCCTGAGCATTGGCGTGGCACTGGGGGCGGCGAGTACTGGCTGGATGATCGACCGCTTCGGTGCACCCAGCGGGTTCTGGGTGGCGCTGGTGGCGGGGGCGGTGGTGCTGGTGTCAGCGCTGCTGGGCGCGCGCTGCCTGGGTCCGGGGATGGACCGTCAACCCTGCACGGGGTGATGCATGAGGGGAAACCCGGGCAGGCAAGGTGCCTGCCCGGGGGGCGCGCTTAGAAGTTGGTGCGCATGGTGAACATCATGTTGCGCGGGTTGCCGTAGTAGCTGTTGCTCTCGATGGTGCCCGTCTGGGAGTAATACGTGCGGTCAAAGATGTTTTCGATATTGACCGACAGATTGACGTTCTTGTTTACGTCGTAGCCAATGCGTGCGTTGTAGATGGCATAGCCACCTGTCTCATTCTTGATCCCTTTGCCGACGTTGCCCCCCACATGGCGGCCATAAACACCACTTTGGATGGTGCTGCCTGCGCCGATCTGCCACTTCGAGTACTCACCTTGCAACTGATAGTTGGCCCAGGTGCGCAGCATATGTTCGGGCATGGAGGTCTGGAATGTGGTGCCTTCCAGGTCCGGGTTGTTCGGATTATTGACGTACTCGCTGGTGTTGTAGGTGTAGCCAGCGGTCAGGTCCAGGCCAGGCATGACCCTGCCTGTGATCTCGGCTTCAAAGCCTTGGGAGCGCACTTTGCCGCCTGCCACATAGCAATTGCAGGTGGTTGGCTGGTTCGGATCGCGCTGGGCGAGCCCGGAGTAGGTGGTGCGGAAGATGGCGAAGTTGGTGTTCAGCGTACCGTCGTAGAACTCGCCCTTGAGGCCCAGTTCGTAGGTATCCCCCGAGCGCGGTGTCAGGGCACTGCCGTCAACGGTTTCGACGTTGAGTTGCGGGGTGAAGATCTCCGCGTAGCTGACATATGTCGACCAGTTGGGGTTCAGCGCATAGACCAGGCCATAGAACGGCACCACCTTGGCGTTGGTCTGCATGTCGCTCTTGATGTGCCGGCCGTTCGTTTCGTCGAGCTGGTCCTGCTTGTAATCGAACCAGCTGGCACGCGCGCCGACGATCACGTCCAGCGGCTCGAACACATTGACCCGCAGGGAGCCGTACAGGCCTTGCTGGTCGAGGGTCGAGGTGGTGGTGCGGTACTTTTTGGTCCGCGCATATTTGGGGGGAGTGAAATTCAGGATATCCGGGATGAAGTCGTAGGCCCTGTTGTAGTCGGTGACTTCGTAACGTGCGGCAACCCGTTTGCTGTGGGAGAGGTTGGCACCCAGGATCACTTCGCTGCGCCGGCCCAGCATGTCGAAGTTGCCGTTGACGAACAGATCGGTGTTGTACTGGTAGTTGTTTTCGCCACGGCCCTCGGCCCAGTTGTAGGCGCCGGAATTGTCGATCGGGTCGATCTGGCCGCCGGTGTTGCTGTACAGGGCATCCAGGTTGAAACGGGTGTAGTTGGTGGCCAGGGTGGCTTTCCAGTCTTCATTGAGCTGATGTTTGGCCTCGAAGAAATACTGGGTCGACTCGACGTCGTTATAGTCCGATGGCGAACTGAGGTTGGTCGAGCGTTTGAAGTCGATCTTCGAGCCGTCTTTGTAGCCCGGCAGGCCCCAGTCCATGGTCGAGCGGTTATCGGCATTCTGATAAGTGAAGCCGGCACTGAGCAAGGTATCCGGGTTGAGGTCGAACTCCAGGACGCCGTAGGTCGATGCCCGCTTGCTCTTGCCACCGTCATAGAAATAACTACGCGTGTTGTAGGAGGTCGCCAGACGACCGCGCAGGGTTTTTTCTTCGTTGAGGGCACCCTGAACATCGACTTCCTGGCGATAGTTGTCCCACGTCCCGGCCTGGGTCACGGTGCTCAGCTTGAAGTCGCCGCTGGCGCGCTTGCGCACCAGGTTGATCGCACCGCCTGGGGAACCGGCGCCCTGGAACAGTCCGGCCGAGCCCTTGAGGACTTCCACGCGCTCATAGGAGATCAGGTCTGACCAGTTCAGCGAGGTGATGCCGGTGCTGGTGCCGGCCGGGATCGGAATGCCATTGATCTGGAAATTGTCGATCTCAAAGCCACGGGCATACGGTTGGTTGTCGCCGTTGAGGGCACCGTAGGTGACCACCCCTGGCACGAGGCCGTAGACGTCGTTGAGGGTGGTGATGTTTTGATCCTTGATCCGTTGGGCCGTCAGCACCGTAACGGTTTGCGGGATCTCTTTGAGGCTGCGTTCGCTCTTGCCGATGGTCACCGCGCCGGTGGTGTAGGAGCGGGTGTTTTCAGTGTTGACGCCCAGGCCTGCTTGCCCGACGACACTGGTTGCAGCCAGTTCCAGGGCATCCCCGGATTTGCGGCTGATGCTCGCGGCATTGCCCTGGAAGCTGTAATTGACGCCGGTCTCTTGCAACAGCTTCGCCAGCCCCTCCTGTGCACTGAACGTACCGTTGAGGCGTGTGCTGTGTAAGCCCTGAATATCATTCGGGCTGTACAGCACTTGCACGCCCGACTGCTGGCCGAAGGCTTGCAGGGCATTGGCCAGTGGCTGTTCCGGGATATTGAAGTTCACCGCCTGCTCCTGCGCATGTGCCACCAGAGGCAGCGCCATGGCCATGGCCAGGCTCAGGGTGGTGAGGGAGAAGTGCTTGCTCAGGGCGTGAGACATCGCAACGGCTTTGACATAAGGGTTGAGTTGTCGGAGAGCGGGCCTTGTCATTTGTTTTACCTGGTCTGTAAGAGGCAGAAAGTTATTTTTTAGTTGTGGGGTGAAGCAAATCGTCAGTCGTACACACGTTCTGTCAGGCGGGTTGCGCCTGAGTCATCACCCGGCCGCTCTCCATGCGCACCAGTTGGTCGGCGATATCGAAATAACGGTCGTCGTGGGAGATCACGATGATCGTCTTGCCCAGGCGCTTGAGGTCCGGCAGCAGTTCGGTGTAGAAAATCCGGCGGAAGGTCGGGTCCTGATCAGCCGCCCATTCGTCGAACACCAGAACCGGACGCTCTTCCATCCAGGCGTTGACCAGCGCCAAGCGTTTGCGCTGGCCGGTGGAAAGATCGGTGGTGGTGAAGTTGCCGTCGCGCACGCTGACCTTGTGCGCGATTTCCAGGCGTTCCAGGTAACGGTTGGCGTCGTCCGGGATGTGTTGGTCGCCTTGGACAATGTCATCGAACAGGTAATAGTCGGCAAAAATCGTGGTGAACAGTTGCCGGTAGTCATCGCGGTTGGTCGCGTCAATCGCGGCGCCATTGAGGCTGATCTCCCCCTGTTGCGGGGCATACAGCCCCAGCAGCAACTTGATCAGGGTGGTTTTGCCACAGCCATTCTCGCCGACGATAAAGGTGATATCGCCCTGGTTGATCTTCAGGTTTACCGGGCCCAGCCGGAAGGGCGCGCTGCCTTCGACGGCCGGGAAGGTGTAGCTGACATTGTGCAGTTCCAGGGTCTGCACGGGCGTGGCCGGTGCGCCCGTGTCGCTGAGCAGCAAGTGCGGTTCGGGTGAGGAGAACTGCTCGCCCAGTTCGGCGATACGCCGGAAGGCGATCTGTGCACGGCTGATGATGGGCAAGGTGCCGATCAGGTGTTCCAGTGGGCCTTTCATGTACAGCAGCACCAGGACAAAGCCGCTCATCACCGTCTTATCGGCGCTTGGCCATTGCGATTGCAGGGTCAAGGCCAGGCCGATGACCACGAAGAACAGCATCGAGCCGAAGCTCTTGGCGATGATAAAGGTGTTGATCGAGCTGATCTGGGTGTCGCGAATGGCGTCGGCGGTACGCTGGATCCCCAGGGTGAACATGCGCTGGCGGCGGGGACGATGAATGCGCAGTTCCTTGGCCCCTTCGGCAATCGCGTTGTAATGCTTCTGCAGTTCGTCTTCGGCTTCGCGTGCGGCGATGAAGCCCTTGATACCGCGGGCCCGGGCAATCGACTGGACCACACTGCCGATGCCGATCGCCACCAGGATCATCAGGAACATCGGCCACGACAACATCGCCAGGTAACCCAGGCAACCGAGGATCACCGTCAGGGAAATCGCCAGTGGGGCGAAGGCAAAGGCAAAGTCGCTGATGGTGTCGACATCGTGGGTCAGTACCGGAATCAGGCGGTGCGTGCGATAGCGCTCAATCTGCTCGATGGGGGTCGACAAGACCTTTTCTCCCAGCTCTTTACGCAACCGGGCAATGATGTGCTGGCCTACATAATTGGTACCGATGTCCGAGAGGATTGAACTGGCCAGGGCCAGCAGGCATAGGCCGGCGAACAAGGCGATGACGGTCTGGGTCAGGCCTTCTGGGGCGTGCAGGGCATTGTTGATAGTGGCCAGCAACACGGTCACGCTCAGGCCCCCGATCATGCCGAGCACGATGGAGACACAGACGATCAGGCGGAAGGGCTTGAGCAGGGCGAGCAATTCTTTGATTGCCCCGCGTGTTGGCTTGTTCATGGAAGTTTCCTGCCAGGAGAAGAAAAAAGGGCCGCTAATAACCAAAACGAATGGCCTGGCGGTTTATTTAAAGGACCGCAACGGGTTGCGGTCCGGTGGCAGGATCAAAGGTCGCGTTCTACGCGAAAGCCCAGCCAGTCGCCGCTCTCGTTGGGGTACATGTTGTTGCGGTTGCCGGAGCGCGAGAAGACGGGGGCTTCGAGGTAGTCATTGCCACGGATGCTTTGCAGCTCACAGCTTTTCTCGACCCAGGCACTGCCGTCAGCCGGGGCGCCGACGTAGTTGGGGTGATAGCAATCGGCAACCCATTCGGAGACGTTGCCGTGCATGTTGTAAACACCAAAGGCATTGGGGGTAAAGGCCTTGGCCGGGTTTGTGTAGGTATAGCCATCGGTCGGGCCGTAGGTGTTGGCGTGCTTGGAGATCTGATACTGCGTGCCTTCATCGAAGGGGAACGGGAACGGGCCTGGGTTACCACCACGGGCGGCGTACTCGCGTACGGCTTCGCTGACCAGGCGGTACTGCTTGCCGGTCTTGTTCGACAGCCAGGCAATATAAGCCTGGGCTTCGGCCAGGTTCATGCACACAGCCGGTTGTTGTGATTGCTGGGGGTAGCTCGGCTTGCCGTTGGTGCAGCGGCGACCGGGGCGTACATCGAAGTCATTGAGGCGGGCGCCGGTTTCACTCTGGTAGGCCTTGAACTCACCGGCCAGTACCTGGAAACGGCTGATGGCAAAGGGTTTGGCAAAGGTCACTGGGTGCTGCGGGCTTTCGTCAGGCTCGTGGCCGATTTCATCGTCCGGGGTGCCCATGGTGAAGGTGCCGGCCGGCAACACAACCATTTCCGGGCAGTCCTTGCAGTCCTTGAAGACCTTGCCTGGCTGCTGCGCGGTGGTGGCGGCTGCGGCCAGGCCTGGCAGCAAACAGAGGGCGGTGGCCAGGGCCGCCAGGGTCTTGAGGGGGCGCGTCGAAGGGGTGGGCGTGCAAGTCATCAGTCGTCTCCATAGGAAAAATCGGCACTCAAGGGCGGCCTCAGAGTTTTTTGCCAAGCAGGGTCATAAAGCGATCGACTTCGGCCTCGGTATTGAGCAATCCCGGGGCGGTGCGGATCACCGGACCGGCGTCGCGGTGCACCGCGTCGCTGACCACACGGTTTTCCATGAGGTAGGCCGCCACTTTGTCACTGCTTTGGTCCTTGACCCGGAAGAAGGTGAAACCTGCCGAAAGCTCGGGGCTGGTGGGGGTCACCAGTTCGATCTGCGAATGGGCCAGCAGGCGCTCCTTCAGATAACGGTTGAGCCCGTGGATACGGGCCTGCACGTCGGCCTTGCCCAGTTGCAGGTGCAGCTTGAACGCCTCGCTCAAGGCCCAGCGATGTTCAAAGGCGTGGTAGCCGCCCGGTGACATCGTGGTTGCAAAGTTGGTGTCTTCGGAGAAGGTCGGCACCGTCGGGGTGACGTCCTTGAGCACTTCGGAGCGGGCGCAGATGATCCCGGTGCCCCGTGGCCCGAACATCCATTTGTGGGTGCCGGCGATAAAGAAGTCGCAGTGCATCTGTGGGAAGCTGAGGTCTTCCACGCCAAAGCCGTGTACACCATCGACCACATAGAGGATGCGGTCTTGCTCATCGCGGCTGCGGTTGAGTGCCTCCACCAGCTTGCCGATTTCGCCGATGGGCAGTTTCACGCCGCTGCCCGATTGCACCCAGGTCATGCCCAGGACCCGGGTATTGGGGCGGATATTACGGTTGATGGCGCTGAGCACTTCATCCACCGAAACCCGGTGGGCGTCCTTGAACAGCTTGATCTTGCGGACTTGGGTGCCTTGCTTCTTGACCCGGTAGTCGAGGGTGAATTCGGTGGAGTAATGCTCGTGGACCGTGGTCAGAATCTCTTGATCCGGGCGCACATGAATGCCGCCGTAGATCATCGCCAGGCCTTCGGTGGTGCTGCCGGTCAAGGCAATCTGCCCCGGTTTGGCTTGCAGGTAACGGCCAGCCCAGTCACGGACCTCGGCTTCGCGTTTCCAGGTTTCCTGCAAGTCCCAGTCCATGGCCAGGCCGGGGTTGCGGTCGATCTGCGCGCGGTACCGCTCGATCGCATCGCGGACGGGCTTGGGGTGGGAGGTGACCAGGAAATTGGAGAAGTGGATGTAGTCAGGGTCCTGGGTGAACAACTGGCGCAGTTGCGCCCATTTTTCCTCGGGCACGGGGGGTGAAGCGTTTGCCAATGCGTGCCGGTTCAGGACGGCTGCGCCCAGGGGCAGGCCTGCGGCGAGTATCCCGGCCTGTTTGAGAAACGTACGGCGATCAGTCATAGGTAGGTTCACTTGTCGGCAAAAGGCAAAGGCAAAGGCAAAGGCAAAGGCAATCAGCGGTCGGCCACCGGTGTGGCGGCTTTTTGCACCTGGTCCCAGACCCGCAGGAAGTTGCCGCCCCACAGTTTGGCGATGTCCGCCTCGGAGTAGCCGCGGGTAATCAGCTCGGCGGTCACGTTACGAATCTCGCTGACATTGTTCCAACCTTGCACACCGCCCCCTTCGTTGAAGTCAGAGGCAATGCCAACATGGTCGATGCCGATCTTGCGCACGGTGTAGTCGATGGCGTCGCCGTAGTCTTTGAGGCTGGCCTTGGGCTCTTCTTCAAGGATCGAATACAGGCCGCTGGCGTATTGGCCAAACTTCTGTTCAGGCCAGGCGGCGATAATCGGGTCGCCCGGCATCAGCGCCATGGCCAGGTTCGGCAGCGGTGGTAGGTCGAAACGCGCGCGCAGGCGATTGAGCTTGTCCTGGGTGGGCTGGGTCAGTGGGCGCAGGTATTGGGAGAACCCGACGACCTGGACCACGCCGCCGCTGTTCTTGATCAGTTGCATCTCTTTATCGCTGAGGTTGCGCGGGATATCCACCGAGGCGCGAGGCGCCGAGTGCGAGGCCACCATCGGCGTGCGGCTCAGTTGCGCGACCTGTTCCAGGGCCTGGGTCGACATCTGCGAAACGTCGATGATCACCCCCAGGTCATTGAGGCGATGCACGGCCTGTTGGCCGATGTCCGACAGGCCGTTGAGGGCGTCGGGGGAGTCGTTGAAAAAGGGCAGCGGGCGCGAGGAGTCGGCCCAGCTGTTATTGCCGATGTAGCTGAAGCCGAACATGCGCATGCCGCGTGCGGCCCAGATGTCCAACAGGTTGAGGTCGTTACCCAGTGGGTAGGCATTGAGCATGCTGATAAAAATCGCGAACTTGCCTTCGCCATGCAGGCGTCGGAAGTCGTCTGGGGTGTAGGCAATGGCCACTTGATTGGGAAAGTCGCGGACCATCCCGGAAATGATTTTGTAGCGCACCTCCTGCTGGTTGCGTGCTTCTTCGACAAACCCGGCGGTGGGGCGATGGGGGGCATTGTCGCCGTTCCACATCTCGGGCCAGCCGAAGATCGTCAGGGCGGCCCCGGACAGGCGCCCACGGTTGGCCTTGACCAGGTCGAACTGGCCGTCGCCGTCTTTGTCGGCTTCATGATTGTGGGTGCCGAAATTCAGCGGCAGCGAGATGTGACTGTCGAAGGACAGCAAGCGATCCTGCATTTCATTGGCTTGCTTGATCACCTCCAGCGGGTAGCCGGCATTGCCCTTGAACCAATGGTCCCAGGCCAGAAAACCGGCCCCGGCGCCAATGGCCAAGGCCAGCGGCAGGCCGATGTAAAGAGCCTTTCTCGAACGTGGTTTTGTCATTGCCATCTCAGTTGGTTCGCCGTCGAAGTGCAGGCGCAAGGGCCTTTGCTATCTGGGAAGAACGAGCGATGGAAAGGGAAATTTAGGCCGCACGCCCGTGGCGGTAAATTTCCTGTGGCAACAAACGTTCTAGCTTGGATAAAGCCTGCTCCATGGCTGATTCCGGCCGGGCAAACCAGGCGGGACAATACAGGTAGGAACATGACGATTTCTCGACGAGGGTTCATCGCAGGCCTGGCGCTGACGGGCGCCGCAGTGCCCGCAGCCTTTTATGCCCATCGCGAGTTGACGCGTGAAGAATTCCCGGTCACGCCGGAAGAAGCGACGGTTGACCTCGCCGATACGGCCGGCCAGCGCCTGGCCGATTCCCTGCGAGGTGTCTGGAGCCTGCGCTTGGAAGGGCGTGATGGCGGGCTCCACGGTCTGCCACGTGAGGGGCTGGAGTTGTTTTTGGATATTGCTCCGCGCGGGCGCGGCTTGCGTGGCTACCTGGATACTGGCGAACAACTGCGTGCCGATGTTGAGCCGCGTTACCAGGTGATGGGGGACTTGGTGCCGGGCGAGGGGGCTGAGCTGTATTGGCGCCTGATCGACCGTGAGTCGCCGGGTGGTGCGCCGGTGTATGAACTCAAAATGATGTTGGATGAAGTCTGGGCGGATTTCGGCAATGCCGGCAGCGGCACCCTCAGCGGGCAAATCCTGCGCCTGGACCGGCCTTTGGCGCTCCCCGAGCTGGACAGCCGTTTTGTTGCCACCAAACACCTGTTTCCCGAGGCCCGGGAGCGTATTGGCTTGAATCAGACCTTGCTGGCCTGGCTGATCGCGCCTGAGCATCGCCTGTTCCACCAGCTGTGGCACGCCTCTCGCGATCAGTGGCACAAGCTCGCCGAAGACAAGCGCGACGCCTTGCGCGGGATTGGCTGGCAGCCCGGGCCACGGGATCAGGAGCGCGATGCCCGCGGCCCGCGCAAAGACCGCAACGGCTCGGGGATCGACTTCTTTTTTATGCATCGGCACATGCTGGGTACGGCGCGCTCGATGCAGGATTTGCCGTCCTGGTCGCGTTTCCCCGCACCGCAGCCGGAGCTTGAGCGTGATCGCCAGGGGTTTGCCCGTTACTTCGACAACCACGATGGCTTTGCCCTGCCGCCCACCTGGCTGGCCAGCGGTGACAGCGATTACACCCAATGGGTCAGCGATATCAAGGCCAGCGAGACCTACCACAGCAATTTCCAGGTCTGGGAGTCGCAGTATCGCGATCCGCGCTATCTGGCCAAGCTCACCCTGGGGCAGTTTGGTTCGGAAGTTGAGTTGGGCCTGCATGATTGGCTGCACATGCGTTGGGCCTCGGTGCCACGGGACCCATCCAATGGCGCCCCGGTGCCGTTTGCCCGCGACCCGGCAGACTTCGCCGGGCGTTGGTATGGGGCGCAGAATGACTTTCTCGGCGATCCGTTTTCCTCCCATGTGAACCCGGTGTTCTGGTATTTCCATGGCTGGATCGACGACCGTATCGAGGACTGGTTTCGGGCGCACGAGCGTTTTCATCCCGGTACCGTCAGCCGCCTTGAAGTCAATGGCGTGCCTTGGTTCGCGCCTGGGCGCTGGGTGGAGGTGGCGGATCCCTGGCTGGGCCCGGTGACGCACGGTTGCAGTACCACGCCGGGGTTGCAGATGGGCCGGTCGGTGGAGATGGATCCAGAGACCATGAAGCTGGCGCTGCGCATCACGTTTAGTGCGGATGACGAGCAGCTCACCCAGCTGTTTCGCAAGGTGCCCCGGCGCCCCTGGTATGCGCGGCATTTGAAGGTTGCAAAGGCGCCAGGGGGCTGATGTGGGGGCGGGTGTTACCCGCCGCGCCCGGAGTTGACCCAGAAATTCACCGACAGCGAGGTGGAGACTGACTCCACCTGGTGGAACCAGCCTTCGGGCAGGAACAGCAGGTCGCCGGCCTCCAGAATCACGCGCAGGAACGTCACCTCGCGGGATGCCGGAAAGCGTTGGTAGTCCGGTGCATCGGGGTTGACGTCGCAGCCGTCGAGCCCGCCTTCTGGCGACGTCGACCAGGTGCCTAGCGCTTGACGGTGGTGCGGTGCGGCGAGGATGAAGGATTTGCGCCCCCAAACCTGGGCAAACAGATTGTCCGTGTCATCGCGATGCAGGGGCGTCAGCGTGCCTTTGGGGCCGATCCAGATACGTGGCGCGATAAACTGCGACGGGTCGAAGTAGGGCGGCTGCCTGATCTGCTGCATCAGTTGCGCCGGCAGAATATTGTTGCCCATGTAGGCGGGCGGCGTGCCGTCGGGGCTTTTCGAGGCGGGCGTGTCCAGCGAGGCAATAAAGTCCGCCATGGAAGTGGAGCGAAAGTCGCGGTCGGCGGAGAAGGTCTTCTTCACGTAGTCGCCGTGACGGGTGATGCCTTGCAGTTGGGCAAAGTGCGCCAGGGACTCTTCACGGCTGAGTTTGAACAGGGGCCAGTCCTGCAGGGCATCGCTGATCACCAGGGGGATGCCGTGGGGCACATAGCGGCGGCGAAACTCGCTGACCGAGACGTCGCTGCGCGGCCGCCGTTCCACGGTGTTCAGGGGTGGCTGGCTGGCTGAAATTCGTTCGCTCAAGCGCGGCGGCGTTGGGTAGCGTTTGTTCTTGTCGACCTTTTCAGCCTTGGCGCCACCCTGGCGTGCCTGCTCGATGATCTGTGGCAGCAGCGTGGCCAGGCCCATATTGCCGCTGATCTTCAGGCGCCCGCTGGCAAACAGTTCTTCGACGTTGGCCGCGCCCCCCATGATCCCGAGGAAGTCCCGCTCCGTCACCTCAATGGTCACGTCGGGGTGGGCGTGGCGCCCGCGCTCGGTGCGGCTGTGGGCCTTGACCTCGGACCAGAATGCCAGTTCGGGGGCGAAGGTGAATTGAAAAACCCCTTCAATGCCGACGGCGCCGGCATTGGCGAACAGCTGGGTCAGAATGCTCTGCAAATCCACGGCGATCCCTCTTGTATTGGCGATGGGCCTGAGCAAGGGAACGAGCGCTGCTGCATGAAATTTATACGTGGCGTTACAGGCACGCTGGCGTGCCCCTAATTTGCCCAGGTCTTCATCCGTTCCTTTTACACGTAATGGATTGAGGTAAACGTGGTGACCAAGCTGACACTGCTGTGCTTGCCGTACTCCGGCGCCAGCGCCATGGTCTACAGTCGGTGGCGGCGCAAACTGCCGCAATGGCTGCACGTGCAGCCGGTAGAACTGCCGGGCCGTGGCGCGCGTTTTGATGAACCCCTGCAAACTGATATGCATGCCCTGGCGCGCCAATTGGCGACGGAGCACAAGCCGGCGCTTGAAGCCCCTTATGCGCTGTTCGGGCATAGCCTAGGGGCCTTGCTGGCGTGTGAAATGGCCCATGCGTTTCGCGCCCTGGGCTGCCCGGAACCCGTGGCGCTGTTCGCTTCCGGCACGGCCGCGCCGACCCTGCGCAGCGACTACGACCGTGACTTTGCCGAGCCCAAGACCGACGAGCAACTGATTGATCAGTTGCGTACGTTCCAGGGCACCAGTGAAGCCGTGCTGGCGGACAAGGAACTGATGAGCCTGACCTTGCCGGTACTGCGTGCCGACTTCTTGCTGTGCGGCCGCTTCCGTCCCCGGGAGCGGCCACGGCTCAAGTGCCCGGTCCATGTGCTGGGCGGCAAGGAAGACAAGGCCACCACCGAGCAACTGATCGGCTGGAGCCAGGAGACGGGCGGCAGCTTCTCGGTGGACATGATGACCGGTGGCCACTTCTTCATTCATGAGCATGAGGCGCGGGTGCTGCGGGTCATCAAGGAACACTTGGAGGGGCATCATCGCCGCTATACCCAGATGAGCGCGCTCGCTCGCTAGAACCGCGCCTGCTGGCGCCATTGATTGTTTACAGGAGGCCCGTGATGGGTGTTGCCTTGGGATTTTCCGTTGGTCCGTTACGGGCAGGGCAGGGGCGCTTGCCGCTGCTGGTCGAAGCCACTGAGCCGGACACCAGCCTGCTGGCGGTGTTTGAAGAGCTCAGTGCCTTGGTGGATGAGCACTTGCTGCGCGACGGCGGGATTCTGTTTCGCGGGTTTACCCTGGCGGGGGCCGAGCAGTTTCGCGAGTTTGCCGCCAGCTTTGGTCACCCGCTGTTGAGCTACGAGTTTGGCTCGACCCCGCGCAGCAGTGTCACGCAAGGGGTGTACACCTCGACCGAGTATCCGGCGCACCAGCGTATCCCGCTGCACAATGAGCAGGCCTACTCCCGTGACTGGCCCATGCGAATTTGGTTCTACAGCATGATCGCCGCCCAGTCGGGAGGCGAGACGCCGATTGCCGATAGCCGTGAAGTCTACAAGCGCATCCCGGCGTATATTCGCGAGCGTTTCGTCAGCAAGGGCCTGATGTATGTCCGCAACTTCGGCAACGGCCTGGATGTGGCCTGGGAGCAGGTCTTCAATACCGAAGACCGAGCCGTCGCCGAGGCGTACTGCAAGGCACACGCCATTACCTGCGAATGGAAGGACGACGGCGAGCTGCGTACCCGCCAGATCTGCCAGGCGGTGGCCCGCCATCCGCGCACGGGGGAAATGGTCTGGTTCAACCAGGCGCACCTGTTCCATATCTCCAACTTGCAGCCGGAGGTGCGCGAGTCACTGTTGGACATCGTCGATGAGGAGGATCTGCCGCGCAACGTCTATTACGGCGACGGCACGCCCATCGAAGACGAGGTGCTCAACCAGATCCGTGCGGTGCTCGACGATTGCATGATCAGTTTCCCCTGGCAGTCGGGCGATGTGCTGATGCTCGACAACATGCTGGCGGCTCACGCGCGTGCGCCCTTCGAGGGCCCGCGCAAGGTGATCGTGGCCATGGCCGAAGGCTTTTCTGCCGACCAGCTGTGAAGTTTTAAGCGCTGAAGTGAACCCCTGCGGCAGATTCCAGGGTTGAGGCATTCCACTCGACCCTGGTGTCTGCCGCGCCTGTATTTACCTGCTTTTTCAAAGGCCTCGATGCGCGTGGGCCTTACTCCCGGCTGCGTCGGCAGCTAAAAGATAGTTGTTCTCAAGTCGCTAATTTTCCTCGGTTGCATTCGTTTTATAGGGACGACGTGCCTTTGTGCTTCCTGCCTATTGAACCGGATGCTAAGAAATGAATGCTGAAGACTCCTTGAAACTCGCTCGCCGGTTTATCGGGCTGCCCCTGGAAAAACGCCGGCTGTTCCTTGCGGCCTTGCAAAAGGAAGGGGTGGATTTTGCGCAGTTTCCGATCCCGGCAGGGGTCGAGGTCGAGGATCGCCAGGCGTTGTCCTACGCACAGCGCCGGATGTGGTTCCTCTGGCAACTTGACCCGCAAAGCGGCGCCTATAACCTGCCCAGCGCCGTGCGGCTCAAGGGCAGCCTGGACGAGGCGGCGCTGGAGCAGGCCTTTGCCAGTCTGGTGGCGCGCCATGAAGCCTTGCGCACGGTCTTTCGCCAGTTGCCCGACGAGAGCCTGCAACAAGTGCCCGCCAGTGCTCCACTGATTGTCGAGCGCGAGGACTTCAGCATCCTCCCCGAGGACGAGCGTGAGCGTCGGGTCCGCAGCGAAGCCCAGCAACAGTCGATGCAGCCATTCGACCTGGCCACCGGCCCCTTGCTGCGAGTCAAGCTGATCAAGCTCGATGCCCAGCAGCACGTGCTGTTGTTGACCTTGCACCACATCGTTTCCGATGGCTGGTCGATGAGTATCATCATCGACGAGTTCGTGCGTTTCTATGAGGCGCACCGGCGTGGCGAGGCGCTGAGCCTCGAACCGCTGCCGATCCAGTATGCCGACTATGCCCTGTGGCAGCGGCGCTGGATGGAAGCCGGCGAGCAAGAGCGCCAATTGGCATATTGGCAGGAGCAACTGGGCGATGAGCATCCGGTGCTTGAGTTGCCGACCGATTTCCCGCGCCCGGCGGTGGCCAGCCATCAAGGCAGCCGTTACGAGTTTGACCTGCCGCCGGCCCTGGCCGATGAGCTGCGGCAGTTCGCGCGCCAGCAGAATGTGTCGTTGTTTACCGTGCTACTGGCCGCCTTCAATATCCTCTTGTACCGCTACACCGGCCAGACCGACTTGCGCATCGGCGTGCCGATCGCCAACCGTAACCGGCTGGAGGTCGAAGGCCTGATCGGTTTATTCGTCAACACCCAGGTGATCCGTGCGCGGTTTGATGAGCAGACGCAGGTGACGGGCCTGTTGCACGACCTCAAGGAGCTGGCCAATGCCGCGCAGGCCCATCAGGACCTGCCATTCGAGCGCCTGGTGGATGCCCTCAAGCTGGAGCGGAGCCTGAGCCACACCCCGTTGTTCCAAGTGATGTACAACCATCAGCCACAAGTGGCTGACATCGAGACGTTGCAGCTGGATTGCGGGCTAAGCGTGAGCCGGCTTGAATGGGACAGCCGCACCACCCAGTTCGACCTGACCCTGGATACCTATGAGAAAGGCGGCACGCTCAAGGCTGCCCTGACCTTTGCCAGTGACCTGTTCGTTGCGGCGACTATCGAGCGCATGGCGGGGCATTGGCTCAAGGTGCTCAGCGAGATTGTCGCCGACAGCACGCGCCGGGTCAGTGAGCTGCCAATACTCGATGCCGCCCAGGTGCAGACCCAGGTCCTGGACTGGAACCGTACCGCGGCGCAGTTCCCGGCACAGCGCGGTGTGCATCAGTTGTTCGAGGAACAGGTGCAGCACAATCCACAGGCGATTGCCCTGTTGTTCGATCAGCAAGTCCTGACGTATCAGCAACTCAATCAGCGCGCCAACCGCCTGGCGCACAAGCTGCGCGAATCGGCACCGGCTGGCGCCGAGTTGCTGGTGGGCGTGGCCACCGAGCGCTCGGTGGAAATGGTCGTGGCACTGCTGGCGGTGCTCAAGGCGGGTGGCGCCTACGTGCCGCTCGACCCGGAATATCCCAGCGAACGCCTGCGCTACATGCTCGAAGACAGTGGCGTGCGCTTGCTGTTGACCCAGAGCCACCTGCTGGGCCGCCTGCCGTTGGGCGAGATGGTCCAGGCCTTATGCCTGGATCAGGACGGCGACTGGCTGGAAGGCTACAGCGACGCCAACCCGGCACTGCCCTGCCTGCCGGAACAACTGGCCTACATGATCTATACCTCGGGCTCCACCGGGCGGCCCAAGGGGGCGGGCAACCGTCACACGGCACTGACCAACCGCCTGTGGTGGATGCAGCGCGCCTACACGCTGGATGCCCGCGACACGGTACTGCAAAAGACCCCGTTCAGTTTCGACGTCTCGGTCTGGGAGTTCTTCTGGCCGCTGATGGTCGGTGCGCGGTTGGCCGTGGCGCTACCGGGCGAGCACCAGGAGCCGGCACGCCTGATCGAGACCATCGGGCGTTACCAGATCACCACCTTGCACTTCGTGCCGTCGATGTTACAGGCCTTTATCCATGAGGCCGGGGTCGAGGCCTGTAGCAGTCTCAAGCGCATCATCTGCAGCGGTGAAGCCTTGCCGGTGGATGCCCAGCAGCAGGTCTTTCGCAAATTACCGGGCGCCGGCCTGTTCAACCTCTATGGCCCGACGGAAGCGGCCATCGACGTGACGCACTGGCGCTGTGTCGACGAGCGCCGGGCCAGCGTGCCTATCGGTGTGCCGATCGACAACCTGCGCACCCAGATCCTCGGTTCCGGCCTGGGCCTGCTGCCGGTTGGCGCGGGTGGCGAGCTGTACCTGGGCGGGGTTGGCCTGGCCCGTGGTTATCACCAGCGGCCAGGGCTGACCGCCGAGCGCTTTGTGCCCGACCCGTTCAACCCCGGCGAGCGCTTGTACCGCACCGGCGACCTGGCGCGCTATCGGGTCGATGGGGTTATCGAATACCTCGGGCGTCTCGACCACCAGGTCAAGCTGCGTGGCCTGCGTATCGAACTGGGCGAAATCGAAGCCAGCCTGTGCGACCACGAACTGGTGCGTGAAGCAGTGGTGCTGGCCCAGGACGGCAAGCAACTGGTGGCTTATCTGGTGTTGGCCGGCGAGCAACCGCCGGCCGACTGGCGCGAACAGCTCAAGGCCAGCCTGCTGCAAGGCCTGCCGGACTATATGGTGCCGCAACACCTGCTGGAACTGGCGGCGCTGCCGTTGATGCCCAACGGCAAACTTGACCGCAAATCCCTGCCGCGCGCCGAGGCCAGCGTGCAGGCCCAATACATTGCCCCGGTCAGCGAGACCGAGAAAGCCCTGGCAGCGATCTGGCGTGATGTATTGCGGGTGGAGCAGGTCGGTCTGGAAGACAACTTCTTCGAGTTGGGCGGCGACTCCATCGTCTCCATCCAGGTGGTCGGGCGTGCCCGTCAAGCCGGGATCACCTTCAGCCCGCGGGACTTGTTCCAGCACCAGACCGTGCGCAGCCTGGCACAGGTCTGCCAGGCCAATGTGGCCGTGACTATTGATCAAGGCCCGGTCAGCGGCGAGGCGCCGCTGACCCCGGTGCAACAGTGGTTTTTCGAGCTGCCGATGGCCCGGCGCGCGCACTGGAACCAATCGCTGTTACTCACCCCACGGGAAACCCTCGACCTGGCCGAGGTGGATGCTGCGGTACTGCGCCTGATCGAGCAGCACGATGCCCTGCGTCTGCGCTTCGAGGCCAGCGCCCAGGGCTGGACCCAGGTTTATGCCGCGATGCCGGATGCGTCGCCAGTGTGGCAACGCCAGGCGGCGAGCGCTGAAGAGCTCGACGCCCTTTGCGATGAGGCCCAGCGTAGCCTGGACCTGGCGCAAGGCCCGTTGTTGCGGGTGCTGTTGGTGAAGATGGCCGACGGCAGCCAGCGGCTGTTGCTGGCCATCCATCACCTGGTGGTGGACGGGGTGTCCTGGCGCGTCTTGCTCGAAGACCTGCAAAGCCTGTTGAGCCAGGCCCGGGCCGGCGCGCCCCTGGTACTGCCGGCGAAAACCAGTGCCTACCAGGCCTGGGCCGAACAGCTGCAAGACTATGCCCGGCGCCCGGCCCTGGCCCGGGAGCTGGACTATTGGCAGGCGGCGCTGGCCGATGCGCCGGCAGATTTGCCCTGCGATCACCCCCAGGGCGGGCTGGGCAGTGCCCTCGGGCAACAGGTCAGCGTGACCTTCGATGGCCAATTGACGCGCCAACTCTTGCAAGAAGCGCCGGCAGCCTACCGGACCCAGGTCAACGACCTGTTGTTGACCGCACTGGCCCGCGTCATTGCCCGCTGGAGCGGTGAACAATCGGTGTTGATCCAGCTTGAGGGCCACGGTCGCGAGGAACTGTTTGAAGCGGTCGACCTGAGCCGGACCCTGGGCTGGTTCACCAGCCTGTTCCCGGTGAAGTTGACCCCGGCACAGGACCTGCCCGCATCGATCAAGGCGGTCAAGGAGCAACTGCGCGCCATCCCCGGCAAAGGCCTGGGTTTCGGGGTGCTGCGCTATCTGGGCGAGCCGCAGGTCCAGGCGGCCCTGGCGCAGTTGCCGGCTCCACGCATCACCTTCAACTACCTGGGGCAGTTCGACGGTCAATTCGACGACGGCGCGCTGTTCGTGCCGTCTACCGAAAAATCCGGCAGGGCTCAGGACGAGCACGCCCCGCTGGCCAACTGGTTGAGCATCGAAGGCCAGGTATATGGCGGTGAACTGTCATTGCAGTGGACCTTCAGCCGCGAGGTGCACGAACGCGCGACCATCGAACGGCTGGCCGAAGACTATCGCCAGGAGTTGACCGCGCTGATCGGTCATTGCCTGCACGCGCAAGCCGGCGGTGCCACACCGTCGGACTTCCCGTTGGCCAGCCTGACTCAAGAGCGTCTGGACGCGCTGGAGACCCCGCTGGGGCAGATCGAAGACATTTACCCGTTATCGCCGATGCAAGAGGGGTTGTTGCTGCACACCTTGCTCGAGCCCCATTCGGGGATTTACTTCATGCAGGATCGCTACTGCATCGACAGTGACATCGACCTGCCGCGTTTCCGTAGCGCCTGGCAGCAAGTCATCCAGCGGCACGATGCCTTGCGGGCCTCATTCAACCTCGACCGCCAGGGTGAAATGCTACAGATCATTCACCGCCACGCGCCGCTGCGCCTCGACTACCTGGACTGGAGCGAGGTGCCGGCCGAGCAGCACGAAGCCGATTTGCAGGGTTTGCTGGAGAACGAGCGCCAGCAAGGCTTCAACTTGCTGGAGCAGCCCCCTTTCAGCCTGCGCCTGATCCGTCGCGGGCCCCAGCAATACTGGTTCATCCTCAGCAACCACCACATCTTGATCGATGCCTGGTGCCGGTCGTTGCTGCTGCAAGACTTCTTCACCCTTTACCAGGGCAAGCCGCTGCCGCAACCGGCGGCGCGCTACCGCGACTTTATTGCCTGGCTGCAAGCACAGGGCGAGGAGGCGGCAATCAGCGCCTGGCGTGAAGAGTTGCAAGGCTTCGAGCAACCGACCGGGCTGCCTTACGACCGGCCGCTACAGCGCCAGGGTGGCCAGTCGCAGATCGGTGACCGTTACCTGAACCTGGAACGCAGTGAAGGTCGCGCGTTGCGTGAGCTGGCCCAGCATTATCAATTGACCGTCAATACCTTCACCCAGGCGGCCTGGGCCTTGGTCATGCACCGCTACAGCGGTGAGTCGGATGTGCTGTTCGGTGTGACGGTGGCGGGTCGACCGATCAGCCGTCCCGAGATGCAGGACACGGTCGGCCTGTTCATCAACAGTATCCCGCTGCGGGTGCGCATGCCGCAGACCGGTAGCGTCAAGCAATGGCTGCAAGCGTTGTTCGAGCACAACCTGGCCTTGCGTGAGCACGAGCATCTGCCGCTGGTGAAAATCCAGGCGTGCAGCCACATCGACAGCAGCCAGCCGTTGTTCGACAGCCTGTTTGTGTTCGAGAACGCGCCGCTGGAGAGCACGGTGGTCAGCGGCGCCCAGGCGCTCAGCGCGGTTGCCGATAGCGCTCGGACCCACACCAACTACCCGCTGACGGTGGTGGTCTACCCGGGCGACGAGCTGGGGCTGCACCTGTCCTACGACCAGCGTTTCTTTGATGAAGCAACCATTGATCGCCTGCTGGACGATATGAAACGTGTGCTGGGGGCGCTGGTCAGCGGTTTCCATGGCCAGTTCTCGTCCCTGGCGCTGCTGTCCGAGGCGGACCGCTACCAGTTGGTGGAAGCGTGCAACCAGACCGAGCGCCGTTACCCGCTGGAGCAGGGTTATGTGCGCCTGTTCGAGGCCAGTGTGGCGCAGTATGGCGAGCGCACGGCGGCGTCGTGCCTGGACCGGCACTGGAGCTACAACGAACTCAACCGCCAGGCCAACCGTGCCGGGCATGGGCTGATTGCCGCGGGCGTACAGGTTGATCAGCCGGTGGCGTTGCTGGCTGAACGTGATCTGTCGTTGCTGGGCATGATCATCGGCAGTTTCAAGGCCGGGGCCGGTTACCTGCCACTCGACCCGCATTTGCCCGATGAGCGCCTGCTGCGTCTGCTGGCGCTGAGCCGCACGCCGGTGCTGCTGTGCAGCGCCGCCTGCGCCGAGCGTGCCCGCAGCTTGTTGGCCGGCCTCGACGCGGACGACGCGCCACGGCTGCTGGTCTGGGAAGACCTCCAGCAGGGTGAGGTTGCCCAGGGCAACCCGCAGATCTACGTCGGCGCCCGTCACTTGGCGTATGCCATCTATACCTCCGGTTCCACCGGCACGCCCAAGGGGGTGCTGGTCGAGCAGGGCGGCATGCTCAACAACCAGTTGAGCAAACTGCCGTACCTGGAACTGGGGGAAACGGACGTGATCGCCCAGACGGCGTCGCAGAGTTTTGATATTTCGGTATGGCAGTTCCTCACCGCCGCGCTGTGCGGGGCGCGCGTGGATATCGTGCCGAACGATATCGCCCAGGAGCCGGCAGCCTTGCTGGCCCATGTGCGCAAGGTGGGCATCACGATCCTGGAAAGCGTGCCGTCACTGATTCAGGGCTTGCTCGATGAGCCGGTCATGGTTTTTGAACACCTGCGCTTTATGCTGCCGACCGGTGAAGCGATGCCGCCGGAACTGGCGCGCCGCTGGCTGCAACGCTACCCGGCGATTGGCCTGGTCAACGCTTACGGTCCGGCTGAATGTTCGGACGACGTGGCCTTGTACCGTGTGGAAATGGCTGCGACCCAGGGTACTTGCCTGCCCATCGGCAGCCCGACCGACAACAACCGCCTGTACCTGCTCGACGCCCAGTTGCAACCGGTGCCGGTGGGCGCCGTGGGTGAGCTGTGGGTCGCCGGTGTCGGGGTGGGCCGGGGTTACCTGAGCGACCCAGCGCGTACGGCCACGGCCTACCTGCCGGACCCGTTTGCCCTGGAGGCCGGTGGCCGGCTGTACCGCACCGGCGACCTCGGTCGTCGGCGTAACGATGGCCTGCTCGAATACGTGGGGCGCGTCGATCAGCAGGTCAAGGTGCGGGGCTTTCGGATCGAGTTGGGCGAAATCAGTGCGCACCTGCTGGAGTTGGAGGCGGTGCGCGATGCGGCGGTCGATGTCTTCGCGAGCGGCACCGGCAAGGCCTTGGTGGGCTACGTGGTGCCGGCGTCGGCCGACCTTGCCCAGGATGCATTGCGTGACAGCCTGCGCGACAGCTTGCGCCAGCGCCTGCCCGATTACATGGTGCCGTTGCAGTGGGTGTTCCTTGAGGCGCTGCCGCTGACCCCGAACGGTAAACTGGATCGCAGAGCACTGCCTGCGCCGGATGCCAGCCCGTTGCAACAATCCTTCGTGGCCCCGCGTAATGAGCTGGAACAGCGCGTCGCGCAGATCTGGCAGGACGTGCTCAAACGCGAGCGTGTCGGCCTCAATGACAACTTCTTTGAATTGGGCGGCCATTCGTTGTTGGCGACCCAGGTGGTTTCCCGGGTGCGCCATGCACTGAATATCGACCTGGCGCTGCGTACGCTGTTTGAGCACAGCACCTTGCACGCCTTTGTCCAGGCCCTGGGCCAGAGCCGTGCCGGTGACGAGCCGGCGCTGGTGGCGGTGGATCGTCAGCAGCCGCTCTTGCTGTCCTATGCCCAGGAGCGGCAGTGGTTCCTCTGGCAACTGGAACCGCACAGTGCTGCCTATAACATCCCGCTGGCCTTGCGCCTGCATGGCAGCCTGGATGTGGCAGCCCTGGCCCGCAGCTTCAATACGCTGATCGAGCGCCATGAAAGCCTGCGTACGCGCTTTACCCAGGACCAGCAGGCGCTGCAAATCATTGATGCCCCACTGGCATTGGCGCTGGTGGCAGAACCTTTGGCCAGTGACGCGCTGATCGCCGCTGCGGTGCAAGCCGAAGCCCAGGCACCGTTCGATTTGCAGCGCGGGCCGTTGTTGCGGGTGAAATTGCTGCAACTGGCGACGGACGATCATGTGTTGCTGCTGACGCAGCACCACATCATTTCTGATGGCTGGTCGATGCAGGTCTTGGTCGAAGAGTTGATTGCCCTGTACGGCGCCTATAGCCAGGGCCAGGGTCTGGAACTGCCAGCCCAGCCGATCCAGTACGCCGACTATGCGCAATGGCAGCGCCAGTGGATGGAGGCCGGTGAGCTGCAACGGCAACTGGCTTACTGGAGCAACCAGTTGGGCGGTGAGCAACCGGTCCTGGAACTGCCGACGGACCGGCCGCGTCCGGCGGTACAGGACACGCGTGGCGCGCGCCTGGAAATCCCGCTGGATGCGGCGCTGAGCGCCGGCCTGCGACAACTGGCACAGCGCGCAGGCGCGACGCTGTTTATGCTGCTGCTGGCGTCGTTCCAGGCCTTGCTGCATCGCTACAGCGGGCAAAGCGATATTCGTGTCGGCGTGCCGGTGGCCAACCGGCAGCGGGTCGATATCGAGCGCTTGATCGGCTTCTTCGTCAATACCCAGGTGCTCAAGGCCGAGGTGGATGGCCAGGGCGCGTTCATCGACCTGTTGCACCAGGTCAAGCACACGGCGCTGCAAGCCCAGGCCCACCAGGACCTGCCGTTCGAGCAACTGGTCCAGGCGCTGCAGCCCGAGCGCAGCCTGAGCCATAGCCCGTTGTTCCAAGTGATGTACAACCACCAGAGTGCGGGCAAGCAAAGCATCGATGTCGACTTGCCTGGGTTGCGGGTCGAAGGCCTGGCCTGGGACAAGCCGACCGCGCAGTTCGACCTGACCCTGGAAACCTACGAATCCCGCGACAGCCTCAGTGCCTCGCTGGTGTATGCCAGCGAACTGTTCGACGCCAGCACCATCGAACGCCTGGCGCAGCACTGGCAGCGCCTGTTGCAGGCCGTGCTGGCTGACCCGACGCAGCGCATTGCCCAATTGCCGTTGCTGGCCGCCGCAGATGAGCGGGTGATCCTCGAAGACTGGAACCGCAGCGCCGTGGCCTACCTGGCCGGGCAGTGCATCCAGCAGTTGATCGAAGAACAGGCAGCGCGTACCCCCGAGGCGCTGGCGCTGGTGTTTGCCGAGCAAGCACTGAGCTACGCCGAACTCAACGCCCGGGCCAACCAGTGGGCACACCGCCTGATGGAGCTAGGTGTTGGCCCGGATGTGCTGGTGGGCGTGGCGCTCGAGCGTTCGCTGGACATGGTTATCGGCCTGCTGGCGGTGCTCAAGGCCGGTGGTGCCTATGTGCCGCTGGACCCGGATTACCCGCAGGATCGCCTGAGCTACATGATCGAAGACAGCGGCCTCACGTTGCTGCTGAGCCAGGCCCACCTGGCCTTGCCGATTCCGTCTGATGTGCAGATGCTGGACCTGGGCCGGGCCCTGGACGGCTACAGCACGGCGAACCCACAGGTTGCGCTGGACCCGGAAAACCTCGCCTATGCGATCTACACCTCCGGCTCCACCGGCAAGCCCAAGGGCGTGATGGTGCGCCATGGCGCGCTGACCAACTTCATTGTCAGCATGGCCGCCGCGCCGGGGATCGCTGCGCAGGATCGCCTGCTGTCGCTGACCACGTTCTCTTTCGATATCTTCGGCCTGGAGCTGTACGCGCCGTTGATGGTCGGCGCGCGGGTGGTGCTGGCCAGCCAGGACACCCAGCGCGATCCCGAATTGATCCTGCAACAGGTGCAAGAGCAGGGCATCACGCTGCTGCAAGCCACGCCCTCGACCTGGCGCATGTTGCTGGAAAGCCCCAACGCGGGGGCCCTGGCGGGCCGGCGCTTGCTGTGCGGCGGTGAAGCGCTGGCCGATGAGTTGGCGCAGCGCATGACGGCCCTGGGGGCCGAGACCTGGAACCTATATGGCCCGACCGAGACCACCATCTGGTCGGCCTTGCAGCCGTTGACGAGCGAACACAGCCAGCCGTACCTGGGCAAGGCGATCAACAACACTTCGTTGTACATCCTCGGTGAAGACCTGTCGGCCAACCCGGTGGGAGTGGCCGGCGAGCTGCTGATCGGTGGCGATGGCTTGGCGCGCGGCTATTTCGAGCGCCCGGCGCTGACTGCCGAGCGTTTCCTGCCCAACCCCTATGGCGAACCGGGCGGGCGCTTCTATCGCACCGGCGACCTGGCGCGCTACCGCGCGGATGGGGTGATCGACTACATCAGCCGGATCGACCATCAGGTGAAGATCCGTGGTTTCCGCATCGAGTTGGGAGAGATCGAAGCGCGTCTGCTGGAGCACAGCGAGGTGCGCGAAGCCGTGGTGGTGGCCCAGGACGGTGCGCACGGCGCGGTGCTGGTCAGTTACCTGGTGGCGCCTGAGGCGGCACAAGACAGCTTGCGCGAAGCGCTGAAACATCGCCTGCAGCAACAACTGCCGGACTATATGGTGCCGCAGCACTGGCTGTTCATGGCGCGCCTGCCGCTGACGCCCAACGGCAAGCTGGACCGCAAGGCCCTGCCCAAGCCGGACGCCAGCCAGGTGCAAAAGCACTATGTGGCGCCGAGCACCGAACGCCAGCGCCAAGTGGCGCAGATCTGGCAGGACGTGCTCAAGCTGGCGCAGGTGGGGCTGACGGATAACTTCTTTGAACTGGGCGGGCACTCGTTGCTGGCCACCCAGGTCATGTCGCGGGTGCGGCAGTTGCTGAACGTGGAAGTCCCGCTGCGCACCTTGTTTGAACACAGCACTTTGCAGGCCTTTGTCCAGGCCCTGGGCCAGGAACAGGCAAGTGCGGCGCCGCCGCTGTTGCCCGTGGCCCGGGACCAGGGGTTGCGCCTGTCCTATGCCCAGGAGCGGCAGTGGTTCCTCTGGCAACTGGAGCCGCAGAGTGTCGCCTACAACCTGCCCCTGGCCTTGCGCCTGCAAGGGCAATTGGACGTGATGGCACTGGAACGCAGCTTCAATAGCCTGATCGCCCGTCATGAAATCCTGCGTACGGGGTTTGCGCAGCATGACCTGCAGGTGGTGCCGGTGATCCATGCCCAGGCCGACCTGCAACTGGAGGCGCAGGCGCTGGACCACGAGGCCGGGCTCGAGGCTGCGGTGGACGCCGAGGCGCATCGCCCGTTCGACCTCAAACACGATGCCCTGCTGCGGGTAAAACTGCTGCGCCTGGGGGCTGAGGAGCATGTCCTGATCCTCACCCAGCACCACATCGTGTCCGATGCCTGGTCGATGCAGGTGATGGTTGACGAACTGATTGAAACCTATGCCGCCTACAGCCAGGGGCGCACGCCGAGCCTGCCGGCACTGGCGTTGCAGTACCTCGACTATGCGCAATGGCAGCGGCAGTGGATGGAAGGCGGCGAGCAAGCCCGGCAACTGGCCTACTGGACCGACACCCTGGGCGGCGAGCAGCCGGTATTGGCCCTGCCCACCGACCACCCACGGCCGAGTGTGCAGAGCTTTGTCGGCGCCAGCCAAGAGGTGACATTGCCGGCCAGCCTGCTGCACTCACTCAAGGCCCTGGCCCAGCGTGAGCAGGTCACGCTGTTTATGCTGCTGCTGGCTTCGTTCCAGGCCTTGTTGCATCGCTACAGCGGGCAAAACGACATTCGGGTCGGCGTGCCCATCGCCAACCGTAACCGGGTGGAGATCGAGCGTCTGATCGGCTTCTTCGTCAATACTCAGGTGCTCAAGGCCGAGGTGGATGGGCAGGGCCGCTTCAGCGACTTGCTCGCTCAGGTCAAACAGACCGCGCTGCAGGCCCAGGCCCACCAGGACCTGCCGTTCGAGCAACTGGTGCACGCGTTGCAGCCCGAGCGCAGCCTGAGCCACAGCCCGCTGTTCCAGGTGATGTACAACCACCTCGACGAAGGCCGCAAAGGGCTCGATATTGCCTTGCCGGGCCTGAACCTGTGCGGGCTGGAAGCCCGCGGCCGCACGACGCAGTTCGACCTGAGCCTGGAAACCTACGAATCCTACGGGCAGTTGGTCGCGACCCTGACCTATGCGGTCGATCTGTTTACAGCGCAAAGCATGGCGCAATTGCTCGGCCACTGGCAGAACCTGCTGCACGCCATTGTCGCCGAGCCGACGCAGCGGGTGGCGGCGTTGCCGCTGCTGGCCGAGGCCCAGGCCCAACAAGTGCTGCTGGACTGGAACCAGACCCAGGCCGAGTACCCGCTGCACCTGGGGGTCCACCAGTTGATCGAGGCCCAGGCCGAGCGCACGCCAGAGGCCATCGCCCTGGTGTTCGGCGACACGCAACTGAGCTATGCCCAGCTTGATGCCCGGGCCAACCAATGGGCGCGGCGCCTCAGCGGCCTGGGGGTGGGCACCGATGTGCTGGTCGGCGTGGCCGCGCAGCGCTCGCTGGAAATGGTCATTGGTTTGCTCGCCGTGCTCAAGGCCGGCGGCGCTTATGTCCCGCTCGACCCCGAGTATCCGCAGGAACGTCTGGGCGACATGATGCAGGACAGCGGGATCGGCCTGTTGTTGACCCAGGCGCATCTGCGTGAGCAGCTTCCGGTTCCCCAAGGGCTGCAAGTGCTTGACCTCGATGAGTCGGTGGCAGCCTTCAGTACCGAACGGCTCCAGCGCGAACCGGACCCGCAAAGCCTGGCGTATGTGATCTACACCTCAGGCTCCACCGGGCAACCCAAAGGCGCCGGCAACCGGCACGCCGCGCTGACCAACCGCCTGTGCTGGATGCAGGAGGCCTATCCACTGGATGCCACGGACGCGGTGTTGCAGAAAACCCCGTTCAGCTTTGACGTGTCGGTCTGGGAGTTCTTCTGGCCGCTGATGACCGGTGCGCGCCTGGTGGTCGCGGAACCTGGGGCCCATCGTGACCCGGGCGCTCTGGTCGAGCTGATCAACCAGCACGCCGTGACCACGCTGCACTTTGTGCCCTCGATGCTCCAGGCCTTCTTGCTGGACCCGCGCGCGGCCAGTTGCACAGGCTTGCGCCAGGTGATCTGCAGCGGTGAAGCGTTGCCGGTGGAGGCTCAGCAGCAGGTGTTCAAACAACTGCCGCAGGCCCGCTTGTACAACCTGTATGGCCCAACCGAAGCGGCCATTGACGTGACGCATTGGCACTGTGTCGATGAAGGGCGCGACAGCGTGCCGATCGGTCAGCCGATCGCCAACGTGGGCACCTATATCCTCGGCCCGGATCTGGAACCGTTGCCGGTGGGTGTGGCCGGTGAGTTGCACCTGGGGGGGGAAGGCCTGGCCCGTGGTTACCATCGCCGGCCGGCGCTGACCGCCGAGCGTTTTGTGCCGAACCCGTATGGCGCCGGGCGTCTGTACCGTACCGGTGACCTGGCCCGGCATCGGGCCAGCGGGGTGATCGAGTACCTCGGGCGTATCGACCATCAAGTGAAGATCCGCGGCCTGCGTATCGAGCTGGGGGAAATCGAAGCGCGCCTGATGGAGCAGCCGTCGGTGGTCGAGGCGGTCGTGATCGCGCAGGACGGGCCGACCGGCAAACGCCTGGTGGCCTACGTGGTGCCAGGCGATGGGCAACTGCTGCACAGCAGCGAGCAGGATCAGGCCCGGTTTGGCGCAACGCTGGGCGCAAGCCTGTCGCGCCACCTGCCGGACTATATGGTGCCGGGGCAGTGGATCGTCCTCGCGCGCATGCCGTTGAGCCCCAACGGCAAGCTGGAGCGCAAGGCCTTGCCCAAGGCCGATCCGGTGTTGGCGCAGCAGGTTTACCAGGCGCCGGAAACCGAACTCGAACAACAGATCGCCGCGATCTGGCAGGACATCCTGCACATCGAGCGCATTGGCCTGGGTGACAACTTCTTTGACCTGGGCGGGCATTCATTGCTCGCGACACAGGCGATCTCGCGCATCAACTCACAACTGGGCATCGACATTGCGCTGCGCCTGATCTTTGAAGCGCCGACCCTTGCCGAGTTCGCCCAGGCGGTGCTCGAAAGCCGCTCGGCCCTGAGCGAAGAAGGGCTGTCGGATATTGAAAAAATGATGGACCTGATGGAGGAGGCTTGAAATGGATAAGACTACCGCAGAGCGTATTGCCAAGCGTTTCATCGGCCTGGGTCTGGAGCAGCGGCGCCAGATCCTGGCGAAGATGAACGAGGCCAACAACAGCTTCAAGCTGTTGCCGATTGTCGCCAGTCGCCATGACGTGCCCCGCATTCCTTTGTCTTTTGCCCAGCAACGCCTGCTGTTTCTCTGGCAGATGGAGCCGCAGAGCCCGTTCTACAACGTGCCGCGTGCCGTGCGCCTCAAGGGGGCGTTGAACGAAACCAGCCTGCGCCAGGCCTTTGATGCGTTGGTGCAGCGCCATGAAGTGCTGCGCACCCGTTTCGTCTCGCAAGACGGTGCCTTCTATCAGCATATTGACGAGCACGCGCCGGTGCATCTGCAGTGCATCGACGTGCCTGCGGCGGCCCTGGAGGCGGCAGAAGCCGGGCTCAAGGCCCTGGTCGCCGAGGAACTGGCGCAGCCCTTCGATCTGATCAATGGCCCGTTGCTGCGGGTCAAACTCTACCGTCTCGGCGCCCAGGAGCATGTGCTGGTGGTGACGGTGCATCACATCGTTTCCGATGGCTGGTCGAGCCAGTTGATGGTCGAGGAATTTGTCCACCTGTATGACGCGATCGCGCACCAGCGTGAGCCCCGGTTGCCAGTCTTGCCGATCCAGTACGCGGACTTTGCCCTGTGGCAACGCAGCTGGATGGAGGCCGGTGAAAGCGAGCGCCAGTTGCAGTACTGGACGCAGACGCTGGGCGACGAGCAGCCGTTGCTGGCGTTGCCGTTGGACCGCGAGCGTCCACCGCAGCCCAGTTATCGCGGCGCGGCGTTCACCGCCGATTGCTCCAGGGCCTTGTCCCAGGCCCTGAAAACCCTGGGCAGCGAGCGCGGTTACACGTTGTTCATGCTGGTGCTGGCGGGGTTCTCGGTGGTCTTGGCCCGCCAGAGCGGGCAGTGCGATATCCGTCTGGGCGCGCCGAACGCCGGGCGCAATCGCAGTGAAACCGAAGGCCTGATCGGTTTCTTTATCAACACCCAGGTCTTGCGGGTCGAGGTCGATGAGCAGCAGAGTTTCGAGCAGTTGCTGGCACAGGTCAAAGAGGTCGTATTCGGGGCCCAGGCGCATCAGGACTTGCCCTTCGAGCAGTTGGTGGATGCCCTGGCGCCTGAGCGTAACCTGAGCCACAACCCGTTGTTCCAGGTGAAGATCAATCAGAACCTGGCGGGTAGCGGCCTGAGCCACAATGGCCAGGGCAGTTTTTCCGCGCTGGGTATTGAGCCCTTCGAGATCGCGGAACATGACGCGCGTTTCGACCTGGCATTGGACTTCACCGACACTGAACACGGCATCCAGATCAGCTTCAGCTACGCGACCGACCTGTTCGAGCGCGGCACTGTCGAGGCCATGGCCGAGGCGTTGCAGGCCGTATTGCAGGCGATGGTCGCGGCGCCTGCCGCGCCGATTCATCAACGGCCCGGCGTGGCCGGGGTGGTGGGCGAAGAGGTCAGGCAGGCTTTCGCGCACCCGCATTTCCTGGGGTTGTGGCAAGCCAACGGGCCGACCCGTGGCGATGCCGCCGCCGTGCGCTGCGGGCAGGAACTCATCAGTTTTGCCGAACTGGAGCAGCAGTCCAACCGCCTGGCCCGGCACTTGCGCGAGCAAGGGGTGCGCAGCGGCGAGGTCGTGGCCCTGGCCCTGGAGCGCAGCGCCGCCTGGACCGTGGGCCTGCTGGCGATCCTCAAGGCCGGTGGCGTGTACCTGCCGCTGGATGTGCAACAACCGGCCGAGCGCTTGCAACAGGTGCTCACTGGCAGTGGCGCGGCCTGGCTGTTGCGCCCGGCGGGCGATAACCGTATCGAGTGCCAGTGTGCGGTGGTTGACTATGAGCCGGCGCGGTTTGCTGCGTACAGCGCCGCCCCGCTGGACCTGCAAGTGGCCCCGGAGCAACCGGCCTACCTGATCTTCACCTCGGGCTCCACCGGGCAGCCCAAGGGGGTGCTGGTCAGCCATCAGGCCTTGGGTAACTACGTACAAGCGATTGTGCAGCAGTTGCGCCTGCCGAGCGATGCCAGCCTGGCGATGATTTCCACCCTGGCGGCGGACCTGGGGCACACCATGCTGTTTGCTGCGCTGGCCAGCGGGCGCCTGTTGCACCTGGTGCCGCAGGCTTATGCGTTCGACCCGGACCGTTTCGCCCGTTACATGCGCGAGCATCGGGTCGGCGCGCTGAAAGTCGTGCCCAGCCATTTGCATAGCCTGTTGCAGGCCGGCAACCCGGCCGATGTGCTGCCGGCCCATGTGTTGGTGCTGGGGGGCGAGACGTGCCCGTGGTCCTTGGTGCACCAGGTGGCGCAACTGGCGCCGGATTGCCGGATCATCAACCATTACGGGCCGACCGAAACCACGGTCGGCGTACTGACCCACGAGGTGACGGGCGAGCGACCCGCGACCTTGAGCGTGCCCGTCGGCCAACCCCTGGCCAATACCCGCGCGCGCCTGCTGGACGCCTACCTCAACCCGGTCGCCGCGCGAGTGGCGGGGGAGTTGTACCTGGGCGGTGCCGGTGTGGCGCAAGGTTATCTGAACCAGCCAGGCTTGACCGCCGAACGTTTTGTGCCTGATCCACAAGGGGGGCAGGGCGAGCGGGTGTACCGCACCGGCGACCGTGCGCGGCGTGTCGATGGCGCGCTGGAGTTTCTCGGGCGTGGCGACGACCAGGTGAAAATCCGTGGCTACCGGGTCGAGCCTGGCGAAGTCCAGCAGGTTCTGCGGCAGTTGGACAGCGTACAAGATGCGGCCGTGCTGGCGTTGCCGATGGACAGCGATGCCGGGCGTGTACAACTGGTTGCCTACTGCGTACTGGCGCCAACGGCCAGCACCGATGCCGAACAACTGACCCGCGAGCTGCAGGGGCGGCTGCCCGACTACATGGTGCCGGCGCGGATCATGTTGCTCGAACGCTTGCCGCTGACGGCCAACGGCAAGCTGGATCGTCGGGCCCTGCCGGTCCCGGATGCACAGGCCCAAGCCTATGTGGCCCCCGGCAATGAGCTGGAGCAGGCGTTGGCCGAAGTCTGGGTCCAGGTGCTCAAGGTCGAGCAGGTCGGCACGGGCGACAACTTTTTTGAACTGGGCGGTGACTCGATCCTCAGCCTGCAAATCATTGCCCGGGCCAAGCGTCGCGGGATCAAGCTGACCCCCAAGCAGTTGTTTGAAAAACAGACCATTGCCCAGTTGGCGCAAGTGGCCAAATGGGTCGAGATCAAGGCCCCTGCGGCGCCGGCCAGCACCCGGCAGATCAGCGGAGCCCAGGCGATGCTGCCGATCCAGGCACGTTTCTTTGCCCTGGATATTCCCCAGCGTCATCACTGGAACCAGTCGATCCTGCTGCACCCCCAGGCCCGCCTGGATGGGGCCGCGTTGAACCTGGCCTTGCAGGCGTTATATGCCCAGCACGATGCGCTGCGCCTGGCCTTCACGCAACAGGGCGAGCAATGGCGCGCCGACTATCAGGCGCACATACCCGGCGAGTTGCTGTGGACCCCCGCGGCCCTGGCCACAGCGGATGAGGTCCAGGCCCTGGCCGATCAGGCCCAGCGCAGCTTGAACCTGGAGCAGGGCGTGTTGCTGCGTGCCGTCTTGATGGAGTTGCCCCAGGGGCAGCAACGCCTGCAACTGGTGATTCATCACACCGTAGTCGATGGCGTGTCCTGGCGGGTGTTGCTGGAAGATCTGCAAAGCGCCTACACCCAGGCGGCGCGCGGGGAGCCGGTCAAACTGGCAGGCAAGGGGGCTTCGCTGCAAGCCTGGGGCGAGCGTGTGCAGGGCTATGCCCAGAGTGATGCACTTAAGGCCCAGTTGGGTTATTGGCAGGATTGCTTGCAGGGTAGCGTGTTGGATCTGCCACGCGACAACCCGGACGGCGGATTGAGCCTGTCCCAGGCCGCTGTGGTATCGACCCGCCTGGATCAGGCTTTGACGCACCAGCTGTTGAAAGTCGCGCCAGCGGCCTACCGGACCCAGGTCAATGACCTGTTGCTGACCGCACTGGCCCGCGTGCTGTGCCGCTGGAGCCAACAGTCTGCGGTGGCGATCCAGCTGGAGGGGCATGGCCGTGAAGCCTTGTTCGATGAGCTGGACATCTCCCGGACCATGGGCTGGTTCACCAGCCTGTTCCCGGTGAAGCTGACCCCGGCTGCCGATCTCGACACGTCGATCAAGCACGTCAAGGAGCAACTGCGTCAGTTGCCGAACAAAGGCATCGGCTACGGCTTGCTGCGTTACTGTGGCGATGCGGTCAGCCAGGCGGCGTTGGCCGACCTCGGCGAGCCACGGATTACCTTTAACTACCTGGGCCAGTTCGACGGGGACTTTGCCGCAGGCCAGGGCGCGCTGTTCCTGCCGGCGCCTGAAGCCGACGGTGCCGCACGCAGCGAACTGGGGGAACTGAGCAACTGGCTGAGCATCAACGGTCAGGTGTACGGCGCCGAGCTGGAACTGAGCTGGACCTTCAGCACGGGCATGTATCACCACCACACGGTGCAGGCGTTGGCCGACGATTACGCCGCTGAGCTGGCGGCGCTGATCGAGCATTGCAGTAACGAACAGCACAGTGGTGTGACGCCGTCGGACTTCAACCTGGTGAATGTCACCCAGGCGCAGCTGGAGCGGCTGCCCGTCACGCCACGGGACATCGCCGATCTGTATCCGCTGTCGCCTATGCAGCAGGGGATTGTGTTCCACAACCTGCACGAGCCGGATGGCCCGGCCTACACCAACCAGTTGCGGGTCGATGTGCAGCAATTGGATGCCGAGCGTTTCCGCGCGGCCTGGCAGCAGACCCTGGATGCCCACGATATTCTGCGCACCGCGTTTGTCTGGCCGCAGGAGATGAATGCGCCGCTGCAGATCGTGTTGGGCAGCGTGCCCATGCCACTGGTGATTCATGACTGGCAGGGCCGGGCGAACCTTGAGCAGGCCCTCGATCAGTTGGCCCGTGAGGATTTGGACACTGGTTTTCAGCTTGATCGTGCGCCGTTGCTGCGGGTAATCCTGGTACGTACCGGCGCCAGCACTTATCACCTGATCTACACCAGCCATCACATCCTGATGGACGGCTGGAGCACTTCGCAGCTGTTTGGCGAGGTGTTGCAACGTTACGCCGGGCAGGCGCCTGCCGCAGCGCAGGGGCGCTATCGCGACTATATCGAGTGGTTGAGCCAGCGGGATGCCCAGGCCAGCCAGGGGTTCTGGCGCCAGGCCTTGGAGCACTTGCAGGAGCCGACCCGCCTGGCTGATGCCGTGGGCCCGCAACAGGTGCTGGGCAGTGGTTATGCGGACCATGAGCATCGGTTCAGCGCCGAGCTGACGGCGCAGTTGAACGCGTTTGCCCGCGCGCAAAAAATCACCCTCAACACCCTGATGCAGGCTGCCTGGCTCTTGTTGTTGCAGCGCTACACCGGCCACGCCACGGTGACCTTCGGTGCCACTGTGGCCGGGCGCCCGATGGACTTGCCAGGGGTCGAGCAGCAGATCGGCCTGTTTATCAACACCTTGCCGGTGGTGGCCACGCCGTCGCCGCAACAGACGGTGGCGCAGTGGGTTCAGCAGGTGCAGGACCTTAACCTGGCCTTGCGCGAGCACGAACACACGCCGCTGTATGACATTCAACGCTGGGCCGGGCTGGGGGCGGGCCCGTTGTTTGACAGTATCCTGGTGTTCGAGAACTACCCGATGTCCGAGGCCTTGCAGCAAGGGCAGGGGAGCGGCCTGGTGTTCTCGCCGATTCGCCGCCAGGAGCAAACCAACTACCCGCTGACCCTGGTGGCCGTGGCAGGTAGCGAGCTGACCCTGGGTTGCAGTTTTGACCAGGCCTGTTTCGACGTGACAAGTGTCCAGCGTCTGGCCGAGCAACTGGAACATTTGATGAGCCAGTTCATGGCTGACGCCGGCCAACCACTCGGCGCCCTGGAGTTGTTGCGTGCAGACCTGCGTCAGGCCGCATTGGCCTGGGGGCGTGCGCCGAGTCGCGCACTGACCACCGCGAGTGTGGTCGCGCAGATCGAAGCCCAGGTACGGCGTGAGCCGCAGGCGCCGGCGTTGGTGTTTGGCGAAGAGCAACTGGATTACGCCACCCTCGATGCCCGGGCCAATCAGTTGGCGCACAAGCTGCGGGCGCTGGGCGTTGGCCCGGAAGTGCGAGTGGGCGTGTGCCTGCGCCGCACCCCGCAGATGGTCATTGGCCTGCTGGCGATCCTCAAGGCGGGCGGTGCTTATGTGCCGCTGGACCCGGAGTACCCACAGGAGCGCTTGCTGCATATGCTCGACGATAGCCAGGCAAGCGTGGTGCTGAGCGAAGCGCCATTGCTCGAGGTGCTGCCCGCCGAGCTGCAAGCCCAGGTGCTGCTGGTCGAGCCGGGCCCGCAATGGCTGCATGACTGGCCGCAGACCTGCCCGGCGCCGCTGACCTGCGCGGCCAACCTGGCGTATGTGATTTACACCTCCGGCTCCACCGGCAAGCCCAAGGGTGTGGCCATCACCCATGGCAACGTCGCGGCATTGGTCCAGTGGTCGCTGGCGACCTATCCGCGTGAAGCCCTGCAAGGGGTGCTGGCCTCGACGTCGATCTGCTTCGACCTGTCGGTGTGGGAGATCTTCGTCACCCTGGCCGGCGGTGGTTTCATGGTGCTTGCGGACAACGCCCTGGCCTTGCCCGAGTTGCCGGCGCGCGCGCGCGTACGCCTGATCAATACCGTGCCCTCGGCGATTGCCGCCTTGCAGCGGGCCGGGCAGATCCCGCCCTCGGTGCAGACCATCAACCTGGCGGGCGAGCCGCTCCGGCAGGCGCTGGTCGACAGCTTGTACGCCAGCACGGCGGTGGAACGTGTCTACGACTTGTACGGCCCCTCGGAAGACACGACCTATTCGACCTTCACCCTGCGTGTGCCGGGCGGGCGGGCGAATATCGGGCGGCCACTGGAAAACACCACGGCCTACTTGCTCGATTCGCAGTTGCAGGTGCTGCCGGCGGGTGTCGCGGCCGAGTTGTACCTGGCGGGCGCCGGGGTCACCCGTGGTTACCTGATGCGTCCAGGGCTGACCGCAGAGCGTTATGTGCCAGATCCCTTTTCCACTGGCGGTGAGCGGCTGTACCGCAGCGGCGACCTGGTGCGCCAGGGCGCCGAGGGCGATATCGAGTACATCGGGCGGGCCGACCATCAGGTGAAAATCCGCGGTTTCCGTATCGAACTGAGCGAGATCGAAGCCCGCCTGCTGGCGCATCCCACCGTGGGCGAGGCGGTTGTACTGACGCAGGAGGGCGCTGGCGGCAACCAGTTGCTGGCGTATGTCGTGGCCGAGCCGGCTGCCGGCGCGCAGCCCGGCCTGGTGGACAGCCTGCGCCGCCATCTGGCGGCCAGCCTGCCGGCGTATATGGTGCCCAGTCATCTGCACCTGATCGACGCGTTGCCATTGACGCCCAATGGCAAGCTTGACCGCAAGGTCCTGCTGGCCCTGGGCGGCAACCCACGGCTATTGGAATACGCCGCGCCGCGCACTGACCTGCAACGGGAGGTGGCGACTATCTGGCAGCAAGTGCTGGAAGTCGAACAGGTCGGCTTGAACGATAGTTTCTTCCAGCTCGGCGGCCATTCGTTATTGGCGACCCTGGTGGTCACGCGGATCAGCGAGCGCCTGGGTGACCAGGTGCCGCTCAAGGAGTTGTTTGCCGCAGACACCCTGGAACAGTTCTGTGACCGCATCGAAGCCCTGCGCGCCGATTTGTCGCCGGTTCAGGATCAATTGGCTAAATCTCTGGAGGCCCTCAAACGTCTATCTCTCGATGATCTTGAAAAACTGATTTCTTGAGTGAGGACAACGCGTGCAAGAGCTAATCGAGTCGGTAGGAAAACTTTCGGCCAAACAAAGAAAGGCGCTGGCCGTTCTGCTCAAGCAGAAAGGCCTGAACCTTTTTACGATTGCCCCGGTTTTCCAGCGCGCGGCCGAAGAACCGCTGTTGCTGTCCTATGCCCAGCAACGGCAATGGTTCCTCTGGCAGTGGGCGCCGCAGAGCACGGCTTATAACATCCCGACGGCCCTGCGACTCAAGGGGCGGCTGGATACTGCTGCGTTGCAACGCAGCATCGAGGCCCTGGTCGACCGACACGAAAGCCTGCGCAGCGTGTTCACTCAACAAGATGATCAACCCTTGCAAGTGATCCTGCCCCCAGGGCCTTTTGCATTGGCTATCGATGAACTGCACCTGCCGCAGGGCGAGTCCCTGGAGGCTCACTTGCAGGCATTCGTTGCCGAGGAAACCGGCAAACTCTTTGATTTGCAGGCAGGCCCGCTGATACGCGCGCGTTTGTTGCGTCTGGCCGCAGATGACCATGTGCTGGTGATGACCTTGCATCACATCGTCTCCGACGGCTGGTCGATGCAGGTCATGGTCGAGGAGCTGGTGCAGTTTTATACAGGCTTCAGCCAGGGCCAGGCCGTCCAGCTGCCGGAGTTGACGATCCAGTATCCCGACTACGCGCAATGGCAGCGCCAGTGGATGGAGGCCGGCGAGCAAGAGCGGCAACTGGCCTATTGGCAAGACAAACTTGGCGGTGAACAACCGGTGCTGGAACTGCCGACCGATTTCCCACGGCCGGCGTTGCAGAGTTTTGCCGGGGCCAGCTGTGGCCTGATTCTGGATGCGGCGCTCGCCGAAGGCCTCAAGGCCCTGGCCAAGCGGGAAAACACCACGCTGTTTGTGCTGTTGCTGGCGTCATTCCAGGCGCTGTTGCACCGTTACACTGGTCAGGAAGACATTCGCGTTGGTGTGCCTGTGGCCAATCGGGGGCGCGCTGAAATCGAGCGTTTGATCGGCTTCTTCGTCAATACTCAGGTGCTCAAGGCGGATATCGATGGCCAGGGCTCCTTCATCGAGTTGCTGCGCCAGGTGCGCCAGACCGCCCAGGATGCCCAGGCCCACCAGGACCTGCCGTTCGAGCAACTGGTGGAGGCGTTGCAGCCCGGGCGCAGCCTGAGCCACAGCCCATTGTTCCAGGTGATGTTCAATCACCAGGCCGAAAGCCGCAACGCTGCGCAAACCGGCCTGGGCGAACTGAGCATTGAGCGCCTGGAATGGCAAAGCCAGACGGCCCAGTTCGACCTGGTGCTCAACACGGTCGAACATGCCCATGGCATCGAAGCGGTGCTCAAGTACGCCACGGATCTGTTCGACGCCAGCACCATCGAGCGCCTGGCACAACACTGGCAGCGCCTGTTGCAGGCCGTGGTGGCTGACCCGACGCAGCGCATTGCCCAATTGCCGTTGCTGGCCGCCGCAGACGAGCGGGTGATCCTCGAAGACTGGAACCGCAGCGCCGTGGCCTACCCGGCCGGGCAGTGCATCCAGCAGTTGATCGAGGAACAGGCGGCGCGTACCCCCGAGGCCCTGGCGCTGGTGTTTGCCGAGCAAGCACTGAACTACGCCGAACTCAATGCCCGGGCCAACCAGTGGGCACACCGCTTGATGGCGCTAGGCGTTGGCCCGGATGTGCTGGTGGGTGTAGCGCTCGAGCGTTCGCTGGATATGGTTATCGGCCTGCTGGCGGTGCTCAAGGCCGGTGGCGCCTATGTGCCGCTGGACCCGGATTACCCGCAGGATCGCCTGGCCTACATGATCGAAGACAGCGGCCTCACGTTGCTGCTGAGCCAGGCCCACCTGGCCTTGCCGATCCCGGCCCATGTGCAGGCGTTGGACCTGGGCCAGGCCCTGGACGGCTACAGCACGGCGAACCCACAGGTCGCGCTGGACCCGGAAAACCTCGCCTATGCGATCTACACCTCCGGCTCCACCGGCAAGCCCAAGGGCGTGATGGTGCGTCATGGCGCGCTGACCAACTTCATCGTCAGCATGGCCGCCGCGCCGGGGATCGCTGCGCAGGATCGCCTGCTGTCGCTGACCACGTTCTCCTTCGACATCTTCGGCCTGGAGCTGTACGCGCCATTGATGGTTGGCGCCCGGGTGGTACTGGCCAGCCAGGACACCCAGCGCGATCCCGAATTGATTCTGCAGCAGGTGCAAGAGCAGGGCATCACGGTACTGCAAGCCACGCCCTCGACCTGGCGCATGTTGCTGGAAAGCCCCAACGCGGGCGTCCTGGCGGGCCGGCGCTTGCTGTGCGGCGGTGAAGCGCTGGCCGATGAGCTGGCGCAGCGCATGACGGCCCTGGGGGCCGAGACCTGGAACCTGTATGGCCCGACCGAGACCACCATCTGGTCGGCCTTGCAGCCGTTGACGGGCGAACACAGCCAGCCGTACCTGGGCAAGGCGATCAATAACACCTCGCTGTACATCCTCGGTGAAGACCTGTCGGCCAACCCGGTGGGGGTGGCCGGCGAGCTGCTGATCGGTGGCGATGGCCTGGCACGCGGCTACTTCGAGCGCCCGGGGCTGACTGCCGAGCGCTTCCTGCCCAACCCCTATGGCGAACCGGGCGGGCGCTTCTACCGCACCGGCGACCTGGCGCGCTACCGGGCGGATGGGGTGATCGACTACATCAGCCGGATCGACCATCAGGTGAAAATCCGTGGGTTCCGCATCGAGTTGGGAGAGATCGAAGCGCGTCTGCTGGAGCACACCGAGGTGCGCGAAGCCGTGGTGGTGGCCCAGGACGGTGCGCACGGTCCGGTGCTGGTCAGTTACCTGGTGGCGCCTGAGGCGGCACAAGACAGCTTGCGTGAAGCGCTGAAACACCGCCTGCAGCAACAACTGCCGGACTATATGGTGCCGCAGCACTGGCTGTTCATGGAGCGCCTGCCGCTGACGCCCAACGGCAAGCTGGACCGCAAGGCCCTGCCCAAGCCGGACGCCAGCCAGGTGCAAAAGCACTATGTGGCGCCGAGCACCGAACGCCAGCGCCAAGTGGCGCAGATCTGGCAGGCAGTACTCAAGCTGGAGCAAGTGGGGCTGACGGACAACTTCTTTGAGTTGGGCGGGCACTCGTTGCTGGCCACCCAGGTCATGTCGCGGGTGCGGCAGTTGCTGGGCGTGGAAGTCCCGCTGCGCACCTTGTTTGAACACAGCACCTTGCAGGCCTTTGTCCAGGCCCTGGAGCCAGAAGCGTCGAGTGTGCAGGCCCCGGCGTTGACCCGGGTCGTGCGCGATCAAGCGTTGCCGCTGTCCTATGCCCAAGAGCGCCAATGGTTCCTCTGGCAGTTGGACCCGGACAGCGCCGCCTACCATATTCCGACGGCGTTACGCCTGCGCGGCGTACTGGATGTGGCTGCTTTGCAGCGCAGTTTCAACGCGCTGCTGGCGCGTCATGAGAGCCTGCGCACGCAGTTTATCGAGGCCGATGGGCGCACCGTGCAGGTGATTCAGCCCGAGATGACACTGACCCTCGCCGTCGAGCCCTTTGGCCCCACAGCCGATTTCGATAGCCGCCTCAAGGCCCGGGTCGATGAGGAAATCAGCCAGTTGTTCAATCTGCAACAAGGCCCGTTGCTGCGGGCCAGGCTGCTGCAATTGGCCAGCGATGACTACGTGCTGATCGTGACCCAGCACCATATCGTCTCCGACCGCTGGTCGATGAAAGTGACCGTGGATGAGTTGATTGAACGCTATGCCGGGTACAGCCAGGGCCGGGACGTGCAACTGCCGGCCTTGCCGATCCAGTACGCCGACTATGCACTGTGGCAGCGCCAGTGGATGGACAGCGGCGAGCGCGAGCGTCAACTGGCCTACTGGCTGGAGCAACTGGCCGGTGAGCAGCCCGTGCTGGAGTTGCCGACCGATCACCCGCGCCCGGCCCAGCAGAGCTACCGTGGCGCGCAAATTCATATCCCGTTGCGCCCAGGGTTGGGCATGGCGTTGAAGCAGTTGGCCCAGCGCGAGCAGGTCACGCTGTTCATGCTGCTGCTGGCTTCGTTCCAGGCCTTGTTACATCGCTACAGCGGGCAAAACGACATTCGGGTCGGGGTGCCCATCGCCAACCGTAACCGGCTGGAGACCGAGGGCCTGATTGGCTTCTTCGTCAATACCCAGGTGCTCAAGGCGCAGTTCAGCGAAGGCCTGTCGTTTCGCGACTTGCTCGGCCAGGTACGCCGCACCGCACTGGCCGGCCAGGCCTGGCAGGACCTGCCGTTCGAGCAGTTGGTCGACCGCTTGCAACCCGAGCGCAGCCTGAGCCATAACCCGTTGTTCCAGGTGATGTTCAACCATCAGAGCCAGGACCCTCAGGTCCAGCACAGCACTCAACTGGGCGCGCTGCAGGTCGAAGGCTTGGGCTGGGAGAGCACCACCGCGCAATTTGACCTGACCTTGAACACCTTTGAATCCGAAGACGGGGTGTCGGCGTCACTGATCTATGCCACTGACCTGTTCGAGGCCGCGACCATCGAGCGCCTGGCCTTGCACTGGCAAACCCTGCTGGAGGGGATTGTCAGCCATCCGCAGCAGTCGGTGGCCGAGCTGGCGCTACTCAGCGCCCACGAGGTGCAACTGATCAGTCACGACTGGAATGCCAACGCTTCGCCCTTTGCCGATCAGCCCGGTATCCAGCATCTGATCGAAGCGCGCGCGGCGCAACAACCGGAGGCCCTGGCCCTGGTGTCGGGCGAGCACACCCTCAGTTACGCCCAACTCAATGCGCGGGCCAACCAGTTGGCACACCGTCTGATCGAGTTGGGGATTGCCGCGGAAGTCCGGGTGGGTGTGGCGATGCCGCGCTCCAGCGAGTTGGTGATTGCCTTGCTGGCGGTCTTGAAGGCCGGTGGCGCCTATGTGCCGCTGGACCCGGATTACCCGCAGGAGCGTGTGGCCTACATGCTTGAAGACAGCCAGGCCAAGGTGTTGTTGACCCAGGCCGGCTTGCTGGCACAACTACCCCAGGGGGACGCCCAGGTACTGCTGGTGGAGGCCGGTGGCCATGAATTTGCCGGGTATCCTGAGCACAACCCGGGGCCGCGTGGGCACTCGTCGAACCTGGCCTATGTGATTTACACCTCCGGCTCCACGGGCAAACCCAAGGGCGTGGCGATTGCCCACCGTAACGTGCTGGCGCTGATCCACTGGTCGCAGCAGGTGTACCGCCAGGCTGACCTGCAAGGTGTCCTGGCCTCGACGTCGGTGTGTTTCGACCTGTCGGTCTGGGAAATTTTCGTCACTCTGGCCAGTGGCGGCTCACTCATCATGGCGCGCAATGCCCTGGAGCTGCCTGAGCTGGCGGCCCGCGATCAAGTGCGCCTGATCAACACCGTGCCGTCGGCGATTGCCGCCCTGCAGCGGGCCGGGCAGATTCCTGCCAGTGTGCGCATCATCAACCTGGCTGGCGAACCGCTGAAGCAGGCGCTGGTAGAAGTCCTCTACGCGCAGCCCACGGTGGCGCACGTCTATGACTTGTATGGCCCATCGGAAGACACCACCTATTCGACCTGGACCCGGCGCGGCCGCGGGGCGTCGGCCAATATTGGCCGGCCCCTGGCCAACACCGCCAGCTACTTGCTGGACCGCCAGTTGCAAAGCGTACCGGTGGGCGTCGCGGCCGAGCTGTACCTGGCGGGCGAAGGCATTACCCGTGGCTACCTGTTCCGCCCCGGCCTGACTGCCGAGCGCTATGTGCCCAACCCGTTCTCGACCACGGGCGAGCGTCTGTACCGTACCGGCGACCTGACCCGTTACCGCGCCGATGGCGTGCTCGAATACGTTGGGCGCATCGACCATCAGGTCAAGGTGCGTGGCTTCCGTATCGAATTGGGGGAAATCGAGGCGCGGTTGCTGGCTCTTGAGTCGGTGCGCGAAGGCGTGGTGTTGGCGATCGACGGGGCCAGCGGCCAGCAGTTGGTGGCCTATCTGGTGGCATCGGTCAGTGCCAGCGCAGGGCCGGCCGCCCTGGGCGAGGCGATCAAGGCGCAACTCAAGGAGCACTTGCCGGAGTACATGGTGCCGGCGCATGTGGTGTTCCTCGACCAGTTGCCGCTGACCCCCAATGGCAAGCTCGACCGCAAGGCTTTGCCGGCCCCGGACCTGACCCAGAACCTGCGGGCTTATCTCGCCCCGGGCAATGCCCTGGAGCGCCAGCTGGTGGCGATCTGGCAGGACATCCTCAAGCTGGAACAGGTCGGGGTCACCGATAACTTCTTTACCCTGGGTGGCGACTCGATCATCTCGATCCAGGTGGTCAGCCGGGCGCGTCAGGCGGGCATTCGCTTTACCCCCAAAGACTTGTTCCAGCAACAAACCGTGCAGCGCCTGGCGAGGGTGGCCGAGGTCGGCGAACCGGACGTACTCGGTGAGCAAGGCCCGATAAGCGGGACCAGCGCCCTGTTGCCGGTGCAGCAGTGGTTCTTTGAACAGGCCATTGCCGAGCGTCAGCGCTGGAACCAATCGGTGTTGCTCAAGCCCTTGAACCCTTTGGACCCGCAATGCCTTGAGCAGGCCTTGCAGGCGCTGATCAGTCATCACGACGGGTTGCGCCTGAGCTTTGATCCGCAGACCCTGACGGCCCGCTATCGCTCCCTGGCGCAACAGCAGCAGATGCCCGCGCCGCTCTGGCACAAAACCGTGGCCGACCTGGACGAGCTGGAACGGCTTGCCGACCAGGCCCAGGGCAGTCTCGACCTGGAGCAGGGGCCACTCCTGCGCGCCGTGCTCTTTGAGTTGCCCAATGCCCAGCAGCGCCTGTTACTGGTGGTGCATCACTTGGTGGTGGACGGTGTGTCCTGGCGCATTCTGCTGGAGGACCTGCAAGGTGCCTACAAGCAGCTGTTGGCAGAACAGGCGGTGCTGTTTAGCCCCAAGACGGTGTCATTCAAACGCTGGGTCGAGCACGTGCAGGCCTATAGCCAGAGCGCCGCTTTACGGCAACAGTTGCCCTACTGGCAGGCCCAGGGGCTGGCCGATGCCGTGCAACTGCCTTGCGACAACCCGCAAGGCTCACTGCAAAACTGTCACGCCCAGACGGTCTACACGCGCCTGGACTCAACCCTGACCCGCCAGTTGTTGCAAGACACGGCCGCAGCCTATCGGACCCAGATCAACGACTTGCTGTTGGCCGCGTTGGCGCGGGTGGTCTGCCGCTGGACCGGGCAGGGCTCAACGTTGATCCAGCTTGAGGGCCATGGTCGTGAGGAGTTGTCCGAGCCGTTGGACCTGACCCGCACTCTGGGCTGGTTCACCAGTATGTTCCCGGTCAAGCTGACGCCCGCCGACGCGATTGCCGACTCGATCAAACAGATCAAGGAGCAACTGCGTGCGGTACCGGACCGCGGGATCGGCTTTGGCCTGTTGCGTTACCTGGGCGACGAGCCGACGCGCCAGGCCCTGAGTCAACAGGCAGTGCCGCGCATTACCTTCAACTACCTGGGGCAGTTCGACGGCAGTTTCGATGCCGAGGACGCTGGGCTGTTTGTCCCGGCCACTGAAGCCAAAGGCGCCGAGCACAGCCCGCTGGCGTCATTGGGCAACTGGTTGTCGCTCAATGGCCAAGTGTATGGCGGTGAGCTGAGCCTGGGGTGGACCTTCAGTGAGCAGATGTTCAGTGAACCGGTGATCCAGCGCCTGGCCGATGAATACGCCCGGGAGCTTAAGCAACTGATCGAGCATTGTTGCCAGCCGCAGCATCGTGGGCTGACACCGTCGGACTTCCCGCTGGCGAACCTGAGCCAGCAGCAACTGGACGCGTTGCCGGTCAGCGCCGAGGCGATGGAGGATGTGTACGCGTTGTCGCCGATGCAGCGCGGCATGTTGTTCCATGCCTTGTATGAACCACAGGGCGGCAGCTACACCAACCAGGTCCGGCTGGATGTCGAGGGCCTCGATCCGCAGCGTTTCAAGGCGGCCTGGCAAGCCACGATGGATGCCCGCGATGTGTTGCGTACCAGCTTTATCTGGCAGGGCAGCCTGGAGCAACCGGTGCAGGTGGTTCACCCACACGTCAGCGTGCCGTTCACGGTATTGGACTGGCAAGGGCGTGCCGACCTCGAAGCCGCACTGGATGCCCGGGCCTTGGCCGAGCTGGCGCAGGGCTTTGATTTGTCGCAGGCGCCGCTGTTGCGCCTGGTGCTGGTACGCGTCGATGCACAGCGTTATCACTTGATCTATACCAACCACCATATCCTTATGGACGGCTGGAGTGCCTCGCAGTTGATGGGTGAGGTGCTGCAGCGCTACAGCGGTGAAGCGCTGGCGTTGAATGCCGGCCGCTATCGTGACTACATTCAGTGGCTGCAACGCCAGGATGCCGAGGCCAGCGAGCGCTTCTGGAAAGAGCAACTGCTGGCGCTCAATGAGCCGACCCACCTGGCCCGTGCGATTGCATACACACCGGTTGCCGGTGTGCAGACACTCTATGGCGAGCAACGCCAAGTATTGGACGAGCCCACCACCCAGCGTCTGCGCAGTCTGGCCCAGGCTCACAAAGTCACCCTCAACACCCTGGTCCAGGCGGCCTGGCTGTTGCTGCTCAAGCGTTATACCGGGCAAGCGAGCGTGGCGTTCGGGGCCACCGTGTCCGGGCGCCCAGCGGACCTCAAGGGCGTCGAACAACAGATCGGGCTGTTCATCAACACGCTGCCGGTGATTGCCAGCCCACAACCGGAACAAAGCCTGGAAAGCTGGTTACACAGTGTGCAGCAGTTGAACCTACGCCTGCGTGAGTACGAATACACGCCGCTGTTCGACATTCAGCGCTGGGCAGGGCAAGACGGTGGTGACCTGTTCGACAGCCTGTTGGTGTTCGAGAACTACCCGGTGTCTGCGGTGCTGGAGCAAGAAGCACCGCAGGAACTGGTGTTCAAGAACGTCAGTTATTTCGAGCGGACCAACTACCCGTTGACCGTGATGATTGGCGTCGGTCAGACCCTGGCGTTCAACTTCAGTTACCAGTGTGGGCATTTCGCGGCTTCGAGCATTGCTCAGGTGAGCGAACAACTGCTGGCGGTGCTTGAGCAGATGCTTGAGGTGGCAGCGGGCAGTCCGCTGGGCGAACTCAAGCTGTTTGCGGCCAGCCAGCAGCAAATGCTGCATGACTGGAACCGCAGCGCCGTGGCCTACCCGGCCGGGCAGTGCATCCAACAGTTGATCGAGGAACAGGCGGCGCGTACCCCCGAGGCCCTGGCGCTGGTGTTTGCCGAGCAAGCACTGAGCTACGCCGAACTCAACGCCCGGGCCAACCAGTGGGCACACCGCCTGATGGAGCTAGGTGTTGGCCCGGATGTGCTGGTGGGCGTGGCGCTCGAGCGTTCGCTGGATATGGTTATCGGCCTGCTGGCGGTGCTCAAGGCTGGTGGTGCCTATGTGCCGCTGGACCCGGACTACCCGCAGGATCGCTTGACCTACATGATCGAAGACAGCGGCCTCAAACTGCTGTTGAGCCAGGCCCATTTGGCCTTGCCGACCCCGGCTGATGTGCAGGTATTGGATTTGGGTCAGGCCCTGGACGGCTACAGCACGGCGAACCCGCAGGTCGCATTGGACCCGGAAAACCTCGCCTATGCGATCTACACCTCCGGCTCCACCGGCAAGCCCAAGGGCGTGATGGTGCGCCATGGCGCGCTGACCAACTTCATCGTCAGCATGGCCGCCGCGCCGGGGATCGCTGCGCAGGATCGCCTGCTGTCGCTGACCACGTTCTCCTTCGATATCTTCGGCCTGGAGTTGTACGCGCCGTTGCTGGTCGGCGCCCGTGTGGTACTGGCCAGCCAGGACACCCAGCGCGATCCCGAATTGATCCTGCAACAGGTGCAAGAGCAGGGCATCACGCTGCTGCAAGCCACGCCCTCGACCTGGCGCATGTTGCTGGAAAGCCCCAACGCGGGGGCCCTGGCGGGCCGGCGCTTGCTGTGCGGCGGCGAGGCGCTGGCCGATGAGCTGGCGCAGCGCATGACGGCCCTGGGGGCGCAAACCTGGAACCTGTATGGCCCGACCGAAACCACCATCTGGTCGGCCTTGCAGCCGTTGACGGGCGAACACAGCCAGCCATTCCTGGGCAAGGCGATCAATAACACCTCGCTGTACATCCTCGGTGAAGACCTGTCGGCCAACCCGGTGGGTGTGGCCGGCGAGCTGTTGATCGGTGGCGATGGCCTGGCGCGCGGCTATTTCGAGCGCCCGGGGCTGACTGCCGAGCGTTTCCTGCCCAACCCCTATGGCGAGCCGGGCGGGCGTTTCTACCGCACCGGTGACCTGGCGCGCTACCGCGCAGACGGGGTGATCGACTACATCAGCCGGATCGACCATCAGGTGAAGATCCGTGGGTTCCGCATCGAGTTGGGAGAGATCGAAGCGCGTCTGCTGGAGCAAACCAGCGTTGTCGAGGCCGTGGTGGTGGCTGTTCCCGGACCCACCGGGCCGCGCCTGGTCGGTTATGTGGTGCCTCAAGACCGCTGGCTGCTGGCGGCCGAACAACCGCGCCAGGCGGATTTCGTCAGCCAGCTGAGCGAGCAATTGAGCATCAACCTGGCCGATTACATGGTGCCGTCTGCCCTGGTATTGCTTGAGCGCATGCCGTTGACTCCCAACGGCAAGCTGGACCGCAAGGCCCTGCCGGTGCCGGACCAGGCATTGGCCCAATCGGCGTTCGTCGCGCCCGGCAGCGAGGTCGAACGTCTGCTGGCCGAGATCTGGCAAGGTGTGTTGGGGGGTCGTCAGGTTGGGGTGAGCGATAACTTCTTTGCCCTGGGGGGCGACTCCATCAGCTCGATCCAGGTGGTCAGCCGTGCCCGTCAGGCGGGCCTGGAGCTGAGCCCCCGGGATATTTTCCAGCACCGTAGCATCGAGGCCCTGGCCCGGCATATCCGCTGGGCTGTACCGGCGATTGCGGCTGACAGCACCTTTAGCGAACAACCGTTGCATGGGCTCAGCGATGAACAGTTGCAGGGGCTTGGGTTGCCTCTGGAGCGTATCGAACAGCTGTATCCCTTGTCGCCCATGCAGCAGGGTATGTTGTTCCTCGGGCTGAATGCGCCGGATGCCGAGCTCTACATCAACCAGTTGAGCATTCCGGTGCAGGGCCTGGATGTCGAGCGCTTCAAACGCGCCTGGGGCGCGGCTTGCGAGCGGCATGCCATTTTGCGCACCGGCTTTGTCTGGCAAGGCCTGGAGCAGCCGTTGCAATTTGTCATGGCGCGCCTTGAGCTGCCATTGGTCGAGTTGGACCTGCAAGGCGCCAACGATTTGCCCCAACGCCTGGAGCAGTTGGCCCGCGATGAGCGTGAACGGGGCTTCGATCTGGAGCGCCCGCCGTTGCAGCGCATTGTCCTGGCACGGCTGGGGCCCGACAGCTACCAGATGGTCTGGACCTATCACCACTTGCTGATCGACGGCTGGAGCGTGTCGCAACTGCTGGGAGAGATCCTGCAGCACTACTCGGGCGCAGCGTTGCCGGAGCCTGTGGCCTATCGCAATTACATCGCCTGGCTGCGCCAGCAAGACCCACAGGCCAGCCAGGCGTTCTGGAGCCAGCAGTTGGCACGCCTGGACGCGCCGACCTACCTGGCCAATGCGTTTGCGACCGGGCAACGCGGCCACGGCCATCATGCGTTGTACAGCCGCCTGGGCGAGGCCGCGACCGAACGCTTGAAAGGTTTTGCGCAAGCCCAGCACGTCACGCTCAATACCCTGGTGCAAGCGGCCTGGCTGATCTTGCTCAGTCGCTACAGCGGCCAGAGCAGCGTGGCGTTCGGCGCCACGGTTGCCGGGCGTCCGGCTGAACTGGCCGATTCCGAACGCATGCTGGGGTTGTTCATCAACACCCTGCCGGTGATTCAAGTGATCGATCCTGCGCGCCCAGTGGGTGACTGGCTACGCGAAATCCAGGATTACAACCTGCAACTGCGCGAACGCGAGTACACGCCGCTGTCCGATGTACAACGCTGGGCCGGGCGCAGTGGCCAGGCCTTGTTCGACAGCATTATCGTGTTTGAAAACCACCCGGTCGACCAGGCCCTCAATGCGGTCGAGGATCCACGCCTGCGCTTTGGCGAGACCGGCAGCTACGGGCGCACTGACATCCCGATGGACCTGATGGTGACGCTCGAAGACGGCCTGGTCATCGAGTACATGTACTTGCAGGCGCATTTCGACGAAGCCTCGGTGCAGAGCATTCGCCGCAACATGGAAGGGCTGCTGGAACAACTGGCGAGCAATGCGCATCAGCTGTTGGGCACTCTCGGTCTGCCTGAGGCACTGACTGGCGAGGCGCAGCCGGTGGAGGCCGGATTCGATGGCCTGTATGTGCACCAGCGTATTGCCCGGCATGCCGCCCGTGCGCCGCAGCAACCTGCCGTGTTGTTTGGCGAGACCGTGTGCGGCTATGCCGAACTGGACGCCGCCGCCAACCGCCTGGCGCACCTGTTGGTCGCCGAAGGCGTGGGGCCAGAGGTGCGAGTGGGGGTGGCCATGCCACGCGGCGAGTCGTTGATCGTGGCCTTGCTCGCGGTCTTCAAGGCCGGTGGCGCCTATGTGCCGCTGGACACCGGCTACCCCAAGGAGCGTCTGGCCTACCTGATGGAAGACTCCGGGATTGCCTTGCTGCTGACCGACACCGCGTTGCGCCAGACGCTGCCGGTATTGGCCCATGTGCGGGTGCTGGAACTCGATCGACTGGACCTCGCCGACCGGCCCGCGACAGACCCGCAAGTGCCGCTGCACGCGCAAAACCTGGCCTACGTGATCTACACCTCGGGGTCTACCGGCCTGCCCAAAGGCGTGGCAGTGGCCCATGGTCCGCTGGCCATGCATTGCCGGGCGATTGGCGAGCGCTACAGCATGGGGCCTGAAGACTGCGAATTGCTGTTTATGTCCTTTGCCTTCGACGGTGCCCATGAGCGCTGGCTGACCACGCTGACGCACGGCGGGCGCCTGTTGATTCGCGATGACAACCTGTGGACGCCGGAACAGACCTTTGCGGCCTTGCACCAGCATCGCGTGAGCGTCGCGGCGTTCCCGCCGGTGTACCTGCAACAGTTGGCCGAGCATGCCGAGCGTGAAGGTAACCCGCCGGCGGTGCGCATCTATTGCTTTGGCGGGGATGCGGTGCCGCAGGCCAGCCTGGCCCTGGCACAGCGAGCCTTGCAACCGCAGTTCATCATCAACGGCTATGGCCCGACCGAAACCGTGGTCACGCCGCTGATCTGGAAGGCGGGGCCCGACGACACCTGCGGGGCGGCTTACGCGCCCATTGGCAGCAAGGTCGGTGCGCGCAGCACCTATGTCCTGGACAGCGACCTGAACCCCTTGCCTAAAGGCGTCGCGGGTGAGTTGTACCTGGGGGGCTACGGCATGGCCCGGGGTTACCTGGACCGTGCGGGGCTGACGGCCGAACGTTTTGTAGTGGACCCGTTCAGCCTCGACGGTGGGCGCTTGTACCGTACCGGTGACTTGGTGCGCGAACGCCAGGATGGGGTCTTCGATTATCTGGGCCGTATCGACAACCAGGTGAAGATCCGTGGGTTCCGTATAGAACTGGGCGAAATCGAATCGCGCCTCAAGGGCTGTGCCGGGGTGCGGGACGCCGTCGTCGTCGCCCGTGAAGGTGGCAGCGGCAAGCAACTGGTCGGCTATGTGGTGCCCCAGGACATGCAGGGCGACCGCAACTGGTGCGAGCACCTGCGCGAACAACTGCGGGGCGAGTTGCCGGACTACATGGTGCCGGCGCACATGATGGTGCTGGCGCGTATGCCGCTGACCCCCAATGGCAAGCTCGACCGCAAAGGCCTGCCAGACCCCGATATCAACCAGCAGCAACGCGGCTATGTCGCGCCGCGCACCGAGCTGGAGACAGCCCTGGCGCAGATCTGGCAGAACGTACTCAAAGTCGAGCAGGTCGGCCTGACGGACAACTTCTTCGAGCTGGGTGGCGACTCGATCCTCAGCCTGCAAGTGGTGGCCAAGGCGCGTGCGCTGAAGGTGCATGGCTTTAGTCTGAAACTGCGCGACCTGATGCAGAAACCAACGATTGCTGAACTGACCGGCAGCGCTGAGGCGCCGGCGCCTGAGGCGAAACCGACGTCGATGCTGACGATGAATCAGGCGGGGACGCAACTGGCCCCCTTGTTCTGTGTACACGCCGGCTTTGGCACGGTATTCGACTACGAGCCCGTGGCGCGGCTGTTGGCCGGGCGCCGCTCGGTGCAGGCGATTCAGTGCCGCATGCTGCTTGACGCCCACTGGCAGGAGCAGTCGCTGGAGCACATGGCCGTGGCTTACGTCGCTGACTTGCGCACACGGCAACCCGAGGGGCCTTACCATTTGCTGGGCTGGTCCCTGGGCGGCACGCTGGCCATATTGATGGCGGCGGAGCTGGAGCGCCAGGGCCAGCAGGTCGAGTTCCTTGGCCTGATGGACAGTTTCGTTCCGGGCACCGAGCCCGGTGCGCAGAGGGATGAGGGGCTGGAGGATCTGCACGCGTTTATCCAGGTGATGATGCCTGGCGTGCAGGCGACCCTGCCGCTGACCCTGGATGAAAGCCCGGCGGGCTTGCGTCAACTGTTCGCCGGCTTACTCGCGCAGCAGACGGTCGCCGTAGGCTCGCTGTCCCAGGTGTTGGGGGCGGATGAGCTGGGGCATATCTTCAGCGTGGCTCGGCGTCTCAAGCATTTGTCCCAGGCATTGGTCCGGTGCCCGCCGATCCAGGCGACGCCTCATTGTTGGTGGGCCGCAGGCCATGAAGCGGCGGCCCAGGCATTGAGCCTGCAAATAGGCCAGGACGCTGGCGGTCCGAGCTTGCCTTGCGGGCATTTTGAAGTGCCCCGCAATCCGCGTTTCCTTGAGAGCCTGGATCAGGCCCTTACCCGGTTGCTGAACCCCATCAGCGCTTGAACCTGAACCTGGCCGGGCGCATCGCCTGGCCAGTATGGAGTTGTTTCATGTCGTTAAACCCTGATATTGCCGCCTTCCTTGAATTGGTCGGTGCCGGTCGTGACAGCGGCAAGCGCACGGCCATGCATCAGTTGAGCCCACAAGCCGCCCGTGAACAGTTTGATCAATCCTCCCAGTTGATGATGGCTGACTGCGAGGAGTTGCCACGGGTTGAAAACCTGTCGATAACGGTACGTGACGGCAGCCACCTGCACGCGCGCCTGTACAGCGCCGCGCTGCCTGGCGCCAGCAGTGCTGCGGTGTTGTATTTCCATGGGGGCGGTTATGTGGTCGGCAGCCTCGACTCACACGATGCGCTGTGTCGTGCGCTGGCGGCGCGGGCCGGTTGCGTGGTGATTGCCGTGGGTTATCGACTGGCACCGGAGTGGGTATTTCCCACGGCGGTCCACGATGCCCAGGACGCCTGGCACTGGCTGTTGCAGGAAGCTGAGGCCCTGGGTATCGATCCGACGCGCCTGGCCGTGGCCGGTGACAGTGTCGGCGCCAGCCTGGCCACGGTGTTGTGCAATCAGTTGGCGGTTGATCCGCGCCAGGCCCAGCCGTGCTTGCAGGTGTTGATCTACCCGGTGACCGATGCCAGCCGCCCGACCGCTTCGTTGCAGCGTTATGGCTCGGGCTATCTTTTGGAAAAGGACACGCTGAGCTGGTTCTATGAGCATTACGCTGGCGAGCCCAGTGACCGCCTGGATCCGCGCTTTTCACCGCTGTTGGCGCAGATTGCACCGAACGTGGCGCCGGTGTTGCTGGCGGTGGCCGAGTGCGATCCGCTGCATGACGAAGGGGTGGCCTATGCCGCTCACTTGCAAGCGGCGGGCGTGGCGGTGGATATGAAGCTTTATGCGGGCATGACCCATGATTTTATGCGGATGGGGGCGATTGTCGACGAGGCTGAAGAGGCGCTGGAGTGGATCGCCGACGCATTGCGGGTAGCGTTCGCGCGCCACTGACCGCCCGGCTCAAGCGTAGGCGCCGGCAAGCCGGCGCCTACTGTGCCTGCCAGCCTCCGCCCAGGGCCTTGTACAGCGCCACACTGGCCTCCAGCCGCGCCTGGCGCAGTTGCACGTTCAGGTCCTGGGCGGCATAGAGCGTGCGTTGGGTTTCCAGTACCGTCAGCAAGTCTTCCGCGCCGGCCTCATAGCGGCTCTGGGCGAGGCGGAAGGCGGTCTGCGCCTGGCTCAACTCCTCACGCTGCCACTGGCGTTGTTCGTCGAGCTGGCGAATGCTGTTCAGGGCCTTTTCCACATCGGCAAAGCCATTGATGATCGCCCCGCGATAGGTGTGCAGCAATTCTTCCTGGCGTGCCGTAGCCCTGTCGCGTTCGGCGCCGAGGCGACCGTTGTTGAAGATCGGCGCGACCAGCCCGCCCGTAAGGCTGTAGAGCGGGTTGCGCAGTATATCGGCCGCGCGATTGGCGCCGGAGCTGAGATTGGCGGTCAGGGTGACTGTGGGCAGCATGGCGGCGCGGGCGACGATGATGTCGGCCTGGGCCGCCGCCAGTTGTGCTTCGGCGCTGGCGATGTCCGGGCGGCGGCTGAGCAGATCGCTGGGGACTCCGGCAGCAATGCTGGGCCAGCGCAGTTGGTCAAAGGATTGATCGGTAAATTGCAGGGCCTGTACCGGTTGGCCGAGCAGGGCTGCCAGGCTGATCCGGGCGGCTTCGGTGCGTTGGCGCACTTGCGGTAGCTGGCGTTGCTGCGCGGCGACCAGGCTCTTTTGCTGCGCCAGTTCCAGCGGGGTGGCAGAGCCGGCGTCATGGCGGGTCTGCACCAGTTTGAGGACGCTTTGCGCATTGGCCAGGTTCAGCTCGGCGATACGCTGTTGTTCATGCAGTGCCAGCAGTTGGGTGTAGGTCGTGGCCACGCCGCTGAGCAGGGTCAACTCCACCGTGGCGCGGTCGAATTCGCTGGCGCGCACGGCCAGTTGCGCGCTGTCGCGTGCAGCACGCTTGCCGCCCCAGAAGTCGATTTCGTAGGTGGCGGTGAGGTTCGTACTGAAGTAGTCCACCGCGTCGTTGTTGCTGCTTTGCAGTTGATTGTTGCCCGTGCCCCGCAGCTGTTTCTGCCGGTTGGCGCTGAGCCCGCCCGTGAGTGCGGGCAGCAAGGGCGCGCCGGCGACCACCGCGCTGGCCTGGGCCTGGCGTACCCGGGCCATGGCGCTGGCCAGGTCATGGCTGGTGCTGCGGGCCTGTTCGATCAGTTGGTTGAGCGGTGGGCTGGCAAATGCCGTCCACCATTGCCGGTTGACGTGCACAAGGGCGGCGTCGCTCGCGGTGTTCCAGGCGGCAGGTGCTTGCAGGCCGCTGTCCGGGCGCGGCGCCGGGCTGCTGCACGCGGCCAGCAGCAGGCTGGCGGCGATAAGGGTCAACTGCGCTTTCATAGGGCGATCATTCACTGGTAAGGGCCGTGACCGGGTCGAGCCGGGCTGCTTTGCGGGCCGGCATAAAGCCGAAGATGACACCGGTGACCAGTGCACAGGCGAAGGCGCCCAGGGCGGCGGGCAGCGAAAAGGCGACCGCCACGCTGCTGAGGATCAATGCGCCGCCGACCAGCAGGGCCAGGCCGATCCCCGCCACCCCGCCGACCACCGTGAGCATCACCGCTTCGGTGAGGAACTGGCGCAGGATGTCCCGCTGCCGGGCGCCGGTGGCCATGCGGATGCCGATTTCCCGGGTGCGTTCGCGCACGGTCATCAGCATGATATTCATCACGCCAATGCCGCCCACCAGCAGCGAGATGGCGGCAATCGAGCCGAGCATCAGCGACAGGGTGTTCTGGGTGCGGGCCTCGGCCTGGATCATCGCGGCGTTGTTGGTCAGTTCGAAATCCCGCTTGCCGTTGTGCAGGCGCAGCAGCAACTGGTCGATGGCTTTTTCGGCCTCATGGACCTTGCGCGCATCGGCGGCGGCAATCACCACGTATTCAGGGTTATAGCTGCCGAACAGGCGGATACTCGCGGCGGAGTAGGGGATGGCGACACGGTCGTCGCTGTCCTTGTCGCCGGAGCTGGCGCCTTTTTCGGCGAGTACGCCGATCACCTGGAACGGCACGTTTTCGATCAGGATGTATTGGCCGATGGGGCTCGGCAGGTCCTTGAACAGCTTGTCACGCACCCGTTTGCCAATCACCGCGACGGTGGCGGCGGCGCGCTCGTCCGCTTCGGTGAAGTAGCTGCCCTCGACCACCGGCCAGTTGAAGATTGCCGGAAAGTTGGTGTCGTTGCCGCCCACGTAAGCCATATGGTCCACATTGCCAAAACGCACCCCGGCTTCCGCGCCATTGACCGGCATGATGCGCTTGACCTGGGGCAGGGCGGCCATGGCCGCGACGTCGCTCATGGTGATAATCCCGGGCGGCGTACGCGGGTTGGGGGCCGAGCCGCTGACGTAGAGGATATTGGAGCCAAAGGCGCCCATCTGCGCCATGACCTGGCGCTTGCTGCCTTCACCCACGGCCAGCATCACCACCACCGAGGCCACGCCGATAATGATCCCCAGCAGGGTCAGGGCGGTGCGGAAACGGTTGATCCACATCACCCGCCAGGCCGCCTGCACCGCGTCCAGCAATTCGGCTTTCCAGGCGCCGTTGTGTTCGGCGCCATCGGCCAGGCGCTGGCGCAAGTCCACCGCCTGCAACGCCTTGGGGTTGGGCGCGGCGGTGGATAAGGCGCAGGCATTGGGCGTGTCGCTGATGATCAGGCCGTCGCGGATCTCGATGATGCGCTTGGCCCTGGCCGCCACTTCGCGGTCGTGGGTGATCAGGATCACCACATGGCCCTGGCTGGCCAGTTCATCGAGCAGGCTCATGACCTCGGCGCCGCTGTGGCTGTCGAGCGCGCCGGTGGGTTCGTCGGCGAGGATGATATGGCCGCCGTTCATCAGGGCGCGGGCAATCGACACCCGTTGCTGCTGGCCGCCGGACAGTTGGTGCGGGCGGTTTTCGGTACGCCCGGCCAACCCCAGGCGGGTCAGCAGGGCGGCGGCGCGGGCGTGGCGTTCAGCGGCGGGCGTACCGGCATAAATCGCCGGCATCTCGACGTTTTCCTGGGCCGAGCCGGACGGGATCAGGTGATAGCCCTGGAATACAAAGCCAAAGGCCTCGCGGCGCAGCCAGGCCAGTTCGTCAGTGTCCAACTGGGCGACGTTTTCCCCGGCGAACAGGTATTGGCCGACGGTGGGCCGGTCAAGGCAACCGAGGATATTCATCAAGGTGGACTTGCCGGAACCGGACGCGCCGACAATCGCCACGAATTCCCCGGCATGGATCGACAGGTCGATCCCGCGCAGCACATCGACCTGGGGTGCATCGCCGCCGCCATAGGATTTGCGGATGTCGCGCAGTTCGATCAGTGGCGTCAACATTCAACCTCCGCTGCTGTCGGCGGGGCCGATCAGCAGGTGGTCGCCTTCATTGAGGCCGTCAAGGACCTGGATGCGCAGGCGATCGCTGATGCCCACCCGTACTTCGCGGTCTTCGATACGTCCATCCTTGGCCACCACCCGCGCCAGTTGGGTGTCGGGGCGGGTGCTGCCTTGCAGGGCCGCGACCGGCGCGGTCAGCACATTGATGGCTTGGCTGGCGACGAAGAACACCTGGGCGGTCATTTCTGCCATCAGCGCATTGTCGGCGTTATCCACATCCAGCAGCACGGTGTAGAGCACTACGCGGCCGCTGCCGCTCTTGTTTGAGCTGCTGGGGCTGCCGCCGCCCTGGCTGGTTTCGTTGAGGGGCTTGGGCGGCACCGGGAGGATCTGGCGCACAGTGCTGGTCCAGCGCCGGTTGCCGCCGCTCAGGGTGGTGAAATAGGCCTGCATGCCCGGTTTGACATGGCCGATATCGGCCTCCGAGACTTCCGCCCAGACGGTCATCGGCGACAGGTTGGCAATGCGCAAAATCAGCGGCGTCTGTTGCTGGCTGTTGAGGGTCTGGCCTTCGCGGGCATCCACGGCCACCACCGTGCCGGAGATCGGCGCATAGATGCGGGTATAGCCCAGTTCGGCCTGGTCCACCCGCAACGTGGCCTGGGCCTGGCTGATCTGGGCCTTGAACATATTGATGCGCGCCTGGGTGGCGTCCAGTTCGGCCTGGGCGGTCTGAACGTCTTCATCGCGGGTGGCGCCGCCGGCGGCCAGGCGTTGCTGGCGCTGGTATTTCTGCTGGGCCAGGCGGTGTTGCGCGTGCTGCTCTTGCAGTTGCGCCTGCAGATTGGCGATGGAGTAACGGGTGGCGTCGAGCTTGGCTTGTTGGGTGGCAGGGTCGATCTCTACCAGCAGGTCGCCTTCCTTGACCTGGGCGCCGGCCTCGACGTGAATCTTGCGGATCTGCCCGGAGGCCTGCGCGCCCACATCGACGTAACGCCGCGGTTGCAGGGTGCCCAGGGCCGTCACGCTGCTCTCGATATCGCCCCGGTGCACTTGCAGCGTGGCAAATTTATCCCGGCCGGGCGGGATCAGTTGCCAGGCGGCAAAGGCCGCCACGGGGATCAGGCAAAGTGCTGCCAGCAGAGCGCGCCGGGTGTGTCGGGGACGGTTCATGCACGGGTTCCAGCCAGGAAAGTTCGGACCGCGGCTTAATCGCCCAAACGGGGGCAGCGACAGGCGCGGGAAGCTGTCAGGTAAACGAGGGATTTGCCCTGAAATTTAAGTGCTTACATACGCCGTTACAGCTGGGCGAAACGCCAGTACCCGAGAACGTATACAAGGCTTGTTTAAAGCCATATGAGAATTATTCTAAATTAGATGGGTTCAAACTGCCATTACTGCATTGCCGCATCAGTTGCCGCCGCGCCTGCCAGAGTGAATCCAGCGCGCGCCTTAAATTTTTTTTCATTGTCCTCGTTTCCTATCAACACATGGCCTGTTGTTCAGCAGGTCGCCCAGGCTTTCCGCCCCACTGCCACGGGGCTTATCCAGAGGACACTGGAATGACACAGGCAATTGCATCGCCCGCGGTTCACGACCTGATCGGCATTGGTTTCGGTCCCTCGAACCTGGCGCTGGCCATCGCCCTGCAAGAGCGCGAGAAAGCCCAGGGCAAGCTCGATGTGCTGTTTCTCGACAAGCAGGCCGACTACCGCTGGCACGGCAATACCCTGGTGAGCCAGAGCGAGTTGCAGATTTCCTTCCTCAAGGACCTGGTGACCCTGCGCAACCCCACCAGCCCCTATTCCTTCGTCAATTACCTCAAGGCCCACGGGCGTCTGGTGGACTTTATCAACCTGGGCACCTTCTACCCGTGCCGCATGGAGTACAACGATTACCTGCGCTGGGTCGCCGGGCAATTTACCGAGCAGAGCCGCTATGGCGAGGAAGTGCTGGCCATCGAGCCGATCCTGCATCAGCAGCAGGTCGAGGCGCTGCGGGTGATCTCCCGCGATGCCCACGGCGAGCAACTGGTGCGCACCGCGCGCTCGGTGGTGGTCAGCGCCGGTGGCACGCCACGGATTCCCGAAGCGTTCAAGGCGCTCAAGGAGGACGGGCGGGTGTTCCACCATTCCCAATACCTGGCGCGCATGGCCCAGCAGCCGTGCCTGGAAGGCAAGCCGATGCGCATTGCAATCATCGGCGGCGGGCAGAGCGCGGCCGAGGCGTTTATCGATCTGAATGACAGCTTCCCCTCGGTGCAGGTGGATATCATCCTGCGCGGCTCGGCCCTCAAGCCTGCCGATGACAGCCCGTTCGTCAACGAAGTGTTCTCCCCGGAGTTCACCGACCTGGTGTTCCAGCAGCCCAGCAGCGAGCGCGAGCGCTTGGTCAACGAGTACCACAACACCAACTATTCGGTGGTGGACCTGGACCTGATCGAGCGCATCTACGGGATCTTCTATCGCCAGAAAGTCTCCGGCATCGCCCGCCACGCATTCCGCACCCTGACCACCGTGGAAAAAGCCAGCGCCGGTCCCCTGGGCATCGAGCTGCTGGTGCGTCACAACGCCACCGGTGAAACCGTGCTCAACCACTACGATGCGGTGGTCCTGGCCACCGGCTATGAGCGCCAGATGCATCGCCAGTTGCTGGCGCCGCTGGAGGCCTATATGGGGGACTTTGACGTGAGCCGCGATTACCGCGTGGTCACCGACGAGCGCTGCAAGGCCGGTATCTACATGCAGGGCTTCAGCCAGGCCAGCCATGGCTTGAGCGATACCTTGCTGTCGATCCTGCCGATTCGCGCCGATGAGATTGCCGCGTCGCTGCATGAGCATGACCGACGCCTGGGCCAGGGGCGCTCGGTGCGTGACCGGCTGCTGGCCACCGCCAGCTGACAGCGGCCGCTCCCGCGCCTGCGGGAGCGACCCTGGCTGAACCCTTGCTGAAGAACCCGCCGATTCGCTGCTCTGTCACTTTCCTCCTTCAGACTGCGGGCGTAAGCTGCGCCGGTTTTCAACCATAGCGCAGACCTTCGTGAACAGACTTTCGAGTGACAGTTGTCGACCAGGCTTGGCCAGCTGACGCGCATTTGCATGCCGTTGTCTCGCCGATAAAGCGAGAAGCGGTATTGGGGTAGCGAACCGTCCTGGTGGCTGCCTGATCCCCCTTTTTTTCGACGCGGATTCTGCGGGCAATCAAAGGGAGATTTATCATGCAGGCCCTCAACAATATCAATCTGGATTCCTTGATCGACACCCTGGTCAGCCTCAGTGCGGCCTTTATTCTCGGTGGCCTGATCGGCTTTGAACGCCAGTTTCGCCAGCGCACGGCAGGGCTGCGCACCAACGTGCTGGTGGCGGTGGGGGCCGCCATTTTTGTCGATATGGCCAATCGCCTCGGTGGTGCCGAAGGCGCCGTGCGGGTGGTGGCGTATGTGGTGTCCGGCATTGGCTTTCTCGGTGCCGGGGTGATCATGCGTGAGGAGGGCAATGTACGCGGGCTCAATACCGCCGCCACGTTGTGGACCTCCGCGGCAGTGGGCGCCTGTGCCGGTGCCGACCTGATCATCGAGGCGCTCCTGGGCACCTTGTTTGTGCTGGCGGCCAACACCTTGCTGCGGCCGATCGTCAATAACATCAACCGCCAGCCCCTGGACGTGGTGTCGGCCGAGGTGACCAACATCCTTTACGTGATCGCCCGGCGTACCCAGCAGCAGGCGGTGATGGCCTTGTTGGAATCGGAGTTGGCGCGCTGCAACTACCCGGCCAGTGATGTCGACGTACGGACCTTTGGCACTGAGGAGGTGGAGATCGAAGCCACGCTGGCCGCCAACTCGGTCGATGGTGACGAGTTGGACGCCCTGGTGGCGCGGATTTCCCGCTCGACCCTGGTGGTACAAGCCTTCTGGAGCCCCAGCACCACCGATTGAGGGGGCCTTTTTCCGGGCCGAAAAAAGCCGCCTCCTGTCATGGGAGGGCGGCTTTTTTGCTGTTTTTGACTACGCTTTAGTGAGGATAAGTCCTACAAGTGCGCCGGATTTTACCTTCAGGCGAAACATCATTGCGTTGTTAATGTTGAGCCGTTGCACCTAACCAAATTCCGTTGAAACGTTCTGTGTAGATAGCGCCGCTGGTCGGAACTGGCAATTCTCACAGGTACAGGGGTTTCGTGTGATGTGTAAGGGTATTGGCGCTCCTTAAATGAGTAGTCGCCAATGAAGCAACTAAACAGTCGTGGTGTTCTGCCAGGGAGTCGCATGAGCAAAGCGTTAATCGTGGATGATCATCCGTTCATTCGTGCAACTGTTAAATACTTGTTACGCCAAGAGGGCTTCGAGACGATTTTCGAGGCCGCCAACGGTGCTGATGCCTTACAGATCGCCAGGGAGGAACGACCAGACCTGGTCATTCTGGACCTGGCGATGCCCAAGCTGGGCGGGCTGGAGGTGATCAGCCGAATCAAGGCATTGGGCCTGCCTTGTAAAATCCTGGTCCTGACCTCTTACCTGGCGGTGTTTTTCTCGACACGTTGTATGCGCGCCGGGGCGATGGGGTTTGTCGCGAAAACCGGTGAGCTGGATGAGCTGCAAAAAGCCATCAAGGCGGTCATGTCCAACTACAGCTGCTTCCCCAGCCTGCCCACCAGCTCCGTACGCAAGGACGACTTGCAAACCACGGAACAGCAACTGGTAGAGGCCCTGTCTGACCGCGAACTGATGGTCTTGCAGAAGCTGGCCCTGGGCCTGGGCAACAATGAAATCGCGAGGGACATGCTGTTGAGTCACAAGACCATCAGCACTTACAAGACCCGGTTGAAGGAGAAACTGCGTATGTCTTCAGTGGTGCACTTATCCAAGTTCGCCCATCGAAATCATTTGATCTGATATGTCGAGCACTTTGGGCAAATGGTTCGCGGCCTTTTGGCTGGCGAGCCTGTCACTCACCGTCAACGTGGCTCTGGGCGAGCCACAGACTCTGCAACTGTTGGGGCATTCGAGGCTGGATGCCCCGCAGGTGAACCTCAATGAAGCGGACTGGCGCTGGCTACGCGAGCGCCGCACGCTGGTGATGGGGGTGTCGGCTCCCGACTATGCCCCCTTTGACCTGACGAACAACAACGACGATCTGGAAGGAATCACCGCCGATTATGCCGCGTTGATCGGCCAGGCGTTGAATGTCGCGATCCAGGTGCAGCGCTACGAGCATCGGGACGAGGTTATTGCGGCCCTCAAGCGCGGTGACGTGGACTTCCTCGGCACGGCCAATGGCTACGAGGCCGCGGACCGGCAGCTAAGGCTTTCGCATTCGTATGCCAACGACCAGCCGACCCTGGTGACGCGCGTCGATGACAGCCAGGCCCTGAGCGCGGAGCTTGCGGGCAAGCGCCTGGCCATGCTCTATCACTACATGCAGCCCGAGGCGGTAGCGGCCTATTACGCCAATGCTTCATTGCAGCTTTATTCGTCGACCTTCGAGGCGATTGGCGCCGTAGCCTTTGGCCAGGCGGACGTTTACCTGGGCGATGCGATCAGCACCAACTATCTGATCAACAAAAACCACCTCAATAATGTGCGCATGGCCGACTTCTCCAGCCTGGAGGTCAACCCTTTCGCGTTCGCTTTTACTGGGGATAATGTGCGGCTGCTGCGTATCTTCAATGCGGCGCTGGCAGTGATCCCGATCAACGAACAAATGGAGATCCTGCGCCGCTGGAGCGCCGGCAACCTGGGGATCGTTGGCCGCGAGCGCCTGCGCCTGAGTGCCAGTGAACAGCGCTGGCTGGACAAGCATCCGCGGATCAAGGTCACGGCGCTGGACAAGTTCATGCCCTTGTCATTTTTCAACGATCGAGGCCAATTGCAGGGCTTGAGTGCCGAGGTCCTGGCCCAGATCAGCTTGCGTACCGGCTTGAAGTTCGATGTGGTACGCGGCAATTCGCTGCCTCGTCAAGTCCAGCAGGTCAGCGAGGGCGAGGCGGATATGATCGCGCTCATTACGCCGAGCATGTCCCGGGAGGACAAGATCCGCTTTACCCGGCCGTACCTGAGCAACCCGTTCGTGCTGGTCACGCGCGACGATGACCGCAGCCCGGTCACCCTGGATGACATGGCGGGTAAGCGCCTGGCGGTCATCGGCCGCAGCGTGCAGCGGGAAATCATCAGCCGCGACTACCCCAAGATCGTGCTGGTGGACGTCGAGACCCCTGCGCAGGCTATGGCCCTGGTGGCCAGCGCGGGGGCCGACGCCTCGGTCAACGCACTGATCATTGCGCGCTACATGATCGCCCATCAATACCGTGACCGCCTGCGCATCACCAGTACGGTTGGCTCGCAGCCGGCACGACTGGCCTTTGGTGTGGGGCGCGGTCAACTGGAGTTGTTCTCGATCCTGGAAAAGGCGCTATTGAGCATCACGCCCCAGGAAATGGATGAGTTGACCAACCGCTGGCGCAGCGAGCTGGTGATCGACGACAGCTACTGGCTACGGCACCGCAACACAATTATCCAGGGGTTCTCGCTGGCCGCCGTGCTGTTGCTGATCACCCTGGGCTGGGCCATTTACCTGCGCAGCCTGATCCGCAAGCGGGCCCAGGCCGAGCGCGCCCTGAGCGACCAGATGCGCTTTATGAGCGTGTTGATCGACGGCACGCCGCACCCGATCTATGTACGCGACCGCCTGGGCCGGTTGATGGCGTGCAACAGTGCCTACCTCAATGTGTTCGGCTTTCACCTCGAAGATGTGATCGGCAAGACCGTGGTCGAGACCGACACCGGCAATCAGCCCCAGTCCCAGTCCTACCATGAAGACTACATGCGCCTGATGGAGCGCGGCGAACCGCAGATTCATGACCGGGTGCTCAAGGTGCCGGGGGGCGCGACCCTGACCATCTACCACTGGATGCTGCCGTACCGCGATGCCAACGAAAAGGTCGTGGGCATGATTGCCGGCTGGGTGGATGTCAGCGAGCGCCAGCGTTTGCTGGGGCAATTGCAGGAGGCCAAGGAAGGGGCCGATGCGGCCAACCGTGCCAAGACCACCTTCCTGGCAACCATGAGCCATGAGATCCGCACGCCGATGAATGCGGTGATCGGCATGATCGAATTGGCCCTGAAAAATGCCGAGCAGGGGCGTATCGACCATGACGCCCTGGCGGTGGCCTCCGACGCTTCGCGGGGCATGCTGGAGTTGATCGGCGATATTCTCGACATTGCCCGGATCGAGTCTGGGCACTTGTCCCTGACCCTGGAACCCTCGAACCTGCGCGAGCTGCTGGCCTCGGTGGTGCGTATCTTCGGAGGGCTGGCGCGCACCAAGGGCCTGGTCTTGCAGGTGGACCTGGACCCGCTGGTCGATCGTCACGTTTTGATCGATCCGCTGCGCTTCAAGCAGGTGGTCTCCAACCTGTTGAGCAATGCCATCAAGTTTACGGCCCAGGGCCATGTGCGCTTGAGTGCCAGTGGGTCGCCCGCCGTTGCCAATGGCTATCTGAGCCTGCGGTTGGTGATAGAGGACAGCGGGGTCGGGATCAGCGTCGAGGACCAGATGCGCCTGTTCAACCCGTTTATTCAAGGGCGTAACACTGACCAGTCGGCGCGCAGTGGCTCGGGGCTGGGACTGGTGATCAGCCGCAGCCTGTGTGAAATGATGGGCGGCCAGCTGAAATTGAGTAGCGTGCTGGGGCAGGGCACACGGGTCGAGGTCACACTGCCATTGGCGGTGGCCGCTTCGGCCAGTGCGCATTCCGAACCGGTTGCCCTGGAGGCGCCGCCGGCCCATGTATTGAATATCCTGGTGGTGGACGACTACCCGGCCAATCGTCAGTTGCTGACCCGGCAGCTGAGTTTCCTCGGGCACCGGATCACCACCGCCAACGATGGGGTGCAGGGCCTGGAATGCTGGCAGGCCGAGCGCTTTGACGGTGTGATCACCGACTGCAATATGCCGCTGAAAAACGGCTATGACCTGGCCCGGGACATTCGTGCCGATGAGCGCGCCCGTGGCTTGGCGCCCTGCCTGCTGCTGGGGTTTACCGCCAATGCCCAGCCGGAGGAAACCGAGCGTTGCCTGGCGGCGGGGATGGACGGCTGCCTGTTCAAACCCACCGGGCTTGAGGATCTGCATGCCGCGCTGGCCTCACGTACGGCCATGCCTTCGGTCAATGAGCTGGTGACGGCTGCCCCGGCGCTCGACTTGAGTCGTTTGTTGAAGTTGACCGGCTCTGACACGGACGCCGTCAAGGAGTTGTTGGTGCAACTGCTCGACAGCCTCAGTGCCGATCGCACGCAACTACAGGCCTTGCTTGCAGAAAACGACTACGCCCACTTGCATGACCTGGCCCACAGGACCAAGGGCGGGGCACGCCTGGTCGAGGCGCAGGTCTTGGTGAGCCACTGCGAAGCACTGGAGGCGGCCTGTGAGCAACAGGATTCGGGGGCGTTGGGCTTGGCGGTGGCCGGTGTGCAAGAGGCCATTGATCAATTGCATCAGGCCCTGACGGACTATTGCAACCGGGTATAAGGGGATAGGCTCGGGGAGGGTTTGGGAGAACTCCTACGTGTAGGGGGAACTACGCTGATTTTTTCGTCGAATTATGTCTGGAAGAGTAGGTCGCTCCTTCCTTCCACGAGCGCTGCCTGCTCAGGGACTTGCCATGCCAACCAAAGCACTGACGATCCTGATTGCCGATGAACAGCACCTGCAACGGTTACACATCGAAAAAATGCTCAACCAACTGGGCTACTACCGGATTGTCCCGGTGCAGACCTTCGAGGAAGTGCTGATCCTGACCGATATCCCTGCCCAGCCATTCGACGTGTTGATCATCAATGCAGGCCTGGCCGCCAATGACGGTGGCGCGCTGGCGTTCCAGCAGCAACACCCGCAGGTGCGCCATGTGCTGGTGTATGACGACCAGGACCTGGGGCCGCCGACCTGCCTGGCGCCCCTGGCCCTGGTCCGTTTGCCGGGATCGCCCGACAGCATCACCCTGGAGCATTTCATGGACATCATCGACCCGCCGTCACCGGCCAGCGGTTTGCGGGTGTTGCCATGGCTGCGGGAGCTGGCACGCAGCCCGGCGGTCTAGCTCAGCCCCATTGCGGTGCAATGCCCTTGGGGTTGGTCTGTGGGAGCGGGCTTGCCCGCGATGGCGGTGGATCAGCCAACACAGTTGTTAACTGACATACCGCTATCGCGGCATAGGTATCTACACAACTCTCTTCTCGGTCTGTGTACATATCCATTGTTGCGATGGCGACCAGTCAGCCAACGTATTTATCGACTGATACACCGCCATCGCGGGCAAGCCCGCTCCCACAGGGAATGTAGCTTCGCGCTCTGGCTCTGGCTCTGGCTCTGGCTCTGGCTCTGGCTCTGGCTCTGGCTCTGCTGTTGCTTTTGATCTGGCTTTTGATCTTAGGCGCCCCGTTAAACCACGATGGCCGCAGGCAGGTATTGCGTAGTGGGCACCCCGGCATGGATGCCGGGGTAGCCGCGACACGGCCATGGATGGCCGATCGCGGCGGGCCCACGGAGCAATGCCTGACTGCGGGCATGCCGAGCCTAGGCGAGGCACCGAGTGGTGGGGCAAGAGCCCTTTGGTTACTTTGGGCTGGGCCGGCACTCCGGCTTTTCCAAAGTGACCCGCCGTCAGGGCGGAACCCTAAGTGGCCGTTACCGCAGCAATGGATATGTACTCATATCCAGAAGAGAGTTGTGTAGATACCTATGGCTATCGCGGGCAAGCCCTAATGCCAGTCAGTTAAGCCTTTTTGTAGGAGCGAGCTTGCTCGCGAAGAACTTGAGAGCGCCGCGTTTACCTAGCAAACACGCGGTATCGTTGACGTCCTTCGCGNCGAGCAAGCTCGCTCCTACAGAAAGCAGAATCCGCTTAACTGACTGGCATTAGGGCAAGCCCGCTCCCACAGGGGATCTTCGTTCGCTTAACTGAACGGCATTACGGCAAGCCCGCTCCTACAGGGCGTTGAGCTTATGCGCCAGGTCCAGCGCCACTTTGCCGCTGTCGACAGTGGGCACCAGATGGGTAAACGGGATCTCGATCAGGCGGTTCTCCCGCACTGCCCGCAGGCGCGACAGCACCGGGTCGCGGGTCAGCAACTGGCGTTTGCGGCTGGCCGGGGACCACAGGGCGTCGGCCAGCAGGATCACATCCGGGTCGCTCATCAATAACGTCTCGCTGCTGACCCTGACCCGGTATTGATTAATCCCGGCCAACAGGTTGCGCGCTCCGGCAGCGGCCAGCAGGGCACTGACGAAACCGTGTTGTCCTTCGCTGTCCAGGCCATTGACTTCACTGTCGAGGTAAAACACCGACAAGGGTTTGGCCGGCTTGGCCAGTGCCCGGGCGCTGGCCAGGTCGGCGTCCAGGGCCTCAATCAAGTCGCGGGCCCGCTGCGGTTTATGCAGCAGGTTGCCCAGGGTCAGCAGATCATTGCGAATATGCCCGAAGTAATCCAGGGAATGCCCGGCACACGCCGACTCCAGCAGGTACGAGGCCACACCGTTGCCGGCCAGCCCGGTGCGCGAGGTGATGCCGTTGCCAAAGGCCGTGGCAAAACCGCCCACCACCAGGTCCGGCTTTTGCCCATACAACACCTCGCTGGCCGGGTAGCGCGGGGCAATCACCGGCACGCCCTGATACTGGCCCTGCTGGTGCGCGGCGCCGTTGTCATCCAGGTACGCCACGCCCACCAGCGCCGGGCCGGCTCCCAGGGCCAGCAGCATGTCGGCGGCGTGCTGGTTCAGGGCGACGATGCGCGATGGCGGCGCAGTGGGCAGGTGCCAATCCTGCTGGCAGTTGCGATAGCCGTCCGCCAGGGCCGAGGCACTGCCCAGCAGGGCCATGGCCAAGCCTGCCAGGCGCTTCACGGGTGCTCCCGGATCAGCAGTGCTTCGACCACGTCGCCGCCCACCAGGTGCACATCCACCAGGCGCACGGCATCGGCCTTGCTGCGCACGCCATACCAGCAGCGCTCCGGGTACACCGTGAGCACCGGCCCCAGGTTGCAGGGGAACTGGCAATGGGTGCGCGTCAGCAGCACACCGCCGGGTACTTCGATGTGTTGGTGTTCCAGCAGGCGTCGGCGCAGGGTTTTCCACAGTTGCAAGGCGCCACGCTGGGTGCAGCGCGGGCCGGTGCACAGCAGCACATGGCGGGCATGCTCGGGGATCCGGGACCAGTCGGGGTGGCTGTCCACCCCGTCGATGTGTGTGATTTCAGTCATCAGAAGCGATACGTGTAACGCACCTCAGAGGTGAAGGGGCGGCCCAGGTTGTCGACATTGCTGGAGCGGCTGGTGACGTAGTCGCGGTCGAACAGGTTCTCTACCAGCAGGCTCACGCGGTGTTGATGGGCGTGGTCGAGGTAGCGGTAGGCGTCGGCGTCCACCACCGAGTAGTGACCGTACTCGATGCGTTTCGAGCTGGTCACATCGTGGATATAACGGATGGCCGCGCCGGCGCCCCACAGGCGGTTCTGCGACTCGAAACCCACCCGCGAACGGGCGAAGAAACTGGGCACATCATTGATCGTGACGCCGGCGCGCGACTCGGTCAGGTTGCGGGTCATGTCCGCCTGCAGGCTCCACTGGTCGTTGAGCGCCCACTTGGCGTCGGCCTCGAAGCCGCGCATCTGGATCTGCCCCTGGCCGTTGACCCACTGGATATCGTCGAGGGTGATCAGGTCGGTGATCGTGCGCTTGAACAGGGTCAGGCTGGCACTGAACTCACGGTCGGCCAGCAGGCCCTTGTAGTCCAGGCCCAGCTCGGCGTTGCGGCTTTTTTCCGGCTTGAGGTTGCGGTTGCCGAGTTCGTCGCCGGGCTCATTGACAAACAGTTGCTCGGCATTCGGCAGCTTGTAGGCGGTGCCGTACTGGCCGCGCAGGGCCCAGTTGGCGTTGAGGTCATAGAGCGAGGTGAGCATGCCGACCGTGGCACTGTCGCCGCCGCTCATGGTTTCGTGGCGCACGCCGATACTCGGGTGCCAGTCGGGCAGGGCGTCGATCTGCGGGCGCAGTTGGCTGTACAGGGCGTGGGCCTCGGCCTGGTTGTTGTCGATGACCAGCACATCGTCCTGGCCCTTGAACCACTGGTTGTCGGAGCCGAACACCAGCACATGCCCGCCTTCAAGCTCAGCCTTGCCTTCGGCCTGCACGCCCCAGTCGGTAAAACCCCAGTAGTCATTGTGGTTGCGTACCAGGGTGCCGCCGTCGGCGGTGTTGTTGACCCGCGAGTAACGGGTGTCCCAGTCGTTGATATGGCCCTTGACGAAGTAACTCAGCCGCTCGTTGAGGCGTTGCTCGAAGGTCGCCGTGGCGATCTGTTGCACACGGTCGTTGGTGGTCTTGCGGTTGTTGGTGGCGCCGGCGAAGTCCAGGTTGGCGTCGGAGTACTGGTAGAACAGCTCCAGGCGCGAGTCATCGGCAAAAGACTGGATAGCCTTGGCGCCGAGGGTGGTGACTTCGTAGGAACGTTTCTTGTCGCTGACATGGCTCATGTCGCGGTTGCGAAACGGCTGGTAGCCCTCGGACACGTTATGGCTGACATAGGCCAGCAGGCCCAGGTCGCCCAGGCCGTTAGTGAAAACCCGCTCGGCCCGGGCATCGCCGGTGGTGCCGCCAAAGGTATCGACGCCCAGGTTGGTTTCGCCGGACACCTCGCGGGTCTGCGGGCTGCGCGTGACGATATTGATCACGCCCGCCACCGCCTGGGTCCCGAACAACAGGCTCTGGCCACCCTTGAGCACTTCGATGCGCTCCACGGCGTTGGCCGGCAGGGTGTCCAGGTACAGGCCACCGTACAGGCGGTTGTTCAGGCGTACGCCGTCGAGCAGGATCAGGGTGTCGTCATTGCGTCCGCCCAGCAGGGAATAGGTGCCGTAGTCGAACGGGCCGTTTTTGGGCGCGACATAGAAACCGGGGATAAACATCTGCATCGCCCGCGTGATATCGGCGCTGGGGCCGGCGCGTTCAATCTGTTCGCGGGTGACAATCGCCACTTTGCTGCCGTATTGGGCCATCTCGGCCACGGTGGTGGATTCCACCGACGGCGCCGAAACGGTCTGCGGATGGAGCACCAGGGCCGCGTCATCGGCGAGCAGCAGCGGGCTGAACAGGCAACCCAGGAGCAGGGTTGGGCCAGAGGTAGAGGAACGTTGGAAAATCATAGTCTTCTCGAAAGTATCTTCGCAGAAGCACGCAGGAGAAGGCGCCGGGCACACACCGACACCGGCCCATGCCCGCCCACCGCAGGATTATGCCAAACAGAAATTCCAGGCCGGTCTCCGGGCTCTCGCGTATCGAACCCTTCACCTTCCCATGGCGTTCTGGCCACAGTGGTGTAACGAAGGGGTCACGCGAATACCGTTGCGGGGGCAGCACCGGACTTGCTCGAACGAGCGTACCGGTTTCCCGTTTCACCTCATGCACGGCGGCATGCGGCACCTGAAACAGGGCCGCATCTGAACATTCGTAGGACCGTTCGTCAATGCGACGAACCGATTGGCCAGTGCCGCGTGCTGGAGGGTGCTCAGCGATTTGCCGTTGTAGCGCTCGTGCGGGGCGGGTAATACACGGGGTAGTAGGAGAAGAGAATGTATTCCAGAGGGTTGCGGATCAGGGAAATACCCGTGCGGTCCTTGACGGTGTCGACACTGTCGTATTCTGCGTAGGTGTCACTCACCAGCTTCGGCCCGTTTTGCGGTCCGTGCATCTGGGTGCCGGTTTCAAATTCGGAGGTGACCAGTTCGGGGCTGGGAGTCACTGTCACGGTCCCCACGAAGGCCTTCACCGGCTTTTTGATCAACCTCTGGAACTCGGCGGCAAAGGAGTTCTCGGAGCCATTGCCGGAGTAACAGACAAGCAAGCGAACGTTGTCGAACTGGCTGGGGTCGATGCCTTTGGCGAGCAGATGGGCATGTAGTTGTTCGGCGGTATGCTCGGCGCCGTCATAAAGGATGGTTGAACTCTTGCCCAGCAGTTGCTCCGTGAAGCTGAGGTCGCGGCCATGGGCGTTGATGTTGAGGCGGGGTTTGCCTTTGTATTCATCTTCAAAGGTAAAAAGGTTGCCTTTGACCAGTTGCATTTTTTTCATGTTGCCTTTCATGACGATCATGCGTCGGACCTTTTCGCCATTGGGTGCCTCTACGATACTGTTGTAGCGGCCACCACGCAGAGGTGTCTCGGCCAACCCTGAGGTCGGGTGTATGTCGGTCTGCCTGGGCAGGGGGCGTGCTCGACGATGGGTCACCAGCATCGCAAGGTTGAGCAACAGATCCGCCATGGCCGGTTCTTTGTTCGACGTGTCATCGTCCGCCAGCGTTTGCAGGTCGCTGAGAAGGCCCTGGAACTGCAACATCGTACCGATGGCGGCACCCGGGCCGCGCAGGGCGGGCAGTACGGCGTTGAGCAACAGATAGCCGCCTTCCTTGAGCGTTGCCCAGCGGCTTTCGGCATCGGAGACAGATTGTTGTTCGGCCATGCTGATCAGGCCCTGGGCGTTGGCGTCGTACAGGTGGTTTATCAGTTTCCCGGTTTGCAGTTTGGCCTTCAGCGCATCGGCAGCGGCGTAGCTTCCTACGGCTAGCGTGGGTGCGGCGGGAATGGTTTCTCCGTCACCCACGCCAAACAGGCTGGTTGTCTGGGCGGAGGGCTCCTTGAAACTCCAGGCCTTGTAGTATTCCCGGGTCGAGCTGTCGGGAAACCAGGCCAGGATGTCTTTTTGCAAACGCCCTGGCTGCTGGATGGCCTCCAGCAAGGCCTGGCGGGTCGGGAATTGCAGCAGCGGCGCGTCGGCGATCAATGGGCGATAGAGAATGTGCGGGCCGCTGGCGCTGTCTTCGGGCTCGATCAGGTACATGTTGTCGACCACGTCGGGCGTCGCGCCTGGCCCGGCGATGAACGCCAGCGGTCGCACGGCGATTTCTTTGCCGTCGACGGTCTTTGTGCCGGGCTCTGGATTGATGGCTGCCTGGACGTAACGCAAACCTGTGGTGTCGAACCCCGATTGTTTTTGAACGGCCAACTCCAGGGCCTTGATTTGCAGTTCCACCGGAATCTGCTGGGCAAACAAAGACTGGCGCTCGGCCTTTTTGGCGGGATCGTCCAGCAGTTCGCGTTTGAGCAACTCGGGGTAATTTTTTCCCACGTCTATGTTCTGGATCAGCTTCTGCAGTTCGCCATCCACTTCCAGTTCGGGAACCCGCGTGTTACCCGGTTTGAGATAGACCTCCACGTCCCGGCTGGGCAGCCCCGAGAGGTTTCTCAGGAGCACATCGGTCATGCTCAGGCGTTCGCGATGGAGGCTGCCACTGACCACACCACCCGGGGAGTTGCCGCCCACGGGAACCCTGAACACGACTTCCAGGTTTTTCGCCGGGTGCCCCGACACCATCAATTGACCGAAGGCCTTTTCGGCAAAGGGGCGGATATCCGGGATATCGCTGTTGTAGGTCCGCCCTTTATTGCGCTGGGTGAAACTCGCCAGTTCCAGGCTGAGTCCACGTAAGACAAAGCGCTCGGCCTCGCTGGCTTGACTGACCCAGGCTGGCATTTTGCGTTGGGGCTGATCCAGTGTGTTGAGGTTGAGATAAGCCGCAGCACTGGCAAGGCTGTGATCCAGGCGTTGATCGATAAGGGGTTGGGCCTGGTTATCGAAGGCATGGCCGTCCACTTTGCGCAAGGTGTTGAGGCGCCGTTGCCCGGGGAATTGCGCGTTGAGCTCTTGCTCGCGTGCTGCGTTGAAGGCTGCGTAGGAGCCATACGGGGTGACTGTGCCGTTGGGTTCGCAGAGCAGGAGAGTCGTACGCTCGGCGATATGACGCTGAATCAGCAGGTTCGGCGAGGTGGATTCGATTGCGCCTTGGTTGGCCGCTGGAAGGCTGCCGAGGGCGAAGACTGTCACTTCGCTGTTGTCGGTGGGGGTTGGGCGCGTCAAGCCACTGGGGTAGCGCACTACCAGATCGAGGGTTTCGCGTTGCTGCTCATCGAGCCCCGGTTGCTTGAGCCCGGCCAGTCGCACATTGTCGCGCAGCAGGTCACTGATCAGTGTCCGATGACTGCCGGCAAAGGGGCTCAGACCTCCAGAGGCGGGTGTGCTGAAGGCGGGCTGGTCCCAGTACTTGGGCACGTCCGCAGCCAAGGCTGGGTTCATCTGGCCTGGGAGGGCGCGTAAAGCGCTTTGAAGGTCGTTCATTTCAACGGGCAGTGGCGTGTCCGGGGTATTGCCGGTATGGGCCATAAGGTCAGGGCGGGTATCGACCAGCTTGCTGCCGGCGGGCAAGTCTGGCACAGCGTCGTCTGTCAGGTAATCCAGGGCCAGGTCCATCAGGGGCGTGCGCTTGAACTGGCCAGGCTTGTCCGGGTCGGGCTGGGCAAAGTCGAGGTGGTTGATATCGAAGTCCAGCCCGAGCGATGCGCTCTTCAAGGCATCAGTGAGCAGTCGGGCCATGACCGCGCGCAGGCCGGGCTCGCCGGCAAACTGGTGACTGGCTATCTCGGTGGTCGGGTTAAGGGGCGTGGCAGGTGTGGCTTCGCGGGGGCTGGTTTTGTTGTCGAGGCGATCAATGACCGCGCGTCGTTTCGCCCGGACGGCGCTAGAGCGTTCGCTGTGGGCTGGGGCGTTCTCGTTCAAGGCAGGGAAACCGGTGTAGTTGAGTGCCGCGCACCGTTTGAGGGTTTCCAGCAACGTCCCCGTCGCCAGGTTTTCCCCGTAGAAATTCAACAACTCATTGACACTGATCCAGCTGTACCGGGGGTGACGCACCTGCTCTGTCGAGCCTGCGGCCAGGCTCTTGGCTGACGCCCAGATGTCGGTGCTGACGGCTGACCAGCCTGAGTCGTCGGTCATGCGGAAAACCTTCTGGACCTTGACACCTTTGGCCCCTATTACCTGGCAGGTCAGTTCGCCGGTTTGTGGCGCAATGCTGATACTTGAGAGATCAATCTTGTTGTTTTTCACGAAGGTCAAGAATGAAGGCTCGGCCAGTGCGTTTTCGAGGGCCATGCGTACCTGTCCAAAGGTCGAGTACTCTGGAACCGTCCCGAAGGCAGAGGTGATGCCCTCTCCAGGGGGCCGGGTTTCCGTATGCCGGGCTGTCAAGACTGTGCTGCACCACCTCGCCAGTTCCAGATCGCCTTTGGCGATGAGCGGCGATGAGGTTTTGACTTGTTGCGCAGGCAATTGTTGACCCTGCGCCTGTGTGATTTGCGCCGCGAGGGTGTCGATCGCATCCTGTTGCAATTGTTGGATGTGCCGGTGTTCGGGTTGGTTATGACGCGGCAGGTGAGACCTGGAGAACGCTACGCAAGGAAATCCCTGGTCATGCTGTAAGCGACCGATAAAACGGAGCATGTCAGTTCTGGTATTCGAGTAGCGGGCACCGTAGAAGTCGCCCACGATATTCAGCGATGCGCGGTCTTCGCCGGCATATTCAAACGGTGATTCGAGGGTGGGCGCCAGATTGCGCGCGGCGGCCACGACGGCTGCAGACACCGCGTCCCAGCCGGGGGTGTACGTTGTAAAGTTGGCTGGCTGGCCATTGATCATGCACTCCAGCCACCCGGACCTTGGGTTCAGTTTGAAATGTGATGTGTCGATGTTGTTATTTTTGGCAAAGGTTGCAAAAGGCTCATCCTTGAGGGCCTGGGTGAGCCGCGCCCAGGCTTTTGCGAAGGTGGAATCGGGCGGGATGTTGTAGACCAACCGGGTCTCCGGGCTGTCTTGAGCACCTGAATCAAGTGAGATGACCTGGTTCATCAAGGTGGCGGCGAACTGCGCCGACAGCTCACTGTCGGCCACTCTGACCGTATGTTCGGCTTTTGCCTGGGCGTTCAGGGTAATGACATTCAGCGAAGGGCTGCGTCGTGAGCGTGCCAGGTTGTTCTGTGCGCCCAAGGGGGAGCCTGATGGCGAGGCTGCGGGAGGAAACAGGGCTTCCTCGAGGCGTTGTGCGTAGGTTTTTCCGGCGCCCCGGTCTCTGGGCGGGGGCAGTCGCAGGGGTAATCCTTGTTGAACGGCAGGCTCGGGTGAGGGGTTCAAGCCTGGGGGGTTGGGCATGGCGGGCAGAGTGGGTCGGGGGTTGGCGACTTTCATGATTATTCCTTCAGGCAGTGGTTCAACAAGGGGGGGCGCAACGTTGTCGGTTGGGTGGCTTTCTGTCCGGCATCCGTTCCCGCCGTTCGTAGGCTTTCAGTGTTTCTACAAGCCTTGCTGCTCCTGTGTCAGGATGTCGGTCTTACCTTGAAATCGGGGCGATGTTCGATGCAGGCCACTCGTTTGACCCTTATGTGCCATGCCCGCACACCTACTCAAAAACGTGCGCGTTTCGCGTTGGACGAGCCCTTGGAAAGCGCGTGGCAGTTGCCGGCGTTGTCATTGGCCGGCCGCTTCAAGCGTGCCCCTCGTGTGCTCTGCGGCCCCGAGGTCCGAACCTGGCAAACAGCCATGTTTTTTGCCGAATCCCCGCAGGTGGAAGAGGCCCTGCGCGACTGTGATTTGGGGCGGTGGCGCGGGCAGGGCCTCGATGAGGTGCAACTTGCCGAGCCCGACGCCTTGCAGGCCTGGCTGACGGATACCACGGCGGCCCCCCATGGAGGTGAGTCCGTTGAGCAACTGTGCGAGCGGGTAGGGCAGTGGCTGCGGTCCCTGGAACAGACCCCGGGCCATGTCCTGGCGGTGACCCACCCTTTCGTGATCCGTGCCGCGTTGCTGTACGCCATGCAGGGCCCGCTGGCGATGTTCAACCGGATTGATGTGGAGCCGTTGTCCGCCACCGAGCTGCGTTTCAACGGCGTGTGGCGCCTGCGCCTGGAAACGCGCGAGACCTGAGCGGCGCGAACATGGCAAAATCGCAGCCCCGCACTGAGAACCCCTTCATGAAAAAGATCCTGATCATCGGCATTGGCGCCGGCAACCCCGACTACATCACGATGCAGGCGGTGAAGGCGCTGAACCGCACCGACGTGTTTTTCCTGATGGACAAGGGCCAGAGCAAGGACAAGCTGATCGACCTGCGCCGGGAAATCTGCCAGACCTATATCGACGCCGGGCACGCCTACCGCTTTGTCGAAGCCGACTGCCCCGAGCGTGTGCGCGGCGAAATCGACTACACCACGGCGGTGCAGGATCTGAACCGCGACAAGCAACAGACCTTCGAGCGCATGATCAACGAACACATGGCTGACGGTGAAGTGGGGGCCTTCCTGGCCTGGGGCGATCCGGCGTTGTACGACAGCACCATCCGTATCCTGCAGGCGATCCTGGCCGATGGGCGCTGTGCCTTTGAGTTTGACGTCATCCCCGGGATTACCAGCGTCCAGGCCCTGGCGGCCCAGCATAAAGTGCCGCTGAACCGCATCGGCCGTTCGATCGAGATCACCACTGGGCGGCGGCTCGCGGCGGGGCAGGCCAGCGATGCCGATACCCTGGTGGTGATGCTCGATGCCGAGGACTCCTACCGCAGCGTTGCGGACCAGGACCTGGAAATCTACTGGGGCGCGTACCTGGGCACGCCGGATGAAATCCTGATCAGCGGCAAGGTGGCCGAGGTGGCCGATGAGATCGAGCGTGTACGCAAGGCCGCGCGCCAGGCTAATGGCTGGATCATGGATACCTACCTGCTACGCAAGCCGTAGGGGGGAATGCATTAAAAAATGTGGGGCTTGTGTGGGAGCTGGCTTGCCTGCGATGCAGGCACCTCGGTGTGTCAGTCAATTATTTATCAACAGATCCACCGCCATCGCGGCGAGGCGGCGACCCGACAAGCCGCTCCCACATTGGATTTTTGGTGCTTAGGGGAATGTCACTTGCCGCTGGTAATCTGCCTGACCAGCAGCCCATGCCCCATCACATCCTCGGCCCGGGAAATGGCCTGGATCACCAGCAAGCGGTTGCCTGCGCCGGCAAGGAAGGTCGAGTTCAAGGTCTTGCCACCGCCCATGCTGGCGGTGCCATCAACCTGGCGCAGGCCCACGCCCTTGATCAGCAGTTTCTTCTGCGCCAGTTTCTTGTAGTCCGGCAGGCTGGTGCCTACGTCCTTGAGGAAGCCTTCAACCGCACTATCGAGAAACAGCGGTTCGTTGTCTTGCAGGTCGATCCCGTCATTGCGCAGGGTCTGGGCCACGACCACTACGCTTTTTGACGCCTGGTTGATATACATCGTGCCGTTGGCGCCAGCAGTGCCCTGGGCTTGCGCGCCGGCGGGCAGGGCGTCGGCGACATAGCCCTTGGGCAGGGTGAAGGTGAACTTGCCGTCCAGGGTCGAGACGATCTGGAAGTCGTCCGGCGCCGCCGCGGCCGGCTTGGTGGCCGCGAACAGTGGGCTGGCGCCCAGGCTGACAGTCAGCGCCAGGGCCAGGCGGGCGGCGGTTTGGCTGAGGGTGAGCATGAGGTCTTCCAATGGATGAACGAAATTGCGCTGTATTCTGTCAGAAAATTCGCAATTTCGTTCGGATCCATCCTCAAACCTTCCCCGACTCCTCCTCAAGACGGTCCATTTCAAACAACCGCGCCAGCTCTGCGCGCGATTCCTGGGCCGACTGCATCACCTTGGCCGCGTCGTCGTACACCGCGTGCTGCGCGGCCAGCAGTTGCAGGTCGTGGTGCTTGAAACGGTTGATCCGCGCATCGGCCTGGGTCTCGCTCAGCCCCAGGCCGACCAGGGTACGGCGGCTCATTTCCAGGCTGGAATAGAAGGTTTCGCGCACCGGTGACGCGTCCAGGTCCACCAGGCGATGCACATGCTGGCGGTTACGGGCACGGGCGATGATTTTCATGTGTGGGTAGAGGTTGCGCACCAGCTCGGCGGTCTTGATGTTGATTTCGGGATCATCCATGGCGATCACGACGTACTCGGCCTGGTCGACCTTGGCCGCGTGCAGGATCTCTGGGCGCTGGGGGTCACCGTAAAACACCGGCATACCACCAAAACTGCGGGTCAGCTCGATGGTTTCCACCGACGTGTCGAGGGCGATAAACGAAATATTCTGCGCCCGCAGGATCCGCGCCACAATCTGCCCCATCCGGCCCATGCCGGCGATCACCACCCGTGGCGCATCGCTCTCGATCGCACGGTATTCTTCCGGCACTTCCACCGGCTTGGCCTTGGGCCGGAACAGCTTCGGGCACAGCAGTAACAGCAACGGGGTGAGGGCCATGGACAGGGTGATGGTCAACACCAGCACATCGTACAGGTGCGGGGCGAACAGGCCCTGGTCGCGGCCGATCTTGAACACCACGAAGGCAAACTCACCGCCGGCCGCCAGGACCACGCCCAGGCGGACTGCGCTCTCGCGGTTCAGCTCACCGACCATCTGCCCGACCGCATACAGCAGCGGCAACTTGATGCCGATCAGCAGCAGGGTCAGGCCCAGCACCACAAAGGGCGTGCTGAACAACAGGCTGATATTGGCGCCCATGCCCACGCTGATAAAGAACAACCCCAGCAGCAGGCCCTTGAACGGCTCGATCTGTGATTCCAGCTCGTGGCGGTATTCCGAGTCGGCCAGCAGCAGGCCGGCGAGGAACGCGCCAAGGGCCATGGACACGCCCACCAGTTCCATCAGCCAGGCGGTGCCGATCACCACCAACAGCGCGGTGGCGGTGGACACTTCACGCAGGCCGGTCTTGGCCACGATGCGAAACACCGGGCGCAACAGGTAGCGGCCGCCGATAATCACCACGGCGATGCTGCCCAATACCTGTAACCCGTGGTTCAGGTCCTGGGCGGCGGTGGTGGTGTGGTCGCCGCCGGCCAGCAGCGGCACCATGGCGATCAACGGGATCGCCGCGATGTCCTGGAACAACAGGATCGCAAAGGCCAGACGCCCGTGGGGGCTGTTCAGCTCCTTGCGTTCGGCCAGGCTTTGCAGGCCAAAGGCCGTGGAGGACAACGCCAGGCCCAGGCCCAGCACAATCGCGCTGTTCCATGACTGGCCAAACGCCCAGAGCGCCACCGCCCCCATCACCATGGCGGTCAGCAGCACTTGCGCCAGGCCCACGCCAAACACCGCCTTGCGCATCACCCACAGGCGCTTGGGCGACAGTTCCAGGCCGATGATAAACAGCAACAACACCACCCCCAGCTCGGAGAACTGCGCGACGCTTTGCGGGTTGCCTATCAGCCCCAGTGCCGAAGGGCCGATGATCACGCCGGCGAACAGATAGCCCAACACCGCGCCCAGTTTCAGGTGCTTGGCCAGGGGCACGGTCAGTACGGCGGCCAACAGGAACACTACGGCCGCTTGTAACAGGTTGCCTTCATGGGGCATCGCTTACTCCAGGATCTTTGAGGCGAATCGATAGGGCGCCATTAGAACGCGCTTTTATGTTGCTGAATCTGAATTTTTGCCAGGGCACAGCGCTTTGTGCCAGTGCCTGTTGGATGTCGTATAAATCCTACAGGGCGCTCGCGAAAGTTTTAATACCGTTTATTTCAATGAGTTCGGTGAGGGCGGTTTTTTTTTGAATTAAAAGCTAGGTGTCGGGCGCGTTGTAGAAAGTCCTAAAGTTATGCCCTTGAGTTTATATTCCATGGATGGCATATTTACATGAAGTGGGAAATTGAGTACACGGATGAATTCGGCAATTGGTGGTTTGGGCTGGATGCAAAGGAGCAGTCTTCTGTCTCGGCGACTGTAGATTTACTGGGCCTTTTGGGGCCAGCCCTGGGCTTTCCACACAGCAGCGATATCAAGAACTCCCGACATGGCAGCCTGCGGGAACTACGGATCCAGCATGCCGGGCGACCTTATCGGGTGCTGTATGTATTTGATCCGCGCAGATGTGCGCTGCTGCTGACCGGTGGTGAAAAAACCGGGCGCAATCGCTGGTATGCAGACCATATTCCGATTGCCGAAAAGCTGTATGACGAACACTTGGAAACATTGCTTAAGGAGGGCCTGAATCATGGCTAAGAAATTTGCTGACCTGCAGGCGCGCATGACCCCCGAGGCCCGTGCCGATGCCGAGCGGATCTTGCGGCAGCACCTCAAGGAAATGCCGTTGCACGAGCTGCGCAAAGCGCAACAGATGAGCCAGGAGAGCCTGGCCAAGGCCCTGAATATCAACCAGGCAGCGGTTTCCAAGATGGAGCGTCGTACCGATATGTACATCAGCACCTTGCGCAACTACATCCGTGCAATGGGTGGGGAGTTGGAGATTGTGGCGACGTTCCCGGACGGGCAGGTCAAGATCGAGAACTTCGCCACCTGACGTCTTTTACAGGGGCAGGCCCTGCGCCAATTCTTGTTACTATCGCTCTGCGTTTTCACCAGGAGCCAGCGCCTCATGCAACACCAGTGGGATGAAATGCACCGCACCCGCAAGCCCACGTTCGTGCTGTGCGGCGAGCCCCAGGGGCAGGTGCTCAATCTCTATGTCCATGGCTATTCTGCGTTTTTCAATCCGCAGCAACTGGCCAGTTTCCAGGCGCAACTGGCGGATATCGAAGGTTCGACCAACCTGATGCTGTTCTGGCCGGCCGGGCATTTCCTGGAAAACCTGTTCGCCCCCTTCAAAGACATCATCGCCTCGATGCTCGGCGGCGGCACCCTGGGCGCGGCGACCGTGGGCCTGGGCAAGGCGGTGGGCTATTTTCTTGATCACTACAAAAGTGTCGAGGCCCGGGTCGACGAGGTGGCCAGGACACTGTTGGCGGAACTGACCAACTACCTGCACCGCGAATCGATCGAGGTGCGCCAGATCAACCTGGTCGGCCATTCCCTGGGCGCTCGCCTGCTGGTCAAGAGCCTGCTGGCCAACCCGGAGCTGGCCCGGGAACTGCCCCTCAACCACCTGTTGTTGATGGGCGGCGCGATATGCACATCCAGCCCCTGGGAGCAGGTGGCGGCGCCGCTCAAGGGGCGGGTGATCAATTGCCATTCCAGCAAGGACTGGGCCCTGGCGCTCAAGCCGGATACCGAGCGCTGCATTGGCCGCTATGCCATTCCCCTGACTCCATCCCTCAAGGGCAAAGTGACCAATGTGCATCTGGTCACCTTCGACCACGCGGCCTACTGGCCGCAGTTGCAGACGGTGGTGCAGTACACCGACTTGCTGCACGAGCGCCGGGGCATGATCCGGGTGGACCCGCGCAGTGCCGAGGTGCGCTTTGCCCAAGAGGATGTGGACCTGTTCCCGGTGCTGCTCCAGGCACGGGCGCCAGAGTTGCAGTTTCTCGCCGAGCTGATGGCTGCCAAGCACAGTGCGGCCATCGATGGCGAGGTGCGCGACCCACTGAAACTGGCTATCGAGTTGCAGCGCATGGGCGGTGACAGCTTTATGAACCTGGCCCGTGGGCACGGTGTGAGTTACCGCCAATTGGCCCAGGACGTGGCCTTGCGCGTCGGCATCAAGTTTGACCAGCCCATCGACAGCGTGGCCCTGGTGAGCCTGGAGGAGCGGGTCGCCGAGACCCTGATCGAGCAGTACAAGGACAAGCTCAGCCTGGCCGACCGCCAGGTGTTCGAGGCCGAGCTCCGGGCCGCAGCGCAAAAGGAACAGGGGTTTTTCCACCGTTTCGATGTCGGCCGTTCGGCCACCACCGCCTTGAGCGGTACGGCGCTGGCCGGGTTGACCGGGTTTATCCTGCGGCGCGGGGCGGCCACGGCGATTCCGGTGGTGGGGCAGGCGTTGGCGGCGGCCATGCTGCTGGTGAGCGGGGTGCGGGCGTTTTCCGGGCCAGCATACTCCATCACGACCCTGGCGGTGCTGGTGCTGGGGGTGATTCGCCAGCGCATGGAGCGCGAGGCGCTGAATCAGGAAATGGACCTGGTGGTGCAGGTGGTCGAGACGCTTGATCTACCCCGGGAAACGCTGATGCGCACGGTCTCGCCGGACTGCTAAGCTGCGGGCTTGTCTTGTCTGCCTGCCTGGTACCCCGTGTGAAATTCAGCCTGCCGAAAACTGCCACCGCACCGTTCTGCCCACCGGAAGTGGCGGGCACCATCCCCGTCGATCCCCGTGCGCCATTTTTCAAACGGGTGCTGCAGTTTGCCGGCCCCGGCCTGCTGATTTCCATCGGCTACATGGACCCCGGCAACTGGGCCACGGCCATCGAGGCCGGGTCGCGCTATGGCTACAACCTGTTGTTCGTGGTGTTGCTCGCCAGCCTGGCGGGGATGGCGGTGCAGTGCCTGTGTTCGCGGCTGGGCATCGCCACCGGCAAGGACCTGGCGCAGCTGTGCCGCGAACGCTACAGCCGGCGTTCAGCGCGCACGCAATGGGTCTTGGCGGAAATCTCGATCATCGCCACCGACCTGGCCGAAGTGCTCGGCTGTGCCCTGGCGTTCCACCTGTTGCTGGGGGTATCGCTGACCACCGGCATTGTCATCACCGCGTTTGACACACTGCTGATCCTGGCCCTGCAAAACCGTGGCTTCCGGCGCCTGGAAGCGATCATGCTGGCGTTGGTGGCGACCATCGGGGTGTGTTTCTTTGTCGAACTGGTGTTGATCAAACCTTATTGGCCGGACGTTTTGCGTGGTTTCACGCCATCTCTCTCGGCGATCAGCGACGCCGCGCCGCTGTACCTGGCCATCGGCATCCTCGGGGCCACCGTGATGCCCCATAACCTGTACCTGCACACGTCCATCGTGCAGACCCGCCTGTTTGGCAAGGACCTGGCCAGCCGCCAGGACGCGGTCAGGCTGGCGCGTATCGACACCATCGGCTCCCTGGCCCTGGCCTTGCTGGTCAACTCGGCGATCCTGGTGCTGGCCGCTGCGGCATTCCACCAGACCGGGCATAGCGAGGTCGTGGAAATCCAGGACGCCTACCACCTGCTGGACCCGCTGGTGGGCGGCGCCTTCGCCAGTATCCTGTTCGGCATTGCCTTGCTGGCGTCCGGGCAAAGCTCGACCTTCACCGGCACCATCGCCGGCCAGGTGATCATGGAGGGCTACCTCAACCTGCGCCTTCCCTGCTGGCAACGCCGCCTGATCACCCGTGGCCTGGCGCTGATCCCGGCGTTCCTCGGGGTGTGGTTGATGGGAGATGATGCCATTGGCAAGCTGCTGATCCTCAGCCAGGTGGTGCTTAGCCTGCAGTTGCCCTTTGCCCTGTACCCGCTGATCCGCATGACCGGCGATCAGCAACTGATGGGGCCGTTCGTCAATCGCCTGCCCACCAGGATCCTGGCCTGGAGCCTGTTTACGGTGATCAGCGGCGCCAATGCCTGGTTGATCGGCCAGTGGCTGTTTTGAGTCAGCGGTCCCAGTAGGGCACGCTGCCGAAGCGTTCGACAAAAAAGTCGATGACCGTGCGCACCTTCACCGACAAGCGCCGGCTGCCGGGCCATAACGCGGCAATCTGCTGTGGTTCCAGGGTAGTGGCCACTTCATAGTCGGTCAGCACCGCCTGCAGGCGCCCGGCGCGCAGGCTGTCGCCGATCAGCCAGGAGGGGAACACCACCAGTCCCAGGCCTTGTTCGGCGGCGCGCGCCAGGGTGTCGGCGTGGTTGCCGGTGAGCGGGCCCTTGACCGAGTAGGGCGTCCAGTCGCCTGGTTCGCGACGGAAGTACCAACGTTGCTGGCCATTCACCCCCTTGTACGCCAGGCACTGGTGATGGCGCAGTTCATCGGGATGGCGCGGCGTGCCGAAGCGCGCCAGGTAGTCGGGGCTGGCGGCGATCCGGTAGCGCTGGGGCGCGAAAATGCGCGCCTGCATCCCGGAATCGTTGAGCACACCGATACGGAACAACAAGTCAGCACCTTCTTGCAGGGGGTCGATGTAGGTGTCGGTCTGCTGGATATCCAGTTGCAGCCTGGGATAACGCTGGCACAACTCGGCCACCCAGGGCGACAGGTGCCGCTGGCCGAACACCATGGGCGCATTGATGCGCACCAGGCCGCTGGGCTCGCGTTCCTGTTCTTGCAGGGCCTGCCCGGCTTCTTCCAGCTGTTGCAGCATCAGGCGCGCATGATGCCCGAGCAAACGCCCGGCTTCTGTGGGGCTGATCGCCCGGGTATGCCGATAGAGCAATTGCTGGCTCAGGGCCTGTTCCATCAATTGGATCTGTCGGGAAATGGAAGAGGGCGCCAGGCCTTCGCGGCGTGCGACTTCGGAGAAGCTGCCGTGGTCCAGCACCGCGACAAACAGGCGTAGCGCCTTGAAACTCAACTCGTTGAAGCCCTGCATGACCGCTCCGTGCTGTGCGTAATACGCAAAAGTGTTGTCGGCATGCTCCCATTTATCGCACAGATTTGTCACCGGATAATGCGCGTCATTGTGCTTCTCTGACGTGTAGGTGATGTATGCAAACTTCTTCTCTTGAGACTACGGCCCAGGCCCGCCCGCAGAACCGGCTGGGGCTGCTGCTGTTGCCGCTGGTGATCCTGGCCGGCATGGGCCTGTCGGTGGAGGCTGGCCTGTTGGGGCCGCTGGGGGCCCAGGTGGGGCATTTATGGGCCACCTTGAGCATCTTTGGGGTGGGTACGCCCATCCTGCTGCTGTTGCTGCTGTTCAGCGGCCCGCAAAAAGGCCCGGCCCTCAACGCACTGCCGCGCTGGCAACTGATCGGCGGTTTCCTGGGCCCCACGTATGTGGTGGTGCTGATCCTGGCCACGCCCCGGATCGGCATTGCCATGACCATGGTCGCGATCCTTTCCGGGCAAGTGGGCAAGAGCGTGCTGATTGACCATTTCGGCTGGTTCGGCAGCGCCCGCAAGCGGGTCAATGGCGAACGCTGGATTGCGCTGCTGTTGATTGGGGTGGCTCTTGTTCTGATTGCGCGGGGTTAAGGCGATGAATCTGATTCTATTGTTGGTGCTGGTGGTTGCCGCTGGCGCGGTGTTGAGTGTGCAAGCGGCAATCAATGGACGCCTGGGGCAAACCGTGGGGGTGCTGCGCAGCAGCCTGGTCACGTTCGTGGTGGGCATGCTGGTGACCGGCCTGCTGATTCTGTTTTTCGAGCCGGCCCAGGCCGTGAGCTTGCTTGAGGTGCCCAAGTGGCAACTGACCGGGGCATTGTTCGGCGTGGTCTACATGCTAGTGATGGTCGGTGCCGTGCCCATCGTGGGCACGGCGGTAGCGACGGTGGCGGTGATCGTCGGCCAATTGGCCATGGGCCTGTTGATCGACAGCTTCGGCTGGCTGGGCAACACGGCCATCGAACTGTCCGGCAGCCGGGTGTTGGCGATGCTGTGTCTGGCGTTGGCGCTGGTGTTCATGTATCGCAGCAGCACGCGCCAGGCGGATTGAGCACGGGCTAGAACTGATACCCCACGCCCGCGTAATAACCCCAGCCATTGGACCGGGCACGGAAGTTGCCATCGCCGAAGTTCAGCTCACTGCCGTCCTGCCAGTTGCCACCGTTGTGGAAGTAACGCCCCACCAGGGTGAAGCGCAGGTGGGTAAAGGCATACAGCAAGACGTTGGTGGCCACCAGGGAGTTGGCGGTGCGTGCCGGGTTGTCCTTGTGCAGGTCCGAGCCAAAGTCATAGTTGGTAAAGCCGATGTAGGTCAGCGATGCACCATTGTCGAACTGGCCAAGGGGCACGATGTATTTCATCTGTGCACGGTAGCCGTCCCAGGAGTATTCGTTGCTCGCGCCGTAGTTCTCCCACTGGTATCGCCCATAGAAGTTGGCCGACAGGATGACCCGCGAGCGGGTGTCGATATCCGTGCCCAGGCCGCTGTACAAGGTATTGGCCCGGTTGGCGCTATTGCTGCCATGGTCGTAGATCCAGTCGAAGGCCACATACCACTCCTTGAACGGCCCAACCGCCAGGCTGCGTCCGGCCAGGTAGTCGATGGAGATCCGTGGCTCATGTTCCATGAACACCGGTGAGCCGCGGTCCCACACGCCCTTGTCGTTACTGTTGCCGATGCCGAAGATCTTCGGCACGTCGATATAGCCATATAGCTCGAATGGGCCTTTACGGCCGAAATACTCGTATTCCAGATAGATATCATCGGTCGGCCTGGGCCCGAAGCTGATGTCTTTGCTGCCAATGATCGTCAGGTCCTGGTTGAACCAGTCCGACAGGTACACGCCCTTTTTCGCCGGGCTGGCTTCGGCGCTCAGGGCCTCGCCCTGGGCTGATTCATCAAGCGGTTTTTTCTCGGCCTGGGTGGGAGTACTGAGTACTCCCGTAACGGCAGCCAGCATTAAGGAAACACCCAAGGTGGTCAGCGGGGTGGGGCGCCTGGAGGTCAATGGCATGGAAAATCCTTGTTCGTGTGCGGTGTTGAGCCGGTGGCCCGGAGACGGACGAACATGCAGGCAATCGGTGGCCAAGTTCGTGACGCAAACGTTTGCATAAGCTGTACCAACTTTGGTCAAACGCTTGACGAGCCTGGGGAAAGTGGGAAATTTCCGATCTTTTGATCAGAAGGTAACTCTGCTCACCTTGCCGCCGGCGTAAGCTGACCTACCTTTTCCAATCGTTGTGGAGTCTGTTTGTGGCCAAAGCATCTGCTGTCATTGAAATCCCGGTCTCGGCCGATCAAGTCTGGCAACTGGTCGGCGGGTTCAACTCGTTGCCCGATTGGTTGCCGCTGATTGCCAAGAGCGAGCCGGGCGAAGGCGGGCGTGTGCGTCACCTGCAAACCGTGGATGGCGCGGTGGTGGTCGAGCATTTGCAGACCTTCGATAACGTTGCGCGCACCTACACGTACACCATCAGCGAATCGCCGTTCCCGGTCAGTGCGTATCTGGCGACCTTGCAGGTTGAAGCGCTGGGTGAGCACTCGGCCAAAGTCACCTGGTCGGGTGTGTTCACTCCGATTGCCGGGGTGACGGATGCCGAGGTGGAAGAGCTGTTCAGCGGCGTTTACACCGGCGGCGTCGAGGCCCTGCGCAAAAACTTCCCGGCCTGACCTTGTAAGCGCCGGCACGCCGGCTTCTACAGTGGGGGCTGTGGACGGCACTCCAGGGTCAACCGCGCGCCCCCACGCTCGCTGCTGCCGACTTCCAGCCGGAAGCCATGCAGGTTGATGATCGCCGCCACAATCGACAGGCCCAGGCCAAAGCTGCCCTGCTGCTGACCGCCCTCGACCCGGTAAAAGCGCTGGAACACCGCGGCCCGTTCCGCCTCTGGAATCCCCGGGCCCGAGTCCAGGACGTCGATGCGCGTGCTGCCAGCCTGGTCGATCCCGCGCAGAATCACTTCGCCGCCCGGCGGGGTGAACTTGAGCGCATTGCTCAGCAGGTTGGCCAGGGCCTCGAACAGCAGCGCGCGGTCGCCGGTAATCGGCGGCAAGGCTGCGGGAACTTGCAACAGCAGCGTCATCTGGCCTTCTTCTGCCAAGGGCAGGTAGACGTCATGGAGTTCCTGGAGCAAGGGCAGGGGGGCGAAAACCCGGAAGCCTGCGCGCCGCTGGCGGTCCTCCAGTTCGGAAATGCGCAGCAAGCCACGAAAACGCGCCATCAGCGTATCGGTCTCGCTGATCACTGCATCCAGTTGCCAGGCCAGGGGCGAATCCTCATCGGCCTGTTGTTTGATCCGGTACAACTGCGCGCGCAAGCGGGTCAGGGGGGTACGCAGGTCGTGGGCAATGTTGTCGCACACGCCCTTGACCTCGTTCATCAGTTTTTCGATGCGCTCCAGCATGGCATTGACGATGGCCGCCAGCATGTCCAGTTCGTCGCGGCGGTTGGACAGCGGCAGGCGGTGGGTCAGGTCGCCGGCGACGATGGCCTCGGCACTGGCCTGGATCCCGCGAATCCGCCGCAGCGGGCGCCGACGCAGCAGGTGCCAGCCGGCGACGCCGGGGAGGATGGTCAGGGAAATGGCCCAGAACAGGGCTTGCAGGATGATCCGGGTCACGCCCAGCAACGAGCCGTTGTCGCGCACCAGCACCAGCCAGCGGCCATCCTGGGTGTGGGTCGCCACCGCGTCGCAACTGCCCCGGGGCAGTGTCGGGTCATCTGATTCGATGCAGTTGGCCAGGGCATGGATACGCCCGTCCAGGGGCAAGCCTGCGGGGATCTGCTGGAGCGGGCCGCTAAGGGGCCGTTGTTGTCTGTCGAACAGGCCATAGGCATCAATACCCTTCATATCGAAGGTCATGCTGGTGGCCAGGGCCTCATCCAGTTGCGTGCCCTCGAAGTGTTGGAACAGGTGCTGGCGCTGCAATAGCGAGTGGCGCGACAGGTCGCCCAGGTAAGCCGAGACCTCGTAATACAGCACCCCCATGAGGATGCAGCTCCAGGCCACGAACAGCGAGCTGTACAGCGCCAGCAGGCGGCTGCTGGACGAGCGCCAGCCGTTAGACGGGTTCAGCAATGACATAGCCCGAGCCTCGTACCGTGCGGATCAGCGGCGTCAGGCCCGGCGGGTCGATTTTCTTGCGCAGGCGGCCAATGTGCACGTCGATCAGGTTGGTGCCCGGGTCGAAGTGATAACCCCACACTTCCTCGAAGATCATCATCCGCGAGAGGATTTGCCCGGTGTTGCGCATCAAGAACTCCAGCAGCTTGTACTCGGTGGGCAGCAGGCTCAGCGGCTGGTCGGCGCGGCTGGCTTCGCGGCTGATCAGGTTCAGTTCCAGGTCGGCCACGCGCAGTGCGGTTTGCGCGGCCTTGGCCGCGTTGTTGCGGCGCAGCAGCACCTCGACCCGGGCGGCCATCTCGTCGGAAGCAAAGGGTTTGGTCAGGTAATCGTCGCCCCCGGCGCGCAGGCCGCGCACCCGTTCATCCACGTCGGAGAGGGCGCTGATCATCAGGATCGGCGTCGACACGCCAAGGGTGCGCAAGGTGGTGACAATGGCCAGGCCATCGAGCTCCGGGAGCATACGGTCGAGGGTGATCAGGTCGTAATCGCCACTGACCGCCCGTGTCAGGCCTTCGCGGCCGTTGTCGACCCAGTCCACCTCCAGTCCATGGCTGCTCAGCTCGGCGACGATTTCGCGGGCCGTCACGGCGTCGTCTTCGATGGTCAAAATACGGGGCATGGGGGGCTACCTGGTTACACGGGAGTGAGGCATTTTGCCAAGAAATGCTAGCGAGGTTTCTAAAAGAAAATTCATGTAGGCCATTCTTGGGGCTGCCTCGGTCAACATGTGGGAGCAGGCCTTTTTAGTCGTCGAAGCCCACCTGTTCGTGAATCTCATCGACCTTTAATTCCAGCCGGTACGCCACGGCAATAAACAGCGCCTGGCACAGGCACAACGTGGCACTCAGCGAGCGGAACGCGAACGACGAGCCTTCATTGACCAGCAACACCGTGTTGGCGCGCTTGGCCAGCGGTGACAGGTTGCTGTCGGTGATGATCAGCGTCTTGGCCTGGTGGTGCTGGGCGATGCGCAGGCAGTGCTGGGTTTCCTTACCGTAGGGCGTGAAGCTGATGGCGATCACCAGGTCATTGGCACGCACGCTGCGCATCTGCTCGCGGTAGCTGCCGCCCAGGCCCGAGACCAGGTGAATGCGCTTGTTGGTGTGTTGCAGGTTGTAGACCAGGTAGTCGGCCACCGCAAAGGAGCGGCGCACGCCGACCACGTAGATATTGTCGGCGTTGACCACCAGGTCCACGGCTTTCTCGAAGGCGCTGTCGTCCAGTTCCAGGCCCAGGCGCTCAATGCCCGACAGCGTGGCATTCACGCATTCGCGGGCCAGGTCGCCGCCGCTGGCTTTCTGCGACTTGTTGGCGATCATGCTGCGGATGCGCTGCTGGTAGTTCTGCACCGGCGTGGTCTTGTGGGTATACGCCTCGCGAAACAGCGCCTGCATCTCACTGAACCCGCTGAAACCAAAGCGCTGGGAAAACCGCACGATGGCCGAAGGATGGACTTCGCATTCCCGGGCGATATCGCTGATGCGATCGACCATGATCCGATCGCTCTGCTGGCTCATGTAGCTGGCGATGCGCTTGAGCTGGCGGGGCAGGCTTTCGTATTCATCGGTGATCAACTGCAACAGACGCTCGGCATTGATCGGAGGGCTGGCGAGAGCTTCGGTAACGTCGGTCTCGGCGCGAGCCTGCTGATCGGTGCGGGACATAGGCAATCCTTCTGGCGTGTTCTTATCAGGGCAGGTGACGGGCACGTCGCCCCTGACAATAGGTCAATGGGCGCAAGTCTACAGGGAAGGTGGCAAAAAATATCTTAATGGAAAATATATTCCACATAAAATATTTATAGAATAAATATTGATTGCTGGCGCCGGACGTCCTAGTCTGCATCCACCAAGCGCGTCGCCGCCACGACGGCAGGCGCGGGCAGATAAAAATAACAGGAGCCAGCATGGGCCAGACTCGTTTTGCCAGTGGGCGTCAATTGGATCTGATTTGTCTTGGGCGCCTGGGCGTCGATCTTTACGCGCAGCAAGTCGGGGCGCGGCTGGAAGATGTCGCCAGTTTCGCCAAGTACCTGGGCGGTTCTTCCGCCAATATTGCCTTTGGCACGGCGCGGCTGGGGCTCAAGTCGGCGATGTTGAGCCGGGTCGGGGACGATCACATGGGACGCTTCCTCGTGGAGTCCCTGGTGCGCGAAGGCTGTGATGTCAGTGGCATCACGCTCGACCCGCAGCGCCTGACCGCCATGGTCCTGCTGGGCCTCAAGGACCGCGAGACCTTCCCCCTGGTGTTCTACCGCGAAAACTGCGCCGATATGGCCTTGCGCGCCGAGGACATCCACGAAAGCTTTATCGCCAGCAGCAAGGCGCTGTTGATCACCGGCACCCATTTTTCGACCGACGGCGTGTACCAGGCCAGCCTCGAGGCCCTGGACTACGCCGAGCGGCACGGCGTCCGGCGCGTGCTGGATATCGACTACCGCCCGGTGCTCTGGGGCCTGGCGGGCAAGGCTGACGGCCAGACCCGTTTTGTTGCCGACCAGAACGTCAGCCAGCACCTGCAAGGCATCCTGCCGCGCTTTGACCTGATTGTCGGCACCGAGGAAGAATTCCTGATTGCCGGTGCCGGCCACGACTTGCTCAGCGCTTTGCGTAACGTGCGCCAACTGACGGCGGCGACCCTGGTGGTCAAGCTCGGCCCGCAAGGCTGCACGGTGATTCACGGGGCGATCCCGGCGCGCCTGGAAGACGGGGCGATTTACCCCGGCGTGCGCGTCGAAGTGCTTAACGTGCTGGGGGCTGGCGATGCGTTTATGGCGGGCTTTCTCAGCGGCTGGCTGAACGACGCCGATGACGCGCGTTGCTGCCAGCTGGCCAATGCCTGCGGCGGGTTGGTGGTGTCACGCCATGCCTGCGCCCCGGCGATGCCGACCCCGGCCGAGCTTGACTACCTGTTCAGCAGCCCGGTGCCGATCACCCGGCCGGACCAGGACCCGGTATTGCAGCGCCTGCATCAGGTCAGTGTGCCGCGCAAGGCCTGGAAGCAACTGTTTGTGTTTGCTTTCGACCATCGCTGGCAATTGGTGGAACTGGCGCACAGAGGCGGCCAGGATCCGGCGCGGATCTGCGCGATCAAGCAATTGTTTATCCAGGCGGTGGAGCGCGTGGAGGGCAAGCTGCGCGAGCAGGGCGTCGAGGCCGATGTGGGCATTCTGGCCGACCAGCGTTTTGGTCAGGATGCGCTGAATGCCGCCACCGGCCGTGGCTGGTGGGTCGCGCGTCCGGTAGAGGTACAGGGCTCGCGGCCGCTGGCGTTCGAGCACGGTCGCTCGATTGGCAGCAACCTGATCGCCTGGCCCCAGGAGCAGATCATCAAGTGTCTGGTGCAGTTTCACCCCGATGACGAGCCGTTGCTGCGCCTGGAACAGGAGGCGCAGCTCAAGGGCCTGTATCAGGCCGCGCAAACCAGCGGCCATGAACTGCTGCTGGAAGTGGTGCCGCCCAAGGATCACCCCTCGACCTACCCGGATGTGCTCTATCGCAGCCTCAAGCGCCTATACAACCTGGGCATCTACCCGGCGTGGTGGAAGATCGAAGCGCAGAGTGCCGAGCAGTGGCAACAGCTCGATGAGCTGATCGAGGCGCGCGACCCCTATTGCCGGGGCGTGGTATTGCTGGGCCTGAATGCCTCGGCGCAATCGTTGGCCGAGGGCTTCCGGCAGGCCAGCCGGAGCCGGACCTGCCGCGGGTTTGCCGTGGGCCGGACGATCTTCCAGGAGCCGAGCCGGGCGTGGATGGCGGCGGAAATCGACGACGAAACCCTGATCCAGCAGGTGCAGCAGACCTTCGAGCAACTGATCCAGGCCTGGTGCAGCTCCAGAATTTAAACACGCTCAACTGTAGGAACCGGCAAGCCAGCTCCCACACAAGCAGATTTCAGCAGCCTCAAGGTTAAAACAATAAAAGGTGCAGCCATGCCCGCAATCCGTATTGGCATCAACCCCATCTCCTGGAGTAACGACGACCTGCCGGCCCTGGGCGGCGAAACGCCGTTGAGCACCGCGCTCAGCGAAGGCAAGGCCATCGGCTACGAAGGTTTCGAGCTCAACGGCAAATTCCCCAAGGACGCCAAGGGCGTGGGCGATGTGTTACGCCCGTACGGCCTGGCCCTGGTCTCCGGCTGGTACTCCAGCCGCCTGGCCCGGCGTTCGGTGGTCGAGGAAATCGACGCCATCGCCAGCCATGTGCAATTGCTGCGCGAGAACGGCGCCACGGTGCTGGTCTATGGCGAAGTGGCCGACTCGATCCAGGGCGCGCCGATCCGCCTGATCGAGCGCCCGCGTTTTCACAGTGAACAGGCCTGGCAGGCTTATGCCGACAAACTCACGGAGCTTGCGCGTTTTACCCTGTCCCAGGGCGTGCGCCTGGCCTACCACCACCATATGGGTGCGTACGTCGAGTCCCCGGAGGATATCGACACCCTGATGCGCCTGACCGGCCCGGAGGTCGGCCTGCTGTTTGATTCGGGGCACTGTTATATGGGCGGTGGCGAGCCGGTCGAGGTGTTGCGCAAGCACCTGGGGCGTGTGTGCCATGTGCATTTCAAGGATGTGCGCAAACCGGTGGTGCAACTGGCGCGCAACCAGATGTGGAGCTTTCCCGACTGCATCGTCAATGGCACCTTCACCGTGCCGGGCGACGGCGATATCGACTTCGCCCAGTTGCTGGATGTGCTGCTGGGCGCCGGCTACCGTGGCTGGCTGGTGGTGGAGGCCGAGCAGGATCCGGCCGTGGCGCCCAGCTATATCTATGCCAAGAAAGGCTTCGATACCTTGCGCGCGCTGTTGGACGGGAGGGCCGCACAATGAGCCTGCTGGTCAAGAGCAGCCCGGATGGGCAATCCATGGTCGCGCTGCCAGCGGGGCGCCTGGAATATGTAGGGTTTGCCGCGTACCGCCTGAACCTGGGGCAAACGCTGCCGGTCAGTGCCGGCGACCAGGAGCTGTGCCTGGTGCTGCTCAGTGGCCGGGTCTCGATCGAGGGCGAAGGGTTCAGTTGGCAGGACCTGGGTGATCGCCAATCGGTATTTGAAGACAAATCGCCGTTCGCTGCCTACCTGCCACCGGGCACGCTTGCCCAGGTGACCGCCCTGGGCGATGTGCAGATCGCCGTCTGCGCCGCGCCGGGCTCTACTGCCGCCGGCCTTGCACCGCGACTGATCCGCCCCGAGCACTGCAAGCGCAGCGTACGTGGCAAGGGCGCCAACACCCGCTATGTATGCGACATCCTGCCCGACAGCGAGCCGGCCCATTCGCTGCTGGTGGTGGAAGTGCGCACGCCGTCCGGGCATTCGTCCAGCTACCCCCCGCACAAGCACGACACCGATGACCTGCCGCACCAGAGCTTTCTTGAAGAAACCTACTACCACCAGGTCAACCTGCCCCAGGGTTTTGTGTTCCAGCGGGTGTACACCGACGACCGCAGCATCGACCAGGCCATGGCCGTGGAAAACCACGACCTGGTGGTGGTGCCCAAGGGTTATCACCCGGTCAGCGTGCCGTATGGCTACGAGTCGTATTACCTGAATGTGATGGCCGGCCCCAAGCGCGCCTGGCACTTTCACAACGACCCGCAGCACAGTTGGCTGCTGGACCTTTAACCCGTAGGCGCCGAGGGACGAAACATGAGCACAACCCGATTGACCATGGCCCAGGCCCTGGTGAAGTTCCTGGATAACCAGTACATCGAAGTCGATGGCGTGCAGAGCAAGTTTGTCGCCGGGGTCTTCACCATTTTCGGCCACGGCAATGTGCTGGGCCTGGGCCAGGCCCTGGAGCAAGACAGTGGCGAACTGGTGGTGCACCAGGGCCGCAACGAGCAGGGTATGGCCCATGCCGCGATTGGGTTTGCCAAGCAGCACCTGCGGCGCAAGGTCTACGCTTGTACCGCGTCGGTCGGCCCGGGGGCGGCGAATATGCTGACCGCCGCCGCGACCGCCACGGCCAACCGCATCCCGCTGTTACTGCTGCCCGGCGATGTGTATGCCAGTCGCCAGCCGGACCCGGTGTTGCAGCAGATCGAGCAATTCCATGACTTGAGCCTCAGCACCAACGACGCGTTCCGCGCCGTGAGCAAATACTGGGACCGCATCAACCGCCCCGAACAGTTGATGAGTGCGGCGATCCACGCCATGCGCGTGTTGACCGACCCGGCCGAAACCGGCGCCGTGACCCTGGCCTTGCCCCAGGATGTGCAGGCCGAGGCCTGGGACTACCCCAATGACTTCCTGCAAAAACGCGTACACCGCCTGGACCGGCGCCCGGCCACCGAAGCGATGCTGCGCGACGCTGTCACGCTGCTCAAATCCAAGGGCAAGCCGCTGATTATCTGCGGGGGCGGGGTCAAGTACTCTGGCGCGAATGCCGCGCTGCAGGCCTTTGCCGAGCGTTTTCAGATCCCCTTTGCCGAAACCCAGGCCGGCAAGAGCGCCATTGTCTCCAGCCACCCGCTGAATGTCGGCGGCATCGGCGAAACCGGTTGCCTGGCCGCCAACCTGCTGGCCCGGGACGCCGACCTGATCATCGGCATCGGCACGCGCTATACCGACTTCACCACCTCCTCTAAGTCGCTGTTCCAGCATCCCGAGGTGCAGTTTCTCAACCTCAATATCAGCCCCGGCGATGTGCTGAAACTCGACGGGGTACAGGTGTTGGCAGATGCCCGGGACGGGTTGCTGGCCTTGGCCGACGCACTGGGCGATTACGCCACGCAATGGGGCGAGCAGCCACGCCAGGCCCGCGCGCAGGGCGATGCCGAAGTGGAGCGGGTCTATCAGGCGCGCTACACCGACGCCGACTTCAGCCCCGAGATCAACGACCATATGGACCCGGTGGTACTGCGCGAGTTTATCGAGCTGACCGGCTCCTGCCTGACCCAAAGCCAGGTCCTGGGGGTGCTCAACCAGACCCTGGCCGACGACGCGGTGATTGTCGCCGCCGCCGGCAGCCTGCCCGGTGATTTGCAGCGGGCCTGGCGCAGCAAGGGGGTCAATACCTACCACGTCGAGTACGGCTATTCGTGCATGGGCTACGAGATCAACGCGGCCCTGGGCGTGAAGCTGGCCGAGCCTGCGCGCGAGGTCTACGCCCTGGTCGGCGATGGCTCCTACATGATGCTGCATTCGGAGCTGGCCACCTCGATCCAGGAGCGCCGCAAGATCAATGTGCTGCTGCTGGACAACATGGCCTTCGGTTGCATCAACAACCTGCAGATGGGCCATGGCATGGACAGCTTCGGCACCGAATTCCGCTTCCGCAACCCTGACAGCGGCAAGCTCGATGGCGGCCTGGTGCCGGTAGATTTCGCCATGAGCGCGGCGGCCTATGGTTGCAAGACCTACAAGGTCACCACGCTGGAACACCTGCACGCCGCGTTGGCCGATGCCCGCACGCAAAGCGTGTCGACGCTGATCGATATCAAGGTGCTGCCCAAGACCATGATCCACGGCTACTTGTCGTGGTGGCGGGTTGGCGTGGCCCAGGTGTCCACCAGCGCACGTACCAATGCCTGTGCCAGGCAACTCAATGAACGCCTGGCCAAGGCCCGGCAGTACTGATAACAAGAGAAAGGAGTGTTGCCATGTCTTTGAAGCTGGGTGTGATCGGTACGGGCGCCATCGGCCGGGACCATATCCGCCGGTGCAGCCAGACCTTGCTCAACAGCCAGGTGGTGGCGGTTACCGATATCAACCTTGAACAGGCGGCCCAGGTGGTGGCTGACCTGCAACTGAGCGCCGAGGTGTACGCCGATGGCCATGCCTTGATCCAGTCGGCGCAGGTCGAGGCGGTGCTGGTCACTTCCTGGGGGCCGAGCCATGAGGAGTTTGTGCTGGCGGCGATCGCAGCAGGCAAGCCGGTGTTCTGCGAAAAGCCCCTGGCGGTCACGGCCCAGGGCTGTCGCAACATCGTCGATGCGGAAGTGGCCCATGGCAAGCGCCTGGTCCAGGTCGGCTTCATGCGTCCGTATGACCAGGGCTACCAGGACCTCAAGGCGGTGATCGACAGCGGCCAGATCGGTGAGCCGCTGATGCTGCACTGCGCCCACCGCAACCCGACGGTGGGCGAGAATTACACCACCGGCATGGCCATCACCGACACTTTGATCCATGAGCTGGATGTGTTGCGCTGGCTGCTGGCCGATGACTATGTATCGGTGCAGGTGGTGTTCCCGCGTAAAGCCAGCAAGGCCTTGAGCCATCTGCGCGATCCGCAGATCGTGTTGCTGGAAACCGCCAGGGGCACGCGGATCGATGTGGAAGTGTTTGTGAACTGCCAGTATGGCTACGACATCCAGTGTGAAGTGGTGGGGGAGACCGGCATTGCCAAATTGCCGGAGCCGTCCCAGGTGCAACTGCGCAGCGGAGCCAAGCTGTCGACGGCGATTCTGATGGATTGGAAAGACCGCTTTATCGCGGCCTATGACGTCGAGTTGCAGGCCTTTATCGATGGCGTGCGCGCCGGCCAAGTGGGTGGACCTTCGGCGTGGGATGGCTTTGCGGCGGCGGTGGCGGCGGATGCGTGTATCGAGGCCCAGGGCAGTGGGCAGATCGTTGCGGTCAGCCTGCCGCAGCGCCCGGCATTCTACGGCTAGTGCGGTCAGTGTGGGAGCTGGCAATCCAGCTCCCACATTTTGATTGGGTTTCCATTTCCTAGAAGGAGCTGATCCATGCGCATCGGACTGGTTGGATACGGCCACGGTGGCCGTTTTTTTCATGCCCCGCTGATTGCCACATTGCCCGGGGCGACGTTTGTCGGTGTGGTGACCCGCTCCCCCGAGCGGCGCCAGCAACTGGCGGCGGAGCATCCCGGGGTGCCGGCCTTCGACAGCATCGCGCAGATCGTCGAAGCCGGGCTGGATGTGCTGGTGATCTCCACCCCCCTCAAGGGCCGCCCGGCCCTGGTGCTGGAGGCGATTGAATATGGTGTGGCGGTGGTCAGCGACAAACCCTTTGCCAGCAATGCCGAGCAGGCCCGGGCGCTGATTACCGCCGCCGAGCGTGAAGGGGTGAAACTGAGCGTCTACCAGAACCGGCGCTGGGACTCGGACTACCTCACCCTGCGCAAGCTGATCGACGCCGGCACCCTGGGCCGTATCACCCGCTTTGAATCACGGGTGGAGCGCTACAGCCCGCAGGCGCTGGGGAACGCCAGTGGCGGCGGGTTCCTGCGGGACCTGGGCAGCCACCTGGTGGACCAGGCCTTGCAACTGTTTGGCCCGGTGGAGCGGGTGTTTGCGCAATTGCAGTACAGCGCCGAGCACCCCACGCTCGATCATGGTTTTTTTGTCAGCCTGAGCCACGCCAACGGGGTGGTTTCCCACCTGTGGGGCAGCGCCCTGCAAAACTGCCCGGCCCCGCGTTTTCGGGTCAATGGTACGGCGGGTTGTTACACCGTCGATGGCCTGGACGGCCAGGAGCAGGCCCTGCTGGCCGGCAAGACCCCGAAAACCGAAGGCGAACACTGGGGCGCCGAAGAGCATCGACGCTGGGGCTGGTTTGAACACGGCGCGGAACGCGAGCGTATCCCCTCGGAAAAGGGCGCCTGGAACCAGTTCTATCGCCAGTTGCAAAGCGCCGTCGAAGGCCAGGGCGCGTTGCCGGTGCAGGCGCAGGATGCCTGGGAAACCACGCGGGTGCTGGACGCTGCCAGGCTCAGCGCCGAGCGTCGGCAAGTGGTGGAGATGGCGACGATGGAAGACGGAGAGTGGAAATAGAATAAAATTCTAAAATGAGTTGATATGGAAATTATTTTCCAATAAAGTCATTTCCAGGTTGCCGACAGTCCATCTCGACCTTCCTTTGTAAAGGGGCCGGGGGACTCAACAAAAACAAGATAAAAACAACCAGGTACCGTCAGATGAAAATCTTCAACGCTGTACTGCGAGTGTTACGTACTGCCTTCCCACCCCGCGCACGGCCCTTCTATTTCTCTTTTCTCAATGTCCTTTGCATCGAAAGCAAGGGCGCCCTGGTGTGCTGCATTCCGGGGGCGCCCGTGGTACGGCTGCCTGCTGCCAACTCATCGCTCTGATAAACGCTACGTCCAGAAAACCAACAAGAAAGTGGAGACAGACCGTTCATGAAGACCCAGATCCGTTTCGCCTCGCTGGCCTTGTCGATGCTGCTCGCCAGTGGCGTGGCCGCGGCCGCCGATATCAAGATTGGCGTCAGCATGTCGCAGTTCGACGACACCTTTCTCACCTACCTGCGTGAGGATATGGACAAGCAAGCCAAGTCCTACCCCAAGGGTGACGGTGTGCAACTGCAGTTTGAAGATGCCCGCGCCGACGTGGTCAAGCAACTGAGCCAGGTCGAGAACTTTATCAGCCAGAAAGTCGATGCCATGGTGGTCAACCCGGTGGACACCGCCTCCACCGCACGCATCACCAAGGCCGCGGTGGCGGCCGGTATCCCGCTGGTCTACGTCAACCGCCGCCCGGATCAGACCGACCTGCCCAAAGGGGTGGTGACAGTGACGTCCAATGATGTCGAGGCCGGCAAGCTGCAAATGCAGTACCTGGCCGAGAAGATGGGCGGCACAGGCAAAATCGTGATTCTGCTGGGTGACCTGGCCAACAACTCGACGACCAATCGCACCAAGGGCGTCAAGGAGGTCCTCGGCAAATACCCGGACATCAAGATTGAACAGGAGCAGACCGGGATCTGGCTGCGGGACAAGGGCATGACCCTGGTGAACGACTGGCTGACCCAGGGCCGTGAGTTCAATGCGGTGGTGGCCAACAATGACGAAATGGCGATTGGCGCGGCCATGGCCTTGAAAACCGCTGGTGTGAAGCCGGGCAGCGTGTTGATTGGTGGGGTCGATGGCACGCCCGATGGGTTGAATGCGATTACCAAGGGCGAGATGGCGCTCTCGGTGTTCCAGGATGCCAAGGGGCAGGCGGTCGGCTCGGTGGAGGCGGCTGTGAAAATGGCCAGGGGCGAGGCGGTCGAGCAAAACGTCGTGGTGCCGTTCCAACTGATCACCCCGGACAATGTCGCCTCGTTCAAGTAACGCTCAATCACAACAATAAGCCGGCAGGGCGGTCACAATCGCCCTGCCGATGGAGCCCCGATATGCTCGCTCAAGCGACTGCTGTGCAGCCCGCAGGCCTGGAACAACCCTACCTGCTGGAAATCGCCCATATCAGCAAAGGCTTTCCCGGCGTCGTGGCCCTGGACGATGTGCAACTGCGGGTGCGCCCCGGCTCGGTCCTGGCGCTGATGGGAGAAAACGGCGCCGGCAAGTCGACGCTGATGAAAATCATCGCCGGCATCTACCAACCCGATACCGGGGAGATCCGCCTGCGGGGCAAGCCGGTGGTGTTTGATACGCCCCTGGCCGCTTTGCAGTCGGGCATCGCGATGATCCACCAGGAACTCAACCTGATGCCCCATATGAGCATCGCCGAGAACATCTGGATCGGTCGCGAGCAGCTCAATGGCCTGCGCCTGGTCAATCACCGGGCCATGCACCGCTGCACGGCCGAGTTGCTGGCGCGGCTGCGGATCAACCTCGACCCCGAGGAGCAGGTCGGCAACCTGAGCATTGCCGAGCGGCAGATGGTGGAGATTGCCAAGGCGGTGTCCTACGACTCCGACATCCTGATCATGGATGAGCCGACCTCGGCGATTACCGACAAGGAAGTGGCGCACCTGTTTTCGATCATTGCCGACCTCAAGGCCCAGGGCAAAGGCATCATCTACATCACCCATAAAATGAATGAAGTGTTTGCCATTGCCGATGAAGTGGCGGTGTTTCGCGATGGCGCCTATATCGGCCTGCAACGCGCCGACAGCATGGACAGCGACAGCCTGATCGCGATGATGGTCGGGCGCGAATTGAGCCAACTGTTCCCGGTGCGCGACAAACCCATCGGCGAGTTGCTGTTGTCGGTGCGCGACCTGCGCCTGGATGGGGTGTTCCAGGGCGTGTCCTTTGACCTGCATGCCGGCGAGATCCTCGGCATTGCCGGGCTGATGGGCTCGGGCCGCACCAATGTGGCGGAAACGCTCTTCGGCATTACCCCAAGCGACGGCGGCGAGATCCGCCTCGACGGCCAGGCGTTGCGCATCAGCGACCCGCACATGGCTATCAAGCAGGGGTTTGCGCTGTTGACCGAGGACCGCAAGCTCAGTGGCCTGTTCCCCTGCCTGTCGGTCCTGGAAAACATGGAAATGGCCGTGCTGCCCCATTACTCGGGCAACGGCTTTATCCAGCAAAAAGCCCTGCGGGCCTTGTGCGAAGACATGTGCAAGAAGCTGCGGGTGAAAACCCCCTCCCTTGAGCAGTGCATCGACACCCTGTCCGGCGGCAATCAGCAAAAGGCCCTGCTGGCCCGCTGGCTGATGACCCAGCCACGGCTGCTGATCCTCGATGAGCCGACCCGTGGCATCGACGTCGGCGCCAAGGCCGAGATCTACCGCCTGATCGCCTTTCTGGCCAGCGAGGGCATGGCGGTGATCATGATCTCTTCGGAGCTGCCGGAAGTGCTGGGCATGAGCGACCGGGTGATGGTGATGCACGAGGGCGAGTTGATGGGCACCCTGGACCGGGCCGAGGCCACCCAGGAAAAAGTCATGCAGTTGGCTTCCGGTATGACGGCAGTCCACTAACGAATAAAAAGGTGACGGGCAATGAACGCAATACTGGAAAGCAAACCCGAGGAAAAGAAGCCCGCCACGGCGGCCAAGGGGCGGCGGCGGTTCCCTACCGAGCTGAGCATTTTCCTGGTGCTGATCGGTATCGGCCTGGTGTTTGAACTGTTCGGCTGGATCGTGCGTGACCAGAGCTTTTTGATGAACTCCCAGCGCCTGGTGCTGATGATCCTGCAAGTGTCGATCATCGGCTTGCTGGCGATTGGCGTGACCCAGGTGATCATCACCACCGGTATCGACCTGTCCTCGGGCTCGGTGCTGGCGTTGTCGGCGATGATTGCCGCGAGCCTGGCGCAAACCTCGGATTTTTCCCGGGCGGTGTTTCCGTCGCTGACGGACTTGCCGGTATGGATCCCGGTGGTGGCCGGCCTGGGCGTGGGCTTGCTGGCGGGGGCGATCAACGGCAGCATCATCGCCATTACCGGCATCCCGCCGTTTATTGCCACCCTCGGCATGATGGTCTCGGCCCGTGGCCTGGCGCGTTATTACACCGAAGGCCAGCCGGTGAGCATGCTGTCGGATTCCTACACGGCCATCGGCCATGGCGCGATGCCGGTGATCATTTTCCTGGTGGTGGCGGTGATCTTCCACATTGCCCTGCGCTACACCAAGTACGGCAAGTACACCTACGCCATCGGCGGCAATATGCAGGCGGCGCGCACCTCGGGGATCAACGTCAAGCGGCACTTGATCATCGTCTACAGCATTGCCGGGCTGCTGGCCGGGCTGGCCGGTGTGGTCGCCTCGGCTCGGGCGGCGACCGGGCAGGCGGGGATGGGCATGTCCTACGAGCTGGATGCAATTGCTGCAGCGGTCATCGGCGGCACCAGCCTGGCGGGCGGGGTAGGGCGCATCACCGGCACGGTGATTGGCGCGCTGATCCTTGGGGTGATGGCCAGTGGGTTTACCTTCGTCGGGGTGGATGCCTATATCCAGGACATCATCAAGGGCCTGATCATCGTGGTGGCAGTGGTGATCGACCAGTATCGCAATAAACGCAAGCTCAAGCGCTGAGCCGACTTGAACCTGTAGAAACGCAAAATGTGGGAGCGGGCTTGCCCTAATGCCAGTCAGTTAAGAAATTGACTTCTCCGCCAAGCAATAATAGAAACGGGCTCTGTTTTTATGAGTTCGTTTCATGCCCCTC